>CAZKQD010000023.1:0-14323 GCA_964554835.1 uncultured Planctomycetia bacterium | reverse complement strand
CTCATAGATCACTATCGGAAGTTAAAGAAGGCATTTTCGGAGTTTAAACCGCTTATCTGCTTTTCAATGAAGTCCAACTCTAATCTCGCTCTTTTAAAAATCTTAATACGGGAAGGAGCTGGATTAGATATTGTCTCAGGCGGTGAGCTCTATAAGGCCTTGAAAATTGGAGCTGACCCCAAAAAAATAGTCTATGCATCTGTTGGCAAGACAGATAAAGAGATAGAAGATGCTATTAAGGCAAATATATTATTCTTTAATGTTGAATCTGAGCCAGAACTCAAAGCTATAAATAGAATTGCGAAAAGATTAGCAAAAAAAGTGAAAGTTGCAATCCGCATCAACCCGGATATTGAGCCTGGCACCCATAATTATATTACAACTTCAAAGAAAGAAGATAAGTTCGGCGTAGATTTTAAGAGAGCAGCTAAAATATTCAAAGAGAAGAATAAATTTAAGAATTTATCTATCGAAGGAATTCATCTACATATTGGTTCACAGATTACCAAAATTAAACCTTTTAAAGAAGCTATTTCAAAAACCATTGATTTTATAAAGAAAAAAAATATCAATATTAATTATTTAAATATTGGAGGCGGTTTAGGTATTGTTTATTCAGATGAGAAGCCACAGACAGCCGAAAGCTTTGCAAGGAATATATCAGGTTTAGTTAGAGAATTGGATGTTAATTTAATATTAGAACCAGGTAGGTTTATTGCTGGAAATAGTGGCATCTTGGTAACAAAGGTATTATATGTTAAAGAGGCTCCCTCTAAGATATTTATCATTGTAGATGCTGGGATGAATGATTTTATGCGTCCAGTCTTATACCAGGCTTACCATACTATTGTTCCAGATAAAAAAATATCTGCTTACTTTAAGAAGAAAGTAGATATAGTTGGACCTATCTGTGAAAGTGCTGATTTTCTCGCAAAAGGAAGGCGTTTTCCTTTGGTGAAAGAAGACGATTATTTAATCGTTCTTGGCGCCGGGGCTTATAGTTTTTCTATGTCCTCTAACTATAATTCACGTCCTAGAGCTGCGGAAGTTCTAGTTAAAGGTAATAAGTCTTACCTTATCAGAGAAAAAGAGACCTACGAGGATTTGATTTCAAAGGAGATAATTCCATCTGGAATTTAAGCGATGAATATTAATTTTATAAAAGCAGAAGGCGCAGGAAATGATTTTATCATTGTTGATTCAGAAAATCTTCCTGAAGGTGTAGATTTATCTAAATTAGCTAAGGCACTTTGTGAAAGAAAGAAATCTATTGGCGCAGACGGCTTCCTTATTTATGATAAGTCAAAAGATTGCGATTTTAAAATGCGTATCTTTAATCCAGATGGTCAGGAAGTAAGTATGTGTGGAAATGGGGCGAGATGCATTGCATTATATTCTCATAAGAAAAGAGCACAAAAGAATAAATTCTGCATTGAGACAAAAGCGGGTCCTGTAGAGGCACAGATAAATAGCGATATTCCAAAACTAAAAATGACCAGTCCCAAAGATATTAAGTTAGATTTTGATTTACAGTTAAAAAATGAGAAACTTACGGTTAGTTTTATAGATACAGGCGTACCTCATGTAGTATATTTTGTAGATAATTTAGAGAGTATGGACGTTGAAAATGTAGGTAGAGAAATACGTTATCACAAAGAATTCCAGCCCGAAGGCACTAATGCAAATTTTGTAAAAATTATAGATGATAGAACACTACATTTAAGAACCTATGAAAGAGGAGTTGAGGAGGAAACCCTTGCTTGCGGCACTGGTGCTGTAGCATCTGCACTTATTGCTTCAAAGTTAAAAAAGAGTATTTCACCTATTGATGTTAAAGTAAAATCAAATGATGTATTAAGAGTATATTTTGATATAGAAGGTAGCTTTTTTAAAAATGTATATTTAGAAGGTAAGTGTAGATTGGTATATGAGGGGAGGGTTAATTATGTTTAAAGGTGCATTTACTGCGATTGTCACTCCTTTTGATAAAAATTATCAGGTAGATGAGACAAAATTTAGAGAATTGATAGACTTTCAGATTGGTAATGGAATAAACGGCCTTGTTCCCTGTGGCTGTACTGGTGAGGCAGCTACTTTAACTCATCAAGAGCAAAAAAAAATAATTAAGATTGCAGTTGAGGCAGTTAATAAGAGAGTTCCTGTTATTGCTGGTACAGGTTCTAACAGTACAGAAGAAACTCTTGATTTAACAACCTATGCAGAAAAAGTAGGCGCAGATGGAGCCTTAATTATTACCCCTTATTATAATAAGCCTACACCAAAAGGTCAAATTCTTCATTATGAAAGAATTGCAAAAGAAGTTAATATACCCATTATTTTATACAATGTTCCATCTCGTACTGGTATATCATTAAGTCCGGAAGTGGTGGCAAAACTTAATGAAATAGATAATATCGTGGCCATAAAAGAGGCAAGTGGAAGTCTAAAGCAGGTTAATAAAATACTATCTTTGTGTGATATAACAGTTTTATCAGGAGATGATTTTCTAAGCCTTCCCATGCTTTCAGTTGGTGCAAAAGGAGTAATTTCTGTTGCAGCTAATATTGTACCCGAAGAAGTATCTACTCTTATAAATTCATATTTAGAAGGTGATATTGAAAAAGCAAAAGAGATTCATTTTAAATTATATCCTGTTTTTGAGGGAATGTTTATTGAGACTAATCCGATTTGTGTAAAGACAGCTATGAAATTAATGAATACGCTTAATGGTATATTGCGTATGCCCTTATGTTCTATGCAAGAAGAAAATGAAGAAAGACTCAAACAAATTTTAATAGAGGCTGGGTTGATGAGGAGGTAAAATGAAGGTTCTCATAAGTGGTTCATCAGGCAGAATGTCAAAACGTATTATATCATTAATGGCCAATGATAAAGAGATTGAGGCAGTCTATACAATAGAGAAGAAAAATCATAAAGACATAGGTAAAAAATTAACTGAAATTGTTGGTATTGAAGCTAAAAATATTGATAATGAAGTAACAGATGATATTAAGAAAGTCATAGAAACAATAGATGTAGTAGTTGAATTTACTACACCTAAAGCTACTTTAGATCATATAGAGGAGGCAAAAAAGCACAAAAAGGCAATTGTTATTGGAACAACAGGATTCAATAAGAAAGAGTTCGATGAAATTAAAGATGCTTCATTTGAAATCCCCGTATTTATTTCACCTAATATGAGCATAGGTGTTAATTTAGTTTTCAATTTATTAAGAAAGATAAGCAAGAGTTTGCCTTTGGATTATGATGTTGAGATAATTGAAACTCATCATAAGTTTAAAAAAGATGCCCCAAGCGGAACAGCAAAAAAGATGGCTAAAATTATAGCAGAAGCTAGAGGCCAAAATCCAGATGAGGTTATTATTTATGGAAGAAGGGGCCACACCGACAAAAAACCAGATAATCAGATATGTATTCATGCACTAAGAGGCGGTTCCGTTATTGGAAGACATCAAGTTAAGTTCATAAGTAATGAGGATGAAATTGAGATAATTCATAGCGCCTCATCAAGAGATGTTTTCGCAAAAGGTGCGATTTTAGCAGCCAAGTTCATAAACAAGAAGAAAAAAGGTCTTTTTACTACAGAAGATATTATTTGAATGAAGACGCAATTTATGGAATGGAGTGAACCCAGCCCCTGCGTGCAGGAGCGGGATTAATTCACACTTATAATTTACAAAAATCAAAGATTTTCGTAAATTATGTGTTCATTAAGGAGTGATTATGGGATTAAATTTTGAAAAAGCAGAAAGATTAAAAAAACTTCCACCTTATTTATTCGCTGAGATAGATAGAAAGAAGAGAGAGAAAAGAGCCCAAGGTAGAGATTTAATAGACTTGGGAGTCGGTGATCCTGACCTGCCTACGCCAAAAAACATTATTGACAAATTATACGAATACGCCCAAAATCCCGCCACTCATCGCTATCCTATGACTAAGGGAATTGTCGAACTAAGAAGGGCAATAGCTAAATGGTATAAAAAAAGATTTAATATTGATTTAGACGCAGAAACAGAAATTTTATCCCTAATAGGCTCAAAAGAGGGCATTGCTCATATGCCTTTGGCTTTTTTGAATCCTCAAGATATAGCTTTAATTCCCGACCCATCTTATCCGCCGTATCGCTCTGGTGTAATTTTAGCGGGTGGTAATCCTTATTATATACCTCTATTGGAACAAAATGATTTTTTACCTGATTTAGACCAAATTGATAATCAGGTAGCCGAGAAGGCAAAGATAATGTATATAAATTATCCCAATAATCCAACCGGAGCACACGCAACAGAAGAATTTTATAAAGAATTAGTTAAATTTGCCAGGAAGTATAATATAATAGTTTGTCATGATGCTGCCTATTCTGAGATAGCTTTTGATGGATTTAGGCCAATATCTTTTTTACAAATTGATGGCGCAAAAGAGATAGGAGTTGAATTTCATTCGCTTTCTAAGACATATAACATGACTGGCTGGAGGATAGGTTTTGTCTGTGGAAATCCGGAAATTATTCAGGTGCTGTCAGAAATTAAAGAAAATATAGACTCGGGTATATTTGAAGCAGTTCAATATGCAGGAGTGGAAGCTTTAGAAAGTAATGATGAACATCTAAATAATTTAGTAAATACATATAGACAAAGACGAGATGTTTTAGTAGATGGCCTTAACTCTTTAGGCTGGGAGGTTCCAAAACCAAAAGCTACCTTTTATGTTTGGGTACCTGTTCCACCTGGATACACATCTATGGAATTATCAAATACATTATTAGACAAGATAGATATTGTTACCACTCCTGGTGTAGGATTTGGTGAGAATGGTGAAGGTTATATTAGAATGGCTTTAACTGTTTCAAAAGAAAGATTAGCTGAAGCTGTTGAAAGAATAAAGAAGTTTCATGAATAGAGTATTTATTGGAGTTGGTTCTAATAAGGGAGATAGAGAAAATTATATAAAGAGAGCTCTTGAGCATCTAAAGAAAGATAAGGACGTAGAAACAAAAAAGATATCTTCAATAATTGAGACTGAAGCCGAAGGTAATCCCGATCAGCCGAAATTTCTGAACCTGGCTATAGAGATCGAAACTTTCATTAATCCTTACATCTTATTTAAAAGACTCAAAAATATTGAGAGAATGTTAGGCAGAGAAGAGACTGATAAAAAATGGCAGCCTCGAGAGATAGATTTAGATATACTCCTTTTTGATGATATAGTTATTAAGGGTAAAAGTTTAAAAATTCCTCATCCTTTAATGCATGAACGTTTTTTTGTATTAAAGCCATTATCAGAAATTGCGCCCGAGGCAAAACATCCAATTTTTGATAAGACAATATCAGAACTTCTAAATGAACTAAAGATAAGTCATGAAAGTGATAAAGAGCACAAAGAGAATGAATGAGATTTCTCAAGAGGCGCATAATGAGAATAAATCAATAGGATTTGTGCCTACTATGGGATATTTACATGAGGGACATCTGAGTTTAATAGAAAAAGCACGAAGAGAGAATGATTTTTTAGTTATCAGCATCTATGTGAATCCTACTCAATTTGGCCCAGATGAAGATTTTGATAGATATCCGCGCGACATTAAGCGAGATAAAAAACTTGCAGGTAAGGGAAAAGTAGATGTTGTATTTGCGCCAGAAGATAAAGCTATGTACCCTGGGAGTTTTCAAACCTACATTAATAATGAAGGAATGCTCTCTAAAGGTCTCTGCGGCATAATGAGACCGGGGCATTTTAGAGGTGTCTGCACAGTAGTTGATAAATTATTTAATATAATAGAGCCCGACACAACCTATTTTGGCCAGAAAGATTATCAACAGGTTTTAATTTTAAAACAGATGGTAAGGGATTTAAATAAAAATATTGAAATAAAAATCTTACCTATTGTGCGAGAAGAGGATGGCCTGGCTGTAAGTTCCAGAAATAAATATCTAAGCCCTAAAGAAAGAAAAAAAGCTACTATTCTTTATGAATCACTTAAGGCGGCAGAAGATATGATAAAAAGTGATATAAAAGATGTAAGGTCTATAAAGAAAGCAATGGTAAAGAGGATAAAAGATAAGAATGCAACTAAAATCGATTATATTAAAATAGTAGATTCTGAGACATTGGAAAAAGTAGACAGAATAAACAAAAAAGTTTTAGTAGCTTTAGCTGTGTGGATAGGAAAAAATAGACTTATTGATAATATATTAGTAGAACCATGAAATGAGGAGGGATATGCTTAAGGTATCAATTATTGGCTGTGGCGCCATAGGCTCAGCATTAGCAGAGGCAATAGAGGATAGATTTAGCGACAAAGTTAAATTGGAAGCAATTTGTGATATAGACAAAGAAAAAACTAATTCTTTAACTAAAAAATTAAAAACAAAACCTAAGATTTTATCAATTGATGAGTTAATTCCAATAAGTGATTTGGTTATTGAGGCAGCATCTAAAGATATTGTAGAGGATATAGTTAAAAAATGCATTAAACATAATAGAGATATAATTATAATGAGTATTGGCGGATTAATTGGCAAGGAATATTTATTTAAGGAGGCTGAAGAGAGTAAAACTTACATTCATTTGCCTACCGGAGCCTTATGTGGGTTAGATGGGGTAAAAAGCGCAAATGAAGCGCGCATTAGAGAAGTAGAACTAATTAGCAGAAAACCACTTGAGGGACTAAGAGGAGCTCCTTATTTAAAAGATAATGATATTGATTTAGATAAGATAGAACGAGAGACTGAAATTTTTTCAGGTTCGGCAAGAGACGCAATAGAAGGATTTCCCAAAAATGTAAATGTCTCTGCATTGTTAAGTCTTGTAGGTGTGGGGCCAGATAAGACAAAAGTTAAAATTATTACTTCACCCGAATATAAAACAAACTCTCATCAGATTAAAGTAAAAGGCGATTTCGGAGAATTAGAGGCAAAAACTGATAATTTTCCTTCGCCTCAGAATCCAAAAACCAGTTATTTAGCTATTTTATCCTGCATAGCTACATTAAGCAGGATTTTATCTCATATTAAGATAGGTTCATGAGTCAGAAGACAGACAGATAAATCCTAAGCACGAAATACTAAATACTAAACAATATCAAAATACAAATGACAGAAATTCAAAACTTTAAGGATTTTGTTTAGAACATTTGAGAATTAGAAATTAGAATTTATTTAGGATTTAGATATTAGGATTTAGAGTTTTAAAAGAGGGGAGGTGAGAAATAATGGCACAGAAAGTACTAAAATGCGGCATCAAAAAAGAATCCGGATATTTATACTTTATTGATAAGAAAGGAGACATATCCAGAGCTAAAATGGCAAGAGGCGGAAAAAAGAAAGCCAAGAAAAGAAAGAAGAAGAAAAAGTAGAAAAGAGTTAATCTTAAATTTATAAAGAGCCCTTTAATAAGAAATGAGGGCTCTTTATTTTTTAGGCAGTACTTAAAAATTGCTTGAATACGTAATTTTTAGATGTTAGAATATGTTAAACAAATCAAAGGAATTATGAAAGCAAGAATCAAGTCCCTATCTATAATTTTCATTATTTTAATATTATTTTCATTATTACATATGAGCTATGTTTATGCTTCTGAGATAGAGGATTTTCAACTTGCTAAACAGATTTACAAGGATGAATTTTATGAAGAAGCTAGAAGTTACTTCTTAAAATTTTTAAGTGAATATCCTCAGAGCTCCTACTGCCTAAAAGCATCTATTTTTGTTGCAATGTGCAATTACAAACTCGGCAATTTACATAAAGCTCAAGGGCAATTTGAGAAAATTTTAGATAATCCAGAAGCAGAATCGGTAAAAGATGAATCCCTATATTGGTTAGCTAAAATTTACTCTGAAAGCAAAGATTACGAGAGCGCAATTAAGAACTATAAAGAAATAATTGATAATTACCCAAGGTCTAAATATAATAATTTATCATACTATTCATTAGCTGAAACCTTTAGGAAAAGTCAAAAATATAGTGACGCTATAGAATATTATAGTTTGTTTATTGAAAAATTCCCTGACCATCAATTGTCCCAGGATGCCTTAATGGGAATAGGTAGATCTTTATACTCTTTAGGAAAATATGAAAAATCAATAGAGGAATTAAGAAAATTTATTAATAAATCTTCTGATTCACAGGAAAAAGATGAAGCTTATTATTTAATAGCAGAGAATAATTTTAATTTAGGCAATTACGATTTAGCCATAGAGATTTATAAAAATCTTTTTTCTTCATCTAATAATGATAGATTAATTACTAAGTCTTTATATGGAATAGGCTGGTCTTATTTTAAGCTGGGTAAATACTCTGATAGCTTGTCATATTTAGAGCAGATAATAAGCCGTTTCCCGAAAAGTAAACTTGTCCCAGAAGCTGAATATATAATTGGAAGATGTTTTAATGGTCTGGACCATCATAGGAAGGCGATTGAAATCTACAATGAAATCACAGAAAAATATCCTAAAAGTAAAATCCTTCCCAATGTTTACTTCTGGATTGCAGAATCATACTATCAGCAGGATGATTTGGATTTGGCAGTTAAGGCTTATAAGAAATTTAAGCAGATATATCCTCATCATAATTTAATTGAGGAGGTTCATTATAATTTAGGATGGACTTATCTGAGGTTAAGGAAATATAATGAAGCTATCCTGGAATTTCAAGAAATAACTCAATACTCAAAAGATGAAATGCTTAAAATTATTGCTTTATGCCGAACTGGCGACGCCTATTTAGATGTTAATGATTACAAAGGAGCCATTGACGCTTATGATGAAATCTTAAAAAACTATCCGGATAGTTTCTATGCAGATTATGCTCAATATCAGTTAGGTACAGTTTTTTACAGAAAACGTGATTACGAAGCCGCTTTAGCCGCATTCAATAATTTGCTTCTCAGTTACCCTAAAAGTAGATTAGCTGATAAAGCGCAATATAGAATTGGATTGATTTATTTAAAAACTCATCACTATGACCTTGCAGCTAAAAGCTTTAGAAAAATCATTGAAAATTTTCCTCAAAGTGGGCTAAAAGCAGAATCCCTTTTTGGTATCGCAACTTCTTGTTATAATTTAGCTCAGTTTGAGAAAGCTATTGATATATACAAACAAATAGCAGATAGATTTAAAGATGAAGAGATTTGTTATAGAGCCAAATATCAACTGGGTTGGTGTCATTTTAGATTGGGTATGGAGCAGAAAGCTATTGATGATTTTAGAGAAATTGCGCTAAAGAGTCCGTACGCTAATTTGAGAGATGAGTCATTATTATGGTTGGGTGGATATTATTTTAAAAAATCAGAATATGATGAGGCAAAAAGATACTTTTATGATATAATAAAGAAAAATCCTAAAACTGATATAGGCGTAGAGGCTTATTTTTGGCTGGGTTGCGTTTATAGAGAAAAAGATGATTTTGATTTAGCCAGGGAGCAATTCAGACTTATCTATAGTAATTTCTCAAATCATTATTTGGCACCTCAGGCTTTATTAGAAGAAGCAGATATTTTACTTAATTTAAATAGATATGCAGAAGCAATAGCAAAAGCTAAGGAAGTCATTTCTAAGTATCCTAAGTCAGCTTTAAGAAAGCTAGCTTATGAAAAGATAGCATATGCATATAGGGGCGAGAAAGATTATAATCATGCTATAGAATATTTTAAAAAAGCACAAGGACAGACCATAGATGATGGCAACGCTAAAATACAATATGAAATAGCAAGTTCTCTTAAATTAAAAGGTAAAATTGACGATGCCCTTTCAGAATATCTGAAGCTAATTTATAAATATCCTAATTCAGAGTACTGGGTGAGAGAAGCTCGCCTTATGTGCGCTGAGATTTTTGAAAAAAAAGAGGAATGGATGAAGGCAAAAGAAATGTATGAAAGAATATTAGAACTTGATACAAAATATAATGATAAAATATTAACTAGATTAGGCAAAGTAGAAGAGAAAATTAACCGTAGAGATTAAGGAGGATAAGATGTTTAGTATTATTGAAAAAGGAGCACCTATTATATATCTAATAATTCTTGGTTCTATTATAGCTTTAGCTATTACTATTGAAAAAATATGGCATCTGCAAAGAGCTAAAATAGATACTAAGAAATTTATGGATGCTATAAAAAACGCCATAAAGAGAAATAAAATTATGCAGGCAATAGAACTTTGCGAGCAAACCCCGGGCCCAGTATCTCATATAATGAAAGCCGGCCTTTTAAAACACGACCGCTCTAAAGCCGAGGTCAGAGAGGCTATAGAAGATACAGGTTTACATGAAATAGCTCGTTTAGAAAAAAATCTAAGTATTCTAGCAACGATTGCTCATATATCTCCACTTTTAGGACTTTTAGGAACTGTAACTGGCATGATGAAAGCTTTTCAGGTAATACAGCAGAAAGCTGCAGCTTCCTATCTTGTAAGCCCGGGTGATTTAGCCGGTGGAATATGGGAAGCTTTAATTACTACAGCAGCGGGTTTAACAGTAGCGATAATTTTCTATGTAGTTTATAATTATTTAGTAAATCGGGTAGAAAATATTGTCTTAGAAATGGAACAAAGTGCAACAGAGTTAGTTAACGTTGTATCTCAGAGGAACTATTAGTAAAGAGAATAAGAAACAGGAAGGTTATAAATGTACGATTTTAAAAATCATTGGAAAAAATCAACTGTTACTTTTAAAAGGCATATAAAGCTAAAAAGAGGCACAATTGACATGGCGCCTTTAATCGATGTTGTTTTTTTACTTTTGATATTTTTTATGCTCACATCGAGTTTTGTTTCACAGCCAGGCATAAAAGTAAGATTGCCCAGAGCGCTGACCGGGCAAGTTCTTCAAAGAGATACCGTAGTTTTAACTATAACTAAAAATAACCAGATGTATTTAAATAATAAAAAGTTAAGCTTTGATGATTTAAAAAGCGAATTAAAGCAAATAGATAAAGAAAGACAAACCTTACTTATCAAAGCAGATGAAAAGGCCCCGATTGGCCAAATTGTAGAGGTGTGGGATTTATGTCGAGAGCTTGGCATATCGCAAGTAAATATAGCTACCACGGCAAAAAAATAATTATATTTTATGCTATATTAATTTCTATCATCTGGCATCTTGTGTGGGGCGTCATATTTAATGTTGATATAGATAAAAAAAGTTTTAAAAATATTACTGTTATTAAGACGGTATTTTTAGGAGATTTTTTAGATAGAACACTACTTAAAGAGAATCTCTCATCTTATAATTATAGAAAAGAGGATCATGATAGGAATATATCTTTCATGGAAAACTCTTGCAAGAATCCTGAGGTTTTGCCGAAGAATAGATATTTTGATGAGATAAAACAAAAAGAATTCTTTTTAGAAAAGAAAGATAAATCAGGTTATGCTGAGATAGTATTGTTGGGTCCATTGAAGATAAAAACTATATCTTCTGGAAAAAAAGAGTTAAATTTAACTGGACCCTTAGAAAGAAGAGGTATATTGTATTCTCCAGAGAAACCTGAAATTCCTCAGTGGATAAAAGATCAGGGCCAATTTGATATAAAATATAAGATATTTGTTAATAAAAGAGGTCGGGTAATTTTTCTTGAGCAGTTATCGTCATCGGGAAATACAGGAATAGACCTACTGGTTGATAGATTTTTGAGAAAGTTAAGATTTTCGAATATTGAAGGAGATAATAATATTAATTATCAATGGGGAATAATTAAAATTAAATTAGGTTCGACAAATGATAGAAGTTAGTATCTCAGTTATTTTATCAGTTTATATTGCGATTGTAGTTACCGGTATTTTATTTCTTTGGTTTTATAATGAGTATAAGACTAAAAACATTTCTATGAAGGTTGAATCTGAAAAATTTTTCTGGTCATGTTCTACATGCACTTATACATATGTAGACAGTAGACATAAGGATATTTCAATTTGTCCTAGATGTGGAAGTTATAATAAAAAGGAGGACTAAGTTATGATAACTCAAATCGGAATTGCTGCTGGAGATATCTGGCATTATCTTGATAAACACAAGGAAGTCAAACTCAAAGATCTAGACTCAAGCATTGATAAAAAGAGAGACTTGCTATTAATGAGTTTAGGTTGGTTGGCTCGTGAAGGACACATCAATGTGAAAGAGATTGAAGGAGAATACTTAATTTCATTAAGTAAATAGTCATATTAAAACAATAAACTGTTCTCAGGAGCGTAAAATAAGGAGTTATTGGAAGGATGAATTTGGCTTCCATCCTAGAAAAGTCTGCTAAAAACCATCCCTTTAAACGTTCTGTTATATCGGGCAAAAGTAAGATAAGCTATGCACAGCTAAATCTTTTAGCTAACCAGCTAGCCTCTTTTTTTATCAAACATAAAAATTTAAAAAAGCAGAGCAAAATAGCAATATTACACGAGAATTCAATAAATTACCTGGTTGCTCTTTTTGCTATTGCTAAAGCAGGCATGATATCAGTTCCTTTAAATACATTTTTGAAACCTAGTGCATTCATTTATATACTGAATGGTTGCGAGGTTGAACTTCTAATAAGTTCATCAAAATTTCAAGATAGTTTAGGAGAACTTAAGAAAAGAACCGATTCATTAAGAGATATTGTAATTACAGATGAAAAAATAGAGAGTTTTTTATATTTAGAGGATATATTAGATAAAGAATGTAAAAATAATTTAAATGAAGTAACAGATGAAACTGAGGTAGCTTTAATAAGTTATACCTCAAGTACAACAGGTTCTCCAAAGGGAGTCATGCTTAGCCATAAAAACCTAATAAGTAACATTAATTCTTGTCTTAAAGCTATAGAGGTGAAAAGTAAAGATTGTTTTTTGATGCTATTGCCTATGTTTCATTCGTTTACTTTGACAGCGTCAGTTTTTTTACCTATTAAAGCTGGCGCAAGGTTGATTATCCTTCAATCTATGAAACCCGTAAGGAGAATAATTAAAACTGTTATATTTAACCGAATAACTATTTTAGTAGGCATACCTCAGTTGTTTAGAATACTTAATTATATAAAGTTACCTAAAATTTACTCCATATTATCTTTTTTAAATCCTTTAAGATTAGCAATATCTGGTGCAGCTCCATTAGATAAAAAGATAGCGAGTGAATTTATGGAAAAATATAAAATTAAACTCTTAGAAGGATATGGTTTGGCAGAGGCATCACCAGTTGTATCAATAAACCCAGTAGATAAAGATAGTAAACTTGGCTCTGTAGGTTTGCCACTTCCAGGTATTGAGGTAAAGGTGATTGATGTTGAAGAAAGCGAACTACCACCAAATGAAGTTGGCGAACTTATTGTTAGAGGGCCTAATGTTATGAAAGGTTATTACAATATGCCATATGAAACTGCTGAAGCTATAAAAGGCGGTTGGCTCTTTACAGGAGATTTAGCCAAGATTGACAAAGATGGATACATCTACATTGTTGATAGAAAGAAAGATCTTATTATTTCTCATGGTATGAACATTTATCCAAGAGAGATTGAAGAAGTAATAGAGCTACATCCAAAAGTAAAAGAAGTAGCAGTAATAGGTAAAAAGGATAAACATAAAGGTGAAGTGACAATTGCTATTATTGTGACAGAAGAAAATGCAACTATTAAATCCAAAGAAATAATAGAGCACTGCAAGGATCGTCTAGCTAATTATAAGGTTCCTCATATAATAGAGATAAAGGAAGAACTACCTAAGACGCCTACCGGCAAAGTCTTAAAAAGAAAACTGCGAGAAGAATATAAGTCAATTTCTAATGAGAATTACCAGAGAAGAACTTCTTAAAAGACCTAATAAAGCCTATAATTTATTAAAAGCAGGAGGGAGCAAATGAGAAAACTTATTATTATAGTTTTAATTATTGTAGTCTTTGTATTTTTGGTTAATTATACAAAGAATATCATTGCAAAACAGATATTAATTGGAAGTGTTAAGAGGATTACAGGATTAAAGTTAGGTGTAGATAAGATAGATGTAAGTTTTTTAAAGACTGCTATTAATGCAAAAGGGTTTAAATTGTATAATCCGCCTAATTTCCAAGATAAACTGATGGCAGATATACCAAGAATCTACATAGATTTTAATTTAGGAGCCCTTCTAAAAAAAACAGTCCATATTTATGATTTTAAGTTAAATTTAAGAGAACTATATGTTTTAAAGAATAAAGATGGTCAATTAAATCTTAATTCTTTAAAAACTTTTAAGAAAACAGAAAAGAAGAAACCTCCTTCTGTTAATCAAGATAAATTTAAAATAGATATCTTGCATTTAAAAGTGGGTAAGGTTGTGTATAAAGATTATTCTAAAGAGCCTTTACCAGTA
>CAZKQD010000022.1:4220-14785 GCA_964554835.1 uncultured Planctomycetia bacterium | reverse complement strand
AGATTTTAATCTTTCGTTATTTATGTGAGTGTACATCTGCGTCGTTGATATATTTGCATGACCCAGCATTTCCTGGACTACCCTTAAATCAGCTCCCCTTTCTAAAAGATGTGTAGCAAAGGAATGTCTTAAGGTGTGAGGACTCACCCTTTTTTTAATTCGAGTCTCTTTTAGATATTTCTTAATCATCTTCCAGAATGTTTGACGAGTCATCTTCCTGCCTAAGCGGGTTATAAATAAATTTCCACTTATTTTTCCTTTTTTTAATAACTCAGGTCTAACCTTTTCTAAATATCTATTGATAGCTTTAGTCGCTTCTTTTCCTACGGGGATAATCCTTTCTTTTTCTCCCTTGCCCCGACACTTAATAAAACCTACATCAAGATGAAGGTCTTCCATTTTTAAATTAACAATTTCAGATACGCGCATACCCGTTGCGTACATAAGTTCTAAAGCAGCCTTATCCCTTATTCCAAGCCAGTTCTTTAGATTGGGTTTTTTTAAAATTCTCTCGACCTCATCTAAACTTAAGACTTCGGGCAATCTCTTCCATAGTTTAGGACTATCTAAAACACTGGTTATATTATCATCTATATACCTTTCTAAAACTAAAAAGCGATAAAATGACTTTATGGCTGCTAAATTTCTACTTATGGTATTAGTTGAAAGACCTTTGTCTTTTAAGCGCATGCTAAAGTTAACAATGTGGTCTCTGGTAATCCGCTTCATTGAAGTAATACCTTTTGGTTTTATGTAATTTATGAATTTCTGCAAATCTTTCCTGTAGGCGTAGAGAGTATTTTTTGCCAGACCTCTTTCCACTGATAGATAATTTATAAACTCATCAATTAATTCTTGCATTTTTTCTTTTCTCTGCCGATAGTCGTTTTCGGTCCGTGACCCGGAAGAACCAAGACATTATCGGCTAATTTTAATAATCTTTCTCTAATCGATTTCAATAACAGGCTTTCAGAAGCGTAAGGAAAATCGCAACGTCCCACGCCATCAAAAAAAAGAGTATCTCCTGTAAATACTACACTATCATAATATAAACATATACTGCCGGGAGTATGGCCCGGGGTATGAAGAACTTTCAAATCAATATCACCAATTTTTATGATATCACCATCAATAAGAAGTTTTTCTGCTTTTGAAAATGTCTTATTTTCCCCTGATAAAAACCGTGAAAGATTTAATTGCCCGTCAGATAAAAATGAAGAGTCCTCCCTGTGTATATACACTGGAGCATCAAACTCATCATTTGCCTCAATATGATCTATGTGACCGTGAGTATTTATCAAGCATTTTAACTTAAAATTATTCTTCTTTATCTCATTTTCTAATAAGTTAGCGGGCAGGATAGGATCAATTATAGCAGCATCCTTTGTATTATTCGATGCCATAATATAAGAATTGCTTTGTAGGTGAGCTGACGTTACCCTTTCAATAAAGACGTTATTATTTTTGATTATTTCATTTGGTTGCATTTAATCTTGCTTTATCCAATTATCTTTTTTCATATCTAGATAATCAAAACCTCTGCGTACATCCCATATGTGATTTTCCAAGGCACGCATAATTTTTTTCTGACGGGGCGTGGACACATCTCCTTCATGCAATTCGTTAACTATTTTTTGAAGTTGATCTACGTAAGGCTCTAGCTCTTTCTGTTTCTTAGGCTTTAATAATTCATACATTTGAGACAAATTATATAATGCTCTATCAGCACAGCCTAAAACTTTTTTGTTATTCTTGCCCATGCTTAAAACTAACTCGCCCTGCCATGTTCTCCAGTAAATAAAATAATTATTATACCGGATATCTGCAGGATATACCTGATTAGTTTTTTGAAATATTTCTTTTGGCTTCTCTTTCCCTTTTGGCTTTCTGACAAACTTCTTTCTCAACGTAGCACAACCAATCAAACTAATACATATAAAAACTACAAAAATGGACATAGTTATCTTTTTCACTTTAATTTCCTTTTTGTTTAACATTATATAGTTACCTGCCTCCAGCTAATCTGATTGCCAAAAAATGAGGCAATCCTGTATTAATTATCTTCTCTTGAGCTATTGCAACAGGATAAGAAATCCTTCTAATTTGAATTTGCCTTTTTTCTGTATCAAAAATACAAAATGAGGCCTTTGGATTGCCATCTCTTGGCTGACCTACGCTGCCAACGTTAATAATATATTTATTATCCCCGGATAATTGCATCTCATTGGTAGTTGAATAATTTATCTTATCATCTTTATCTTTAATAAGAATAATCGGCGCATGTGAATGACCGATAAAACAAATCTGTGACTTCATTAGATTAAACGTTTTCTGAGCATCAGTTTCATTAAATATATAATTAAATTCGTCTGGATGATATAATGAACCATGCACAATTTCAAAACCTTCCATTTCTATATACAAAGGAAGCGATTTCAGGAATTGTTTATTCTCTTTGCTAATAATATGTTCGGTCCACTCTACAGCTTTACGCGCATATAAATTAAAATGTGAGAGAGCAAATATGCCCGCAGCTGCCCAGTCATGATTGCCAGCAATTATAACATCAAATAATTTCTTAGAAAGTTCTATGCATTCTTTGGGATTAGCACCATAGCCTACAATATCTCCTAAGCATATGTATTTATCTATATTCTCTTTTTTGAACTGTTTCTTTACTTCAATAAATGCTTCTAAGTTTCCATGGATATCAGCAACTATTGCGTATCTCATATTAATATTTTATATCAAAGGCGCTAAATTCATTCTTGCTCTCAGGCCAAGAAATATCCTTAGCCTGAATATAACCAGACATCCTATCTTCTAAGGAATTTAAAAATTGAGTAAGCGATTTATTGTCTGCCTCTGC
The DNA here is from genome assembly GCA_964554835.1 of uncultured Planctomycetia bacterium. GTDB lineage: Bacteria > Omnitrophota > Gorgyraeia > JAGLLT01 > CAZKQD01 > CAZKQD01. The sequence continues at coordinate 11,916 of CAZKQD010000022.1, read as the reverse complement.
GACAACCTCAACATCGCCATTAGGCAAATTCCTAACCCAGCCGGTTACATTAAATTCCTTAGCCAAATGAACTGCTGTAAATCTAAAACCTACACCCTGCACGCGGCCAGAGTAAATTGCCTGAACCTTTTTCATATAGATAAAACCTTTATATTATTATAATGGGAATTCAACCAGCTTACAAGTAGAAAAATAATTTATATAAATTAAGGGGTCTAGGTAATGGGGTTGTGCGGCCTTCTAATAAATATAATAAATACACCCGCTAATACCATGACAGCGCATAAAACCTGCCCCATAGTAAAGGGCCCTAATATAAATCCTAACTGAGGGTCGGGTTGCCTTGCAAATTCAATAAAAAACCGCATTAATCCATAACCAATAAGATATAAAGATAAAACAAATCCATCAAAATATTTTATTCTTCTTATGCTCCAGAGAATTATAAAAAGAAATATCCCTTCAAAAAAAGCCTCATAAAGTTGAGATGGATGCCGTAATTGATGCCTTGGGTCTAAAGGAAAATACATTCCCCAGGGCAAGGTAGTAAGGCGTCCATAAAGCTCACCATTGATGAAATTGCCTATTCTGCCAAACATATATCCCAGAGGAATTGCAGGAGATAAAAAGTCAGTAAAACGCCAAAAATTCATTCTGTGTTTACGACAAAAGAAAATAGAAACTAAGATAGCTCCAATAACTCCACCATGATAAGACATCCCAGAAATGCCAACATAATGAAGCCCATTTGAGAAATCAAAGGGCAATATTGTCTCTAACGGATTCGCTATAAAATATTTTAAATCGTAGAATAATACATATCCCAACCTTCCGCTAATTATAACCCCTAAAATAGCCCAGATAAAATAATCTTGTATAATCTCTTTAGAGTATCTATGTCTCTCCTCGTGTTTTGCTCTATATAAAACAAGCAAATATATAATAGTAAAGGCGACAACATACATCAAGCTATAATAACGTATCTGAAATGAACCAATTTCAATAATATTAGGATTGATATGTTCTGGTATGCGCTGCCACCATCTTAAAAACTGTTCCACTTTTTATATCTCCAGTAAACCTCATTCTTTTTAAGACTTCATTAAATTAATAATGACCCTATTAAAAACTCCCAATTTATTTTGCAGTAAGTAAACAAAAAAAGATGATAATAATCCAACTCCTAAGGAGCCAATAATGTCCATAGGAAAATGAAGTCCGCAGAATACTCTCGCCAGGCCCCCTATCAATCCCAGCACTAACAAAATTAGCCCTGATATTCTTGTTTCTTTGAAATAAAGGAGCATAAATACTATTGATAACATAAATGTAGCATGGTCGGAGGGAAATGAGGCATCCGGCGTATGCTGAATTAGCAGTTTTCCCATATGAACCACAAAAGGCCGCGGATGATAATAAAAAACAGCTATCAGAGAATTTAATAATAATCCTATGCCAGCAGAATAACCGCCATATAATACAATATTTTTGTATTTATTATCACGCTTTAGCCATAAATACAATAACCATAAGATAAAAACAAATGGTAGGCATTGGGCGGTTGTTTTAGCAATGCCGTCTAAGACAGGATTTATACCTGCAAACTGGTTAATATACTTGAAGACAGCTATGTTTAACCTCTCAATCACTTATATTCTCCTATTATAATTAAGTGCTTAGTGAAATCTGATGGCCCGTCTACGCCAAGGGAGAAATTCACAGCAACTATGCTTCGCCGGACTCATCCGCCGTAGCCTGCCTTCTTTGAGTTTGCTTCTTGGTGAAGGCGGATGGTCGGGGTGGGCGGATTTGAACCGCCGACCTCCTACTCCCGAAGCAGGCGCGCTAAACCAAACTGCGCTACACCCCGATTTGTTAGTATTTAGTCGTTAGTATATAGTATATAGTTAAAATGCTAAAAAAGCATCTTTTTTAAGGCTATTGCATTCTTGATAGCATATCCCCTGGCATCATTGTTAAAATATACATAGACATCTAATCCATCTTTTAAGAATCTTTTTATCCAGCTATAACATTCCTTAAGTTCCTTTTTGGAGTAATTAGAAGCGTATAAGAGATTTCCTCCATGCATGCGGATGTAAACAAAATCAGAAGTCGCCTTCAGGACTGTTGGAAAATCAGGCATACTTACTATGCAAAGAGCCGCATTGTGTCTACTTAGAAGATTATAGACATCTTCATCAAACCAGGATGGATGACGAAATTCTATTACATGCCTGTATTCATCAGGTAATGCTTTAAGATATTTAGTTAAACGGGAGATATTTTTTTCATCTTTTTTAAAGGTCGGGGGCAGTTGATGTAATATTGGCCCTAAATTATCTTCTAAATATTTTATCCTCTTAAAAAACAGCTTTATGCTCTTTTTAGGCTCCTTTAATCTTTTTATATGGGTTATATACCTTGAAATTTTAACACTGAAAGTAAATTTACGGGGAGATTGTTTATGCCAGTTCTTGATGGTCTTTTCTTTGGGCAAGTGATAAAAGGTGTTGTTTATCTCAACAGTCCTAAACTCTTTTGAATAATACTGAAACCATCTATTTTTAGGCAAGCTTTTAGGGTAAAAAACATTCACCCAGTGGTCATAATGCCAGCCTGAGGTTCCAACATAAACCCCGCCTCTGTGTACGGGGGCTAGGCAAAGTTTAGGTTTCTTCTTACATCTTATCACTTTGCAATTTCTTCTTTTGAAGTCTTTTAGCGCCTTTCCAGCGGTTATGCACCCACCACCAATGGCCTGGGTATTCTCTTACAAACTTCTCAATAATCTCTGTGAAGCTTTTAGTTATATTATAGATGTCTTGGCCATCATTTCCAGTTAATTTTACATCGATAGGCCTTGTAATTACAATCTTGTGTCTATCCCTGGACAATCTTATTATAAAAGCACATAATAAAGGAGCTTTTGTCCTTAAATGCAGCAAAGCAGGTCCTTCAACAGTCCCTGCGGGCTTTCCAAAAAAATCTACATAGACACCTGTTGTTTTATTCTGATCAGCAAAAAGGCATAAAACATTATTTTTTTTAAGCCATCTTAATGACTCAGATACGCTTTTCCTTTTAGGATGAGTAGGAATCCATCTGATACCTAATCTATTTAATGTATTATACCAAACCTTAGATACAGCGGGGTCATTTGCGCCTCGAAATATCATATTAGAAGGATATCCTTCTTGAGTTAATCTATAAGTAATAAGAGAAAAGTTGCCAAAATGTGCGCTTACTAAAATAACTCCTTTATTTAAAGATAAAGCTTTATCTAAAAATTCTTTTCCTTCTATAGCTATATTGTTCTTTATTCTTTCTGTTAAGCTACCTTTTGAATAAGCATATTTAGCTGTCTCTGCAACCCCCCAGGTTATTTGCTCAAAGAGATTGTTTGCAATTTTTTTAATCTCTGCATCAGATTTTTCATCCTTGAAAGTATTCTTTAGATTATTAAGCGCGCGATTTCTGTATTTTACAGACATAAAGAAAGCTAATTTAGCCACAGCTTTTGAGAAAGAATAAAGAAGATTACAAGGTAAGATTTTTATCATAAAAAGACAAAAATAAATAAAATATCGACCGGCAAGTCTTGCTATCACTATATAAATCCCTTCTTCTCTAAAAACTCTTTTGTTATCTTTGATGAGCTTGATTGAGGATAAAAGTTCTTACGTATATACTTAGCTAAAATATCAAATTCTATATTAACAGAATCTCCTGCTCTTAGCTTCTTTAAATTAGTATTATTTATGGTATGAGGTATAGCGTAAAAACTAAAACATCCATCATAATCTCCAACAATGGTCAGACTAATGCCATTTACGGCTACAGAACCTTTGGACACAATTAACTTATTAAATTCTTCAGGATAGGAAACATCAAAGTAAATAGCATCTTTCTCTTTGTCTTTCTTCTTTATTTTGCCCAGGCAATCTATATGGCCGGTTACAAAATGGCCACTTAGTTTATCGTCTGTCTTAAGCGAAAATTCTACATTTACCCTGTCGTTTATTTTTAATAAAGACAAATTGCTCTTATTAAGTGATTCTTGCACTACATCAAAAAAGACAATTTTATCTTTTATCTCAACAACCGTAAGACACACCCCATTTATACTGATACTATCACCTGTATTTATTTTCTTATCACCTAAATCTAATTCGATTCCTAGTTTTCTTATACCTGATTTACTCTGAATCTTTTTCACCAAACCCAATTGTTCAATAATTCCTGTAAACATAATTAAATATATCCCTCTATTGCCAGGTCATTACCTAAATTTTTATAAACTGTATTTTTTAACAAAAGAGCGTCTTTGATGTTTCTACTACCTTTACCTTCATAAAATGTTAAAGCATCACAGCCACCAATAATCTTTGGCGCAATAAAAATAATCATCTTATCTACCAACTTTTCTTCAATAAAAGAAGTTATAATGCCTGAACCCCCTTCAACTAAAATGCTAATAATATCTCTATTTGCAAGCTTTCTAAGGAGAACTCTTAAATCAACGAGCTTATCCTTTGACTTAGTTATAATAACAGTTATATTCTTCTTTTTTAACTTATTAATTTTACTCTTTGGCGCATATTGAGTTGTAGCTACAATAACACTATCTCTTTTTGCTCCTTTAAATACTCTCGCATTCTCAGATATTCTAAGTTTAGAATCTACGATAATTTTACGAGGTTGCTTTATAAATGATTTATAAAAGCGGCAGTTTAGTTGAGGATTATCCTTTATTATAGTATTTGCGCCAACCAAAACAGCATCGTGTAAACTTCTTAGTTTATGTGCGTATCTTCTTGCTATAAAAGAAGTTATCCATTTTGAATCACCTGTTCTGCTGGCAATTTTTCCATCTAATGATTGAGCTACCTTAATTGTTATAAAGGGCTCATTTTTAGTTATAAATTTAGCAAAATCTTCATTTAATTTGCGGGCTTGCTCCCTTAATACACCTAATATAACTTCAATGTGGTGTTTTCTCAGTTTGTTGATACCTTTAAACTCATGTATCGGATTGGGATCTTCTATTCCAACTACAACTTTTTTTATACCGCTTTTTATAATTTCATCCACGCATGGAGGGGTTTTACCAAAAGTGGAACATGGTTCAAGATTAACAAAGAGAGTTGCACCTTTTGCTGTATTGCCTGCCTTACCTAAAGCAATTACCTCTGCATGAGGACCGCCTGCCTTTTTATGATAACCTGATGCAATTAGTTTATTATTTTTAACAATCAAGGATCCAACCATTGGATTAGGATGAGTGGAACCTTTAGCTTTGCCGGCAAGCTGTATGGCCTTATTCATATAGTATTCATACATTCTATCTAACATATTTATTTTTTAGGCTTATCCACGATGTCTTTCTTAATTCTATCTAAGATACCATTTACAAACTTACCCGAGTCAACATCGCCGTATTTCTTAGCTAAATTAATAGCCTCATTAATTGAGACTTTAGCTGGAATGTCCAAGAGATAAAGAAGTTCAAAACAGGCAAGTCTTAATACGTTCCTATCAACTATAGCCATTCGTCTAAGTTGCCAATTCTCAGCACGCTTTGCTATAATATTATCGATGTCATCTAATTTATCAAAAGTACCTTTTATAAGAATATTAGCAAAACTCTTAATTTCTGCTTTGACATTCCTTGTGAGCCAGAAATCATCCAGTGCACTTTGCCAATCATCTTTTGTAATATCAATCTGATATAGGAATTTTAGAGTTAGTTCTCTCGCCTTTGTGCGTTTTCTCACCCTTATAATCTCTTATTTAACTCTTATATTTTGCCAGACAGACTCACAAGTTCTATTGCAGATAAAGCCGCCTGGAATCCTTTATTACCTTCTTTTGCCCCTGCTCTATTTATCGCCTGCTCTAAATTGTCAGCTGTAATTATTCCAAAAGTAAGAGGCATTTTGCTCGTCAAGTTTAATCTTGCAATTCCCTTAGCTGCCTCAGAAGATATGTAATCAAAATGCGGTGTCTCGCCTCTTATTACAGCACCAAGACAAATAATAGCGTTGCATTTTCCTTTATTTGCAATCTTAGAGGCAATATGAGGAATTTCAAAAGAACCGGGTGTCCAGATAAGTTCTATATCAGAATCATTTACCCCATGCCTTTTTAGGCAATCAACCGCTCCCTCAACTAATCTCCTAGTGATAAATTCATTAAATCTTGATGCTATCATGGTGAATTTTTTGCCCCTTGCGATTAAATCTCCTTCAATTACTTTTACCATCTTTTACACCTCCTTATATATTTAATAAATGACCTAACTTTTCCTTCTTCACTTTAAGATACTTTTTATTGCTTTTGGATGAGGCAACCTCTAAGGGAATCCTTTTTATTACCTTTAATCCATATCCCTCTAAGCCAATTATTTTCTGAGGATTATTAGTTAGAAGTTTAATCTTTTCCAAGCCCAAATCAACTAAAATCTGCGCGCCAATACCGTAATCCCTTAAATCAGCCTTAAATCCAAGTGCTTCATTAGCTTCTACTGTATCTAAGCCTTTATCTTGAAGCAAATAAGCTTTTAATTTATTAACCAGGCCTATACCCCTCCCTTCCTGCCTCATATACAAAAGGATTCCTTTTTTTGCCTTCTGGATCATCCTCATTGACTTATCAAGCTGTCTTCCGCAATCACACCTTTTAGAATGAAAAACATCACCAGTTAAACACTCAGAATGCACCCTAACTAAAGCTTCCTTTGTTAATTTGCCCTTTACTAAAACTATATGGTGAGAATGATCAATAATTGATTCATAAACAATGAGTTTGAATTTACCATATTCGGTTGGTAAAGAAGTTTCTGTTAGTCTCTTCACTAATGTTTCTTGCCTCATACGATACTTTATAAGGCTGGCAATGGTGCAAATTTTTAAATTGTGCTCTTTGGCAAATTTTACAAGATCAGCTAATCTGGCCATCTCGCCATTATCCTTCATGATTTCACAGATAACTCCGGCTGAATAGAAACCTGCAATCTTCATTAAATCAATGCAGGCTTCTGTGTGTCCTGCCCTGACCAAAACTCCACCTTCCTTGGCTCTTAATGGAAAAACATGCCCTGGTCTTATTAAATCATTTGGTTTAGTCTTGGGATTGATTAACGCCTTTATGGTTGTTGCCCTATCGCCTGCTGAGATTCCAGTCGTTGTTTTATCTTTTGCATCTACAGACATGGCCCAATCAGTATGGTATGGATCAGAATGATCCCTGTCTACACTTGATGAACGCAGAGAATATAATTGTAATTTATCTAAACGCTTACCTTCCATAGGTACGCAAATTAAGCCTCTTCCATACTTAGCCATAAAGTTTATATTATTCTTATTGGCAAAATTTGCAGATAGTATAAGATCGCCTTCATTTTCACGATCTTCATCATCAACAACAATAACCATCTTGCCTTTTTTAAGATCTTTTATAACTTCTTCTATTGTGTTTAGCATAAGTGAAACCCAATTTTATGGAGTATGGCGAACATAAATTTGCTGGTTGAACTTATCCCCCCTTCTTTCATTCTGAAAGAATGCAGGGGGGATACATTTCATTATCCCCTCTCTTTGCTTTCGCAAGAAAGCCAGGGGGGATACATTTCATTATCCCCTCTCTTTGCTTTCGCAAGAAAGCTAAGGGGGATACATTTCATTATCCCCTCTCT
>CAZKQD010000022.1:0-4210 GCA_964554835.1 uncultured Planctomycetia bacterium | reverse complement strand
CCCGAAGTTATCCTTCGGGTAGATATATATTTTTTAGAGAGCCCTCTCCCCTCTAGACTGTTACTATTGGCTCTGGAATCTCCGCCTGAGGCGAATCACCAGATCTGTCCTTAAAATTTTTAGGACTCGTGGGCTATACCACCAGTTGGGAATTCCTGCCTCGCTGAAGGCAGGTCACCCTATCCCGAAGACTAAATATATCATACTACATAGAATTTAAGCTGTCAATATTTTTATTTAATTATACCATTTCAGTCTGCTGCAATAGTTGCTTATAAACTACAGCAAAGGCGACCCAAATGACTGGATATGCTACAAATAAACCTATCACTAAACAAACAAAGCCAGCTATAGCTATAATTCCTGTAATCACATTAAGGCCTAATATATCCCATTTGGCACCATTTGTTATTTGAGCACTCCTTTTTAATGCCTCAACGGGTCCTGCATTTTTATCCACTATAAAATATGGAAAAAATTGGTATCTTATGCCCCAGATAATACCTGGAACAATCAATAGGATGAAACCAGCTAAGACAATTAGTGAGTACAGAATAGCGCTGGCTAAATATTTAAAAAATAGCGCAAAATTATCAAATAAATCTACATATTTGGGTTTTATATTTTCAGCAAATTTAATGGATATTTTAATAATGCCAATGCCTACTATAAGACTAAAGATGTAAAATAATATACGTAGACTTATCCGCAACCAAGTAATATCCTTGCAAATCTTATCAGTAACAATTGGAAAATAACTAAAAAAAGCAACAGTTAAAACAACAGCAAAGAAATACCAGAAGTTGCTCTTCATAATATTCCAGCCAAATTTTATTACCTGACCATCTGAGAACGTTTTGGTTTCCATCTTTTCCCTCCTTAATGAGGGCATAACTTACAAAGCAAAGCGATTGTAAGTTATATACCCGAATTAATCCCCCCTGTTTTGTTTTGCGAAGCAAAACATGTGGGGGATATAAATCATTTGCGTGAATTTATCCCGAAGCTTACTTGTGCCCGCCTGTGCCCGTAAGGGTATTAGGGTAAGCTAAAATTATCAAGGAGAATCTTAGCTTGTTTAAGCAAGGGGCATTTATACATTTTATGTCAAATGCAAAAACTCATTTTTTGAATTATACCACATAAATCACAAAAAAACAAAATTTATAATCTCTGTATATATTAATGGGTTTACCCCGTAAGGGATAAGTTGCCTTTAGGCAACTGTTGATTAAAACTTTTTGTTTTCATATAATCTCTCAGTATTATTTCTACAGGTTTAAGATAATGCATAATTTCACTTAGTCATCTCTAACGGGGTTTACCCCGTTAGAAAAAAAGCGGGTTTACTTGACAAAAAGCTGAATTTAGGATACCATGCCCTTACTATGCAAAATGAAGATTTACAATCTCAACTTAAAAAAACCACAAAGCAGCTTCAAAGAGCAAAGTATGAATTGTTTATTTTTTATGAAATAAGCAATGCTATGAGAACCACTTTGAAGTTAAAGCATATCTTGTACATTGTCCTTACCAGTATAACTGCAAAAGGCGGCCTGGGTTTTGATAGGGCATTCCTATTTTTGATTAATGAAGATAAAAAAACACTTGATGGCGAGATGGCTATCGGACCTCAAAGCAGTAAAGAAGCTGATCAAATCTGGCAGAAAATAATAAAGTTAGAAAAAGAAGATTTAAGCGATCTTGTTAAACTATACAAGAAATTAAATAATAGAATTAACAGGGGCTTAACAGATCTGGTTAGAAAAATAAGCATTGAACTCATAGAAGATGAAGGTATTCCCGCGCTAACCGCCTTAGAGAATATGCCTCATAAAGTTAATATTAATAAATTTCGCTCTAAGGTAAACAAAGAAGTCTTAGAAATTTTAAAGCCTGATGATTTTGTAGCTGTTCCTCTTGTATCGGGCAAGAAAACAGAAGGGGTTATTTTAGTTGACAATGCAATCACCCACAAGTCAATTACTCAGGAAGATGTAAGAATTTTAACTCTCTTTGCTGATCAGGCAGGACTTGCAATTGAAAATTCAAAACATTATGAATATACAAAAAAGTTATCCGAGACTGATTCCCTAACAGGACTTTATAACCACGGCCGCTTTCAAAAACTTCTATCCGATGAGTTTGGAAGGGCAAAACGCTATAAAGGTAATCTGTCTTTACTTTTTATGGATATTGACCACTTTAAAAAGTATAATGACCTTTTGGGGCACTTAGCAGGAGATAAACTTTTAATGGATTTGGCAAATATATTAAAGAAAAATGCAAGACAATTAGATATAGTAGCCAGATATGGCGGTGAGGAATTTGCTATTATTCTCCCCTCTACAAAAAAATATGCAGCTTTAAAGTTAGCTGAAAGGATAAGGAAGGTAGTTGAGAAATATAATTTTGAGAATCAAGAAAGGCTAAAATCTCACAATTTAACTATTAGCATAGGAGTTAGTTTCTATCAAGATGAAATGCAACTTAAAAAAGAACTAATTCAAAAAGCTGACCAGGCTCTCTACAAAGCTAAGTCAGAAGGCAGGAATAAAGTTAAACTGGCAGAATAATTAAAGATTTGCCGGTTCTACATTCTTTTCTTTATCTTCTGTAAATTTCACTGAGACTAATTTAGATATACCAGATTCTTCCATGGTCACTCCGTACATAACATCTGCCATCCCGATAGTTTTTTTATTGTGGGTAATAATGATAAATTGAGAAGTCTTAACAAATTCACACAGGACATTAGTAAATCTATCCACATTCGATTCATCCAGCGGCGCATCTATTTCATCCAGAACGCAGAAAGGTGACGGCTTAACCTTAAATACAGCAAATAATAAAGCTATAGCGCACAGAGCTTTTTCTCCACCTGATAAAAGAGATATGCTCTGGAATTTCTTACCCGGAGGTCTGGCAATAATATCTATTCCGCTTTCTAAAATATTACGTTCATCAACTAATTTTAAATTTGCTTTTCCTCCACCAAATAACATCTTAAAGAATTCTTCAAAACTTTCTTTTATCTGCTCGAAAGTTTCCTTAAACAATGCGGTCGTTGTTCTATCTATTTTGCGAATTGCCTGATTAAGTGAATCCTTTGCTTCTTCTAAATCCTGGCGTTGGTGAGTCAAGAAGTCGTAACGTTCTTTCAATTCCTGATGCTCATCAATAGCAACCAGATTAACATTGCCCATTGAATCCAGCTGTTTTTTAAGTTTGGCTATATCCTTTTCAATCTCAGCCCAATTAATATTGTTTTCAACTTCAATATCAGCTTTATTTAAATCAACCTTGTAAGTATTTATAATTCGATCTCTTAAATTATCTAACCTCAAAGAATATTCAGTATTTTTAACTTCAAAGCCATAAAGCTCTTCTTTTACATTGGCAAATTCAGATTGTTTCTGTTTTATATGAGCCTCAGACAGTTTTAATTTATCTAATACAGATTGTCTACCTGAATGCACTTCATTAATCTTTTGCTCTAAAGACTCTCTTTCCCTTCTTAGGTTTTCACTTGATGAAGATAATAGCTTAATTTGTTCTTCTAAATAGGTAATTCTTTCTTTTGAGTTTTTAGATTCCTCCTCAATATTCCGTATCTCAGCTTCAGCCTCTTCTATAGACCCCAGCAACATATTATGAGTATCTTGTCTATTGCTATACAATTTATCAATGGAAGAAAGTTCAGTCTTTATTTCAGTCATCTGGACTAAAATATTCTGAGCTTGAGCTGATTTTTCTTCTATAGAATGTCGATTGCCAATTATCAAGTTCTGAACTTCATTGTCCTGCTGGCGAATATCCTCAAGTTTGCTCCTATAGGCCTCCTGCTTTTCTAATAAGCTGCTTTTCTCTGACTGCGCCTCTTCTATCTCTGTAGCTAATAAAATTATCTCATCTTCAAATTTCTTAAGTTCGTCGTCAACCGCATTTATCTCTGACTGAATGTTAGCTTCCTTTATCTTCTCTTTATGAACCAATTCTCCCAGGTTCTCAATATTTGCCTGAAGTTCTCCTTGAGTTGACTCTTTATTTTCTAATTCTTTCTGGAGGCGGGATATTCCTTCTTCTGATTCCTTGCATTTAGCTTTAAATTTCTCTATTTTGGCATCACGGCCTATAAGACTTATCTCTTCCTGCCTGCTATAATTTCCTCCGGCGATACTGCTTTTACTTATAATCTCGCCTTCTTTGG
>CAZKQD010000021.1:0-15417 GCA_964554835.1 uncultured Planctomycetia bacterium | reverse complement strand
AGAGAGATATTAGAGTTAGTCAGGTACGCTAATGTCCAGACTCAGAAACCCTTAAGCGAGGATGAATTGAAATTTATTGCTGCTCATGCTAAGATAGCCAAGAAGATATTTACAATGAAGCCGTAAAGTGACAACCCCATTAGAGCTGGATTGACGTCCGCCTCAGGCGGACTACCTCTAACGGGGCAGGCAGAGAAGAGATAGTGAATAGCATATAGCGTATATTTATTAGCGTATAGCGTATAGCGGATAGAAAATACTAAACGCTATCCGCTAAACGCTAATTGATAAAAGAGAGTGAAAAAAATGATAAGTAAAATAATTAAAGCTGCTTTCATATTTTTATTTCTTGCATCACTAACTACTTTAGTCGAGGCGAATACTCCTCTCCTTGAAAATCTTAACTTTGAAACTTATCCTGAGAAGATTGAGATAATATTTAAATTTGATCAACAGGCTAATATGGTTTTTTATGCTATTAATGAACCCCCTCAAGTTATTGCTGATGTAATCGGTGATGTATCTGCATCCAGCCCTGATATAGCTGAAGTTATTCCTATAAATCAGGGGCAGATAAAAAGGATTAAAGTTTTTAAAGACGACTCCTTAAGTGAAAGAATTACAATTAGCGGTAAGCATTTATATGGGATAGATTTTTTTGTGATTGAATTAAATGAATTGGTTGATTATTATGCAACTAAAGAAGGAAACGCCTATTATCTTCATATAGCAAAAGTAAAAGGCGCAGAACTTACTAAGACAAAACAAAAGATAACTATTGAAAAGGATTTAGAAGGGAAACGAGAAAAGAAAGAAATAGAAGAAGGACGGCCGGAAGGCGTAAAAAAGATTAACAAAGAAGTACAGCCTCGGATGAATAATCGCCAGTTAGCTATACACTGGCGTGAGGTAGGTTATAGATATCAAAAAACAGATAATTTTGAGAAAGCCATAGAGTGTTATAAAAAAGCAATTGAGCTTGATCCTGAGTATCCTTGCGCGCACAATGATTTAGGGATTATTTATTTCTATTTAGATGAACCTAGTAAGTCTATAAAAGAGTTTAAAAAAGCGCTCAAGATAGATCCTAATTACCTGGGTGTATATACCAATCTTGCTATAGTATATGAGGAAATTGGCGAGGTTGAGAAAGCCCTGGAGTATTGGCAGAAGAGAATAGGCTTTAGCAAGAAAGAGGATTTTTGGACTGAAAAAGCTAAAGAAAGGATCAGAGAAATTAAGAATAAATAAGTCCTAAGTCCTAAGTCGGAAGTCGGAGAAAAAGAAAGTGATAGAGATTGATAGAAATCAAACATCAAACACCAAACGAAAACAAGTTTGAATATTGAATATTGTAATTTGAATATTGTTTGATTATTGTATTTTGCCTGTGCCCGTGAGGGTACATCTTGGTTATTTATAAAGCTTGGAACTTGAAACCTGAAAAGAGAAAGAGAATATGCCCAATATAATTATAGTAGGCGCTCAATGGGGAGATGAAGGTAAGGGTAAAATAATAGACGTACTTACCAAAGATGCAGATTATGTAGTTAGGTTTCAGGGCGGCAATAATGCCGGACATACTGTAGTAGTTGGTGATAAAAAATTTATTCTTCATCTTGTGCCCTCTGGGATTTTACATAAGAACAAAAAATGCATCGTGGGAAATGGCGTAGTTATCTATCCAAAAGCCTTAATTGATGAAATTAAAAAATTACGAAAAGAGGGTATAAGCATAAATAGCAATAATCTTTTAATAAGTGATAGGGCTCATGTTATTTTACCTTACCATAAGGTCCTTGATAGCTTAAGAGAGAAGAAGAAAGGCAAGACTAAAATTGGCACAACCAGAAGAGGCATAGGTCCAGCATATACTGATAAAGCTGCGAGATGTGGCATTAGAATAGCGGATTTAATGGATAAGGATATTTTTAAACAGAAATTACAGGAGAACTTAAAAGAAAAGAACGATATCTTTGGAAATACTTATAATTTTAAAGGGTTTAAATTTAATGAAGTTTATAAAGAATATTTAGAATATGCTAAATTTATAAAACCTTTTGTAAAAGATTGCATATTAGAACTAAATAAGGCATACGATAAAGGCAAAAGCATCTTATTTGAAGGAGCCCAGGGCACGCTTTTAGATGTTGATTTTGGAACCTATCCTTATGTTACTTCTTCAAGCGCATCAGCCGGCGGTGCTTTTACTGGCTCAGGCTTAGGCCCTACCAGAATTGATAAAGTGATAGGCGTGGTTAAGGCCTATACTACCAGAGTCGGAGAAGGTCCTCTTCCTACACAGTTTTCCTCAAAGATAATGGATAAAATAAGAAAAAAAGGCAAGGAATTCGGAGCGACAACAGGAAGACCAAGACGGTGCGGTTGGTTTGATGCGATAGCTACAAAGCACGCTGTCTTAGTTAATGGATTAGATGATATTGTTGTAACAAAATTAGATGTTCTGGATGAGTTAAAGACTATAAAGATTTGTATAGGCTATAAATATAAGACAAAGGTTTATAAGGCGATGCCCGCGAATACTGAAATTTTAAATAGATGCAAACCTGTTTATGAAGAACATAAAGGATGGCTTAGACGCACAAGCAGCATAACGCAATATAATGATTTACCCAATGAGGCGAAGAAATACTTAATGAGAATATCTGAACTTTTAAATGTTGATATAAATATGGTATCCGTTGGTTCAGAACGTTCCCAAATACTTACTAGAAAGAAAGTATAGAGAATATGTCAATAATTAACGACATCAATATTATAATAATTCCGGCTGCTGTATGTATTCTGGGCTTATTTATAGCAAGAATATTAGCTTCACATGTAATGAAACAAGATAAAGGCAATGACCGAATGACAGAAATACATGGTTATATTCGTTCCGGCTCTTTTGCCTTTATGATAGAAGAAGTAAAAGCCATACTTATTGTCTTAGTTATTATTGCCGCTATTCTTTACGCTATTTGGGATGTGCAGATAGCTGTGAGTTTTGTTGTGGGAGCATTTTGTTCAGGATTAGCCGGCTTTATCGGAATGAATATGGCTACAAATACCAATGTGAGGACTACCCAAGCTGCGACAAAGGGTTTTTCAAAGGCCTTAAAGACGGCTTTTTCAGGCGGGGCCGTTATGGGAATTGCCGTTGGGTCTTTAGCGCTATTGGGATTATGCTCAGTGATTTGGATATTTAAAGCACATTTTAACCCGTCTACTTTACACATTGAAAATGTAAATGTTCCTTTTGTTAGTCGATTTTTAGGTAGAGATATTAATTTTATAAGAGGAGCCTTAATTGTCAGTGCTTATTCTATGGGAGCATCTTTGGTAGCGCTTTTTGACCGCGTGGGCGGTGGCGTCTATACTAAAGCTGCTGATATGGCGGCGGATATGGTAGGTAAAGTCGAAGAACATATTCCCGAAGATGATGCGCGAAATCCTGCTACTATCGCTGATAATGTGGGGGACAATGTAGGTGACGTAGGAGGTCTGGGCGCAGATTTATTAGAATCATTTGTAGGAGCCATCATTTCAATTATTGTCATTATGCTTTATGTCTATGTTGGAAGAAATAATCCGAGCATTGCCTCGGGTTTAATGACTAAACTGGGGATAGCAAATCTTAACGCTAATAATTTTACATCTTCTGTGTTTTTACCTATTATGCTTGTGGCTAGCGGTATTATTTCGTCTCTAATTGGTATAGGATATGTAAATCTTTCTAAGAGCAGTAAAGCTCAAAGCCTTTTAATGAACGCCACCAAACTTAGCGCCCTCTTAACGGGCATTTTTAGTTTCTTTATTGTTAGATATTTAAGTCCTTTCAATATGGCGCCATTTTGGTCGGTGTTAATTGGTCTTATTTCTGGAGTTTTAATTGGATTTACAAGTGAGTATTATACTTCTTATAGTTTTAATCCTGTAAGAAGGCTTGCCAAAAGTTGTCAGGAAGGCGCAGGTGTTTCAGTAGCCGGAGGTCTTGGGTTAGGAATGATGAGTTCCTTCTGGCCTGTAATTATAATTTCTATTGCAACAATAATTTCATATCAATTAGGAGGATTAATCGGTATTACTTATAGTGCGTTGGGCATGTTATCCTTTGTAGTTATGACTGTTTCTGTTGATACTTATGGACCTATTGCCGACAACGCAGGTGGTATAAGTCAAATGGCTAATTTACCGCATCATGTGAGAAAAATTACGGATGAACTTGATTCAATAGGTAATACGACGGCAGCTATTGGTAAAGGTTTTGCTATTGGCTCAGCTGCCTTTGCTACTTTAGGATTAATAGCTGCTTATCTATGGTCGGCCATAGGAAACGCCAAAGAGATTAATTTACCTGATATTCAATTGATAGGCCCCCAGGTTGGCGCTTACGTCATTGCTGGTTTATTTTTAGGAACTATGATACCTTATGCCTTTTCGTCATTATTAATTTCTTCGGTTAGCGAAACGGCTGATAAGATGATTATAGAGATAAGAAGACAATTTAGGGAAAGACCCGCCATCTTAAAAGGAGAAGAAGTTCCAGATTATAATAGATGTATTTCTATTGCCTCTGGTCATGGTTTAAAAAAGATGTTGTTACCGGCTCTTGTCGCTATCGTTACACCCCTACTAATCGGATTTATTTTAGGGCGTTTTGCGTTAGCTGGATTTTTAATAGGTGGACTTTTATCCGCCTTGCTTTTAGCCCTATTATGCGCTAACACCGGGGGGGCTCTTGATAATGCCAAGAAATTTATAGAGACTGGAAAGTTTGGCGGTAAAGGTTCTAAAGCCCACGCTGCAAGTGTGGTGGGCGATACTTTCGGAGATCCATTAAAAGATACTGTTGGACCTTCATTAGATATCCTTATAAAGTTAATGTCTGTAATATCACTGTTGTTTGCTTCATTATTTCCAATTATGCCGATTTTTATAAAATAATGGATGTTAATTTAATTATTTCTATTAATTGGCAGTTGACACAAATGTTTTTTTCTGTTAAAATATTTTGTGAATAATTAATAAGGGGTGGTGATAATGAAAAAAAGATTGTTTGGAATTTTTGTTTTGATACTTGCGACTGTTTTTAGTTTAAGTATTTTAGGATGCGCTGTTAGGTTCCAGAAAAGACATCCCCTGGATGTTGAAAGAATTAAGTCTTTACGCGAGAAACTTCAAGAACTTCAAGAAACTAAAAATGAACTAGAAGCTCAGTTACAGAAAGAGATTACTGAAGGAAGTGTTAGCCTCCAGATGCAAGAAAGAGGTTTAGTGGTTACTGTAGTCGCTGAGGTGTTATTTGATTCTGGAAAGGCAAAGGTAAGACCGGTTGGCAAAGAAGTATTAAGCAAGGTAGCTAATGTTCTGATTAAGATAAATGAAAATATAATTATAGAAGGTCATACTGATAATGTTCCAATAAAACATTCAGGTTGGAAGTCAAATTGGGAACTTTCAACTCAGAGAGCGCTTAATGTGCTGCATTATTTTATTGATGAAAAAGGATTAAACCCTGAAAGATTCTCTGCAGCAGGTTATGGACCTTATAGGCCTATGGCTTCTAATGCAACAGTAGAAGGCCGTCAGGAGAATAGGAGAGTTGAGATTGTTGTTGTGCCTGCCAAGATTAAGAAGGCAAGGGAAGGAACGCAGCTTGAGACTAAATCCAAAGCTGAA
This sequence comes from uncultured Planctomycetia bacterium, assembly GCA_964554835.1. Lineage (GTDB taxonomy): Bacteria > Omnitrophota > Gorgyraeia > JAGLLT01 > CAZKQD01 > CAZKQD01. The sequence goes on along the minus strand of CAZKQD010000021.1, from coordinate 9,735 downwards.
GAATATATAAAATAAAAAAATGGATTTTATATAGTTACTGGCTAGCGCATAAGAATGGGGGAATTAATATTCCCCCTTCTTCTTTATCCGCCTTCGCCAGAGTAGAAATTCAGAGTAGATGGGCTACGGCGGACAAGTTCCGCCTTCGCCACAGAAGAAAATTCATTGAAGGTATATTTTATGGGAAAAGGAAGAACAGATAAAATTAAGCATATCGCCATTATAATGGATGGCAATGGCCGCTGGGCTAAAAAAAGAAATCTACCCAGATTGATGGGGCATAGAGCCGGTATAAAAACTGTGCGAAAGATCATCGAGGCGTCCTTAGAATCAGGAGTGAAATATCTAACTTTATATACATTTAGCACTGAGAATTGGAGACGTCCCAAGAAAGAGGTTAGCACTTTAATGAATTTATTAAAGGAATACCTGATAAAAGAATTAAAACAATTTAATGAAGAGGGAATCAGATTATTAGCTATAGGCCAACTTGAGAGATTGCCGCAGTCTGTCAAGGATGCACTATATAAGACAATTAATGAGACAAAAGATAATTCAAAGCTGAATCTTATTCTTGCTTTAAGTTATGGTGGACGCAATGAGATTGCTGAGGCATCCAGGAAAATAGCAGAAGATATAAAAATAAATAAAATCAAACCTAATCAAATAAACGAGAAGTTATTTTCTAAGTATCTATATACACACAAGATACCCGATCCCGACCTATTAATAAGAACTTCGAATGAATTAAGATTAAGTAATTTTCTTCTATGGCAGCTTTCATATGCCGAGCTTTATTTTAGCCGTAAATTGTGGCCGGACTTTACAAAGAAAGATTTTAAAATAATTGTGGAAGATTATAACAAGAGAGAACGAAAGTTTGGAAACATCTAATATTTTATTAAAAAGAATCATATATATCAGCATATTAATTTTAATTACGATACTTTGTGTTTTCTTTTTCCCTAAGTGGGCATACGCATTATTTATTATATTTTTTATAGGCTTCAGTCTTAACGAATTTTTTAGCTTAATTCAGAAAAAAAATATTCCCGTTTATAAAAGGTTGGGAATACTTATCGGCCTAATAATACCCGCTGCTATATTTTTTAATTTTAAACCTACCGAAGAATGGAGTTTAGCTTTTATTTTATTGACTTTTATTATTTTTTTTATTTTGCAATTTGCCAGAAAAGACCACAGTGATGCAATATTAGCTATATCTACGACAGTATTTGGAGTTATTTATGTAAGCTGGCTTGGCAGTTACCTTATTAAACTTAGATTTCTGCATAAAGGAAGTCTCTTAGTGATATTTTTGCTGTTAGTAGTTAAGTTGGGTGATACCGGAGCGTACCTGATTGGTAGAAAATTTGGAAGGCATAAATTATTAAAAAGAGTAAGTCCTAAAAAATCAATAGAGGGAGCCATCGGAGGCTTTATTGTGAGTGTAATCGTAGCAGTTCTAAGTAAATTTTATTTAGATGGAGTTTCCATATATCATCTTCTGGTCCTGGGTTCACTTATAGGAATATCTTCTCAGCTTGGTGATCTATCAGAGTCTTTAATTAAAAGAGATTGCAATGTTAAAGATTCAGGCAATTTCATACCAGCTCAGGGCGGTGTTTTGGATTTAATGGATAGTATATTGTTTTCCGCTCCCGTTGCTTATCTTTATATTGTGGTTTATAAACTCCATATGGTTCTACGATGAAAAAGAAGATAAAAAATATAATCATACTGGGATCGACTGGTTCAATCGGCGAGAATACTTTAGATGTTGTAGCAAAATATCCAGATAGGTTTAAAATAAGAGCTTTAACTGCAGGCTCAAATGATAAGCTTTTATCTGAACAAATAAAGAGAGTGAATCCTGATATAGCGGTCTTAGCTGATGAGAGTAAACTTAGTAAGTTGAAAGACAAAGTGAAAAGAACTAAGACTAAAATTTTATCCGGGGAAGAACAAATAATTGATATTGCCAGAGATAAAAAGGCAGATTTAGTTGTTGTGGCTATCTCTGGAAGCAAGGCGCTTCTTCCTCTTATTGCTGCGATTGAAAGCAAAAAAGATATTGCTCTTGCAAACAAAGAGTCTTTAGTTATGGCCGGTGAGATAATTATGAATAAAGCTAAAAAGAATAAAGTAAAGATTATACCGATTGATTCAGAACACAGCGCTATATTTCAATGTTTATATGGCAATCATCGCGGAGCATTAGCGAAAATCTATATAACCGGATCAGGTGGAGCTTTAGATAAAGTTCCTAAGTCTAAACTTAATAAAGTATTGCCCAATAAAGCACTTTCTCATCCTAAATGGAAGATGGGTCAAAAAATTACTGTTGATTCTGCAACATTGATGAATAAAGGTCTTGAGGTTATTGAGGCAATGCATTTATTTGGAATATCTCCTGATAATATTGAGATTCTCATACATCCAGAAGCAATAGTTCATTCAATGATAGAATTTGTAGACGGGACTATTTTAGCTCAGTTATCTATTACCGATATGCGAGTTCCTATCCAATATGCGCTCGGGTTTCCTGAAAGATTACCTTCTAAATTATCCAAGTTAGATTTCTTTAAAATAGATAGTCTTACTTTCAAAAGACCTAATTTTGAAAAATTTCCGTCATTAAAATTAGCGTACCAGGCTGCCAAAAAAGGAAATACCTATCCCTGCGCTTTAAATGCAGCTGATGAAGAAGTAGTTAATGCATTCTTAAGAAGAAAGATTAGTTTAACTGATATACCAAAGATTATCAGAAGAATCTTATTGCAACATAGACCAATAAAAAATCCAAAACTGTCAGATATATTAAAAGTAAATGATTCAGCTAAAAAATTAACTAAAGAGTTAATAGAAAAAGTAGGAGGGTAATTTTTTTCATGGGAATACTCGGTGTCATCTTAGCTATTATCATAATAGGGATTATTATTTTTATTCATGAATTCGGTCATTATATTGTGGGTAAGTTTTCAGGTACCAGTGTTTCTCGTTTTTCTTTGGGTTGGGGACCTAAGTTATTTTCGTTTAAAAGAAAAGAAACTCATTATCAACTATCCTGGATTCCTTTTATTGGTGGATATGTCAGGATTCCGGGCATGGAGGGAGAAAGCGCAGAACTTACAGAGGAAGAAAAGAGTGATATCAAAAAATATAACTTAAAAACCTTTGAGGATGCAAGAACATGGCAGAAGTTTCTAGTATTTATTGGCGGTGTAGGTTTACAAATAGTTATTTGTATCTTGATACTTACTTTAGTAATTGCCCTTTGGGGAAAGCCAATTAACAAGGTATTTGTCGGGCAAGTAATACCCAATTCACCTGCTGAAACTGCCGGAGTAAAACAATATGATGTAATTTTAAAAGTGGATAAAGAAAAAGTAGAATCGTCTGAAGGATTAATAGTGGCTTTATCTGATAAAGCGGATAAAGAGGTAGCTTTGACAATAAGCAGGAAAAATGAAGAAGTGCAAATTATGATTATTCCCGAATATTCAAAAGAACAAAAGAGAGCACTTATAGGTATTGGTATTGGAGAATCCCTGGATTTTATGGATCTAGGCAAGGCCGGTATGAGGTGGCATGATTATATCTTCGGAGGTTTGATATTGACCGCAAATATGATTATGTTAATTCTTAAAATCATGTGGCTCTTGATTACGGGAGGGCTGTCTTTAAAGATGGCCGCCGGACCGATTGGAATTATAGCTGAGACAACTAAGGCAATTGGATTGGGTTTTCATTATACCTTATTCTTTTTTATTATGATAAATATAAATTTGGCCATTATAAATATGATTCCTTTTCCGGCTTTAGATGGCGGTCATGTTCTATTTTTATCAATTGAGAAAATTTTCAGATTTAAGATAAAACCGAAGGTTAAGGAAATTATTACCTTAGTTGGATTTGCCTTCTTGATTATACTTATAATTTATATAAGTTTTAATGATATTATAAGATTGACTAAACAGAAACAATTGAAAACAGAAAAGGCAGATCAGGCTGAAGTTAATAAATAGATGAAAGTAAAAAGAAGAAAATCCAGGGTTATAAAGGTAGGCAATGTCAAAATAGGCGGCAATAATTCTATCTCAATACAGGGTATGAGCAAAATAGATACAGAAAATACATTATCAGTTGTTAATGAGATTAAGAAATTAGAAAAAGCAGGTTGTGAGTTAGTTAGAGTTGCGGTTAAATCTAAAAAATCAGCTAATAACTTAAAAAAGATAAAGAAGAAAATCAATATCCCTTTAATAGCCGATATCCACTTTGATTATAGATTAGCCTTATATGCGATAGAAAATGGAGCAGATAAGATAAGAATCAATCCGGGCAATCTTTCAAAAAAGGAACATCTTAAAGAGATTATAAATGAAGCAAAGAAAGTAAATATTCCCATAAGAATAGGTCTTAATTCAGGTTCAGTTCCTTTTAAATACAATAAATATAACTTACCCGCTAAGATAGTGAATTACGCTCTTAAGTGCATAAGGTTGTTTGAAGATAGCAATTTTTATGATATAATTGTTTCATTAAAAACATCAGATGTTACATCAACAATTGAAGCTAATAGACTAATAGCTAAAAAGGTAAAATACCCTCTACATTTAGGCGTGACTGCAACAGGCCTATCTTATGAGGCTCTGGCTAAGTCGGCTTTAGGAATAGGGACCCTGCTTATAGAAGGAATAGGAGATACAATAAGAGTATCTTTGACATCATCAAGTGAAAAAGAGATAGAAGCAGCTAAGTCTATCTTGCAAGCACTTGATATTAGAAGATTTTCGCCAGAGATTATTTCTTGCCCGACTTGCGGACGTTGCCAGGTTAATTTAATAAAGGAAGCTGAAGGTATAAAGAAAGCCTTAGATGAAAAGGTAGGAAAAGATAAACGGTTGCTTTTATTAAATGTTGCAGTTATGGGTTGCGAGGTAAATGGACCTGGTGAGGCAAAACATGCAGATATTGGCGTAGCTTGCGGTAAAAATTATGCTATCTTATTTAAAAAAGGTAGAATTATAAGACGAATAAAAGCAAAAGATATAAAAAGAGAGTTGTTAAAGGAAATCAAATGAGATGGACTGAATATTTTATTCCTACTTTAAAAGAAGATCCCAAAGAGGCTGAAGTCCCTTCTCATAAACTTATGCTTAGAGCGGGTCTCATCCGTAAATTAGCGGCAGGGATTTATTCATATTTACCTTTGGGCCTGAAAGTACTCCGCAATGTTGAGGGCGTTATCAGAGAAGCAATGAATGATAAAGGAGGCATAGAGGTATATTTATCTGCTCTCCAGCCGGATAATCTTTGGAAAAAATCAGGAAGAGATAGAACCCTAATCGATGATGTAGGGTATTCTTTTAAAGACAGACATGATAATACTCTTGTCTTAGGACCTACGCATGAAGAAGTAATTACAGATTTAGTAAAAGGGGAGGTTAAATCATACCGACAGCTTCCTTTAATTCTCTATCAAATCCAAGCCAAATTTAGAGATGAACCTCGTCCACGTTTCGGCGTGGTTAGATCTAAAGAATTTATTATGAAGGATGCTTATAGCTTTGACAAGGACAACAAAGGCCTGAATAAAAGTTATAATGATATGCATGAAGCATATTGTGAAATTATGGATAGGTGTAATCTATCCTATATAGTAGTAGAAGCAGACCCTGGCATGATGGGTGGCAAAGAATCAGCAGAGTTTATGATTCCTACTGAAAGTGGCGAGGACATGATTGCGCATTGTAAAAAATGTGGTTACGCCGCCAGCTTAGAAGCTGCTTCCTGTCTAAAGCCACCCAGGACAAAAAAGGAGAAAGCCAAAGTTTTAAAAGAAGTAGATACGCCCTCAAGTTATACCGTAGAACAAGTGACGAAATTGTTAAATCAGCCAGCATCCAAGCTTATCAAAACCCTCATATACAAAGCAGACGGAGACTTTATTGCAGTTTTAATAAGAGGAGATAAAAAAATAAATGAAGCAAAATTACAGAAAGCATTAGCAATAAAAGACCTCAGATTGGCCAATGAGCAAGAGATAGAAAGAGTAACTAAAGCATCGATCGGCTTTTCAGGAGCGGTTAACCTAAAAGGCATAAAAATCATAGCAGATTATCAAATTGTGAATATGTCTAATTTTACAACAGGAGCAAATAAAAAGGATAAGCACCTAATAAATGTCAATCTTGATAGAGATGTAAAAATAGATAAGTTTTATGATTTAAGATATATAGATAAAGAAGATATATGTCCAAAATGTAAAGGGAAGATTGTAATTAAACGCACAATGGAAATAGGGCATATATTCAAGCTGGGCACAAAATATTCTGAAGACTTAGGAGCTAATTTTTTAGATAAGGACGGCAAGGAAAAACCCATCATTATGGGCTGTTATGGCATAGGGGTAAATAGATTAATAGCTGCTGTTATTGAGCTAAATCATGATAATAAAGGTATCATATGGCCGACAGCCATTTCACCCTATCAGGTATTGATTTTGCCGATTGATAAAAATTCTGAATCTTTTAAAATAGCTGAAAAAATCTATCAAGATTTAAAATCTGAGAACTTAGACGTTCTTTTAGATGATAGAGATATACAGGCAGGAGCTAAGTTTAAGGATGCTGATTTAATAGGTATTCCTTATCAGATTATTATTGGGCCAAAGAGCTTAAAAGAAGGAAAAGTTGAATTAAGGCATAGAAAAGACAATAAAAAAGAATTAATAGATAAGTCTAAAATCATAGACTACATCAAAAAGTTCTTGACAATATAAACATATTTTAGTATACTTAATTATAAATTAAGAAGTTTAAAGAAAAAGTGGGTTTTGCCCACTTTTTTGTTAGGGTATGCTGATATGGATAATAAAGAAGAGCTAAAGAAGGTTTTAGAGGAAACTTTTTCCAGGTTTTTATCAGCAAAAGGCTTTGAGTTAGTTGAGATAGAGGTAAAACCGGCAAGGCAAAGAAATAAACTTATCCGTTTTTTAGTTGATAAATCACGAGGCATAACAGTAGATGAATGTGCTAAGTTAAACGGGATGATAACAGAAGTGATAGATAAGGAGGATTTAGTAAAGAGCAGTTACATATTAGAAGTAGCATCCCCGGGCCTTGACAGGCCGCTTGCAACAAAACGCGACTTCGAAAGAGTAAAAGGCGAGAAAATTATCCTAATTATAGATAAAGAACCCAAAGGCACAGAAAAGGCCATTGGGAAATTGATTAAAGTCGAGAAAGATAAGATTCAGTTAGATGTAGGTGGTCAGATTAAAATTATTCCATTAGATAAGATACATAAGGCGAAGTTAAAAATAGGCTTGAAAAGGATAAAATAAAATGAATGGGGAATTATTGACAATCTTGGAACATATTGAAAGAGACAGAGGGATTGATAGAGAAGTTTTGACTAAAGCAATAGAATATGCCCTTTTATCTGCAGCTAAAAAGACAATAAAAGGCAAAGAGGGAGATGTATCTGTTGAATTTGATCAAAAAACAGGCAATATTAAGGTTTTCTCGCACGGAGAACTTATAAAATCAGAAGAATTCGGTCGTATTGCTGCGCAAACTGCAAAACAAGTAATAATCCAGAAGATTCGCGAGGCAGAGCGAAATGTAATATATAAAGAATTCAAGGATAAAATCGGTGATATTGTGAGTGGTACAATTTATCGATTTGAACGTTCTACAGTTGTAGTAAATTTAGGCAAAACAGAAGGCTTTATATTGAAAAAATTCCAGGTTCCCAAAGAAGAATATGAACAGGGCCAGCGATTAAGAGCCTATGTAGAAGAAGTGGATCAGACCACTAAGGGACCTTACATTATTCTATCAAGAAGAAATCCTGGGTTAGTAAGAAGATTATTTGAATTAGAGGTTCCTGAGATATATGAGAAGATTGTTGAGATAAAAACAATTGCAAGAGAGCCAGGCGAAAGAACTAAAATAGCGGTATATTCTCATGATGAAAAAGTTGATAGCGTAGGAGCCTGTGTTGGCGTTAGGGGTTCTCGCGTAAAAGATATAGTGAGAGAACTTCAGGGAGAAAAGGTTGATATTATAAGATGGAGTTCCGATATAAAAGAATATGTAAAGAATGCTTTATCTCCGGCTGAGATTATGGAAATAAAGGTAGAAGAAAATAAAGATAAAATACTTCTTATAATTCCCGATGACCAACTTTCAATTGCTATAGGCAAACATGGTCAAAATGTACGTCTAGCGTCGGAGTTAGTTGGTAAAGAGCTTAATATAAAGAGTGCCGCTGAGATATCTAAGGCTGTCAAGGAAGAGATGGCATTGCTTTCTAATTTAGAAGGCATAGGTAAAAAGACTGCTAAAAATTTAGCTGATAAGGGCATTAAATCTATAAAACAAGTGACAGAAGCATCAATTAAAGATTTAATAAAAATCCCCGGCATAGGTAAAAAGACTGCCGAGAAAATTATAAATAAAGCCAAAAAGGCTAGAGGTGGTTAATTAGAATATGAGCGTTAGAGTATATAAATTAGCAAAAGAGTTAGGCATAACAAGTAAAGAGCTTATTTCTAAGTTAAAAGAACTGAGTGTAGATGCAAGAGGTCATATGAGTAGCGTGGATGATGAGACAGCTGAGATTGTGCGTCACGAGTTAGAAAAGTATGCTCAAGAAAAAAAGAAAGAACGGCAGGGTAAAAGAAAGAAGGAATTTAGAGTTGTTGAGATCATTTTTCCTTTAACAGTTAAAGATTTAGCTGTAAAGTTAAAGATAAAACCTAATGAGTTAATACAGAAATTGATGAAGAAAAACATTTTTGCTAATTTAAATCAGGTTTTAGATAGAGAGATTTGTGAACAAATAGCAGAAGACTACAAAGTTGAATTAAAGGAAAAACTATCGGAAGAGGAGGAAGTTTTACAATTACATAAGGAACAAAAGAAGGCCGAAAAGCTTAAGCCGCGTGCTCCTATTGTAACATTAATGGGTCATGTAGACCATGGGAAAACCTTACTCTTAGATGCTATAAGGAAGACAAATGTAGTTGATCAAGAGGCAGGAAGTATCACTCAGCATATAGGTGCCTATGAAGTCGAAATTAATAACCATAGGATTACTTTTTTAGACACACCTGGTCATGAAGCTTTTACTGCAATGCGAGCAAGAGGAGCAAATGTGACAGATATTGTTATATTGGTTATAGCTGTAGATGATGGAATTATGCCTCAGACTAGAGAAGCTATAGATCATGCAAGAGCAGCTAAGGTACCTATTATAGTTGCTATTAATAAGATAGACAAACCTCATACCAATGTAGATAAGGTTAAACGTCAGCTTCATGAGGTTGACTTAATTCCAGAGGATTCAGGCGGTGAGACTATAACAGTTCCAGTTTCAGCTAAGACGGGTGAGGGGATTGATCATCTTCTTGAGATGATAGCCTTACAAGCCGAGATTTTAGAATTAAAGGCAAATCCAGATACTCTCGCAAGTGGTACAGTAATTGAGGCAAAAATAACAAAAGATTCAGGCATTATGGCTACTATTTTAGTTCAGAATGGAACCTTAAAGGTAGGAGATGTTATAATTAGTGGTCTTCAGTACGCCAAGGCAAGAGCTATGTTTGATGATAAGGGTAAGAGAGTAGATGAAGCTGGTCCGTCTACTCCAGTAGAAATCCTAGGTCTTTCTGGTGTACCTGAGGCAGGAGATCAATTTTATGTAGTTGGGCATGAGAAAAAA
>CAZKQD010000020.1:0-16591 GCA_964554835.1 uncultured Planctomycetia bacterium | reverse complement strand
GCACCCATTGCTATTACCTTAAAAATATGATCTTCGCTTGAGAACCCACCAGCTATAGCTATGTCAGGAACATGCATTCCTTTCTTAGCTAATTTCTCACAAAACTCATAGGTTAAAGCTTGCAAGTAAAAGGTAGGAACACCCCACTCTTCCATCATTCTCCATGGGCTCATGCCCGTTCCCCCAGGAGCACCATCTATGGTAAGAAGATCTATTTTTGCTAAAGAGGAATATTTTATGGCCATAGCTAATTCTCTCATAGAGTAAGCACCGGTTTTTAAAGTTATACGCTTAAAGCCAAGCTCTCTTAGGTGCTTGACTTCGTCCAAAAATGATTCTTCGGAAATAAATCCTAAGCGGGAGTGGCGCTCAAATTCTCTGATAGCTCCGTCTTTAAAGGCTTCCTGATTAGCGTGAATGGATGGGTCGGGAGTTACAATGTAGCCGCGTTTCTTGAGCTCAAGAGCTCTTTCCAAACTCCTAACCTTAATTTCACCTCCGATACATTTAGCTCCTTGACCCCACTTTAGCTCTATAGTTTGGAGATCGTGTTTTTTTCTTACGTACTCAGCTACACCTAACCGCGTATCTTCTACATTCATCTGAACCAGAATTTCTCCGTATCCTTCATGGAATTTTCTATAAGTTTCTATTCTTCTATCCATATCAGGTGCTTTTTTAATCTTTCTTTTTGAATCTAACTCTAGTTTTGGATCAATACCGCAGACATTCTCTCCACAGACCAAAGTAACACCAGAAATAGCGGCTCCAATGGCAAAGTGTTCCCAATTCTTTCTGGCTATTTCTGTTGAACCAAGCGCTCCAGTAAAAATCGGGGCACGCATCTTGACTTTGGTATCCCAGCCATATTCAGTCTCTGTATTCACATCAGGAAATTTTGTTGTATCCGGGCTTGGCTCCACTCCTTCCGGTAAGCCCTTTGCCCCTAATGCATAACCTTGAATATTTAAGTGTGAATAATCAACTGGGTAATTTTTATCTCCTCCTGCTGTTATCTCACCAAAAGGCCCAGGGTAGATTACCTCTCGGCCACGAAAAGTTGCCTTAAAGACCTCGCAACCACCTTTGCAGCCATCAATACACCGCGAGCAAAGACCTGAACCTGGCACAACACTTTTAGAACGGTTAAATGTCCTTGTGGCATCATTTGCATTTGGCCTTTGTAAATTCATAACACCACTCCTCCTCTCTTAAAACTCTCAAGATCTTCAATGGCTTTGGCTAACATAAAAAACCTATCTTGATTATTTGCATTATTATTTCTATAAAAGGTGAAGTTTAATGATTTTGATATTTTGCTCATATACCCTTTAAACTATTTTGACTTCTTCATTTCAGATGTCAGAATGATTGCCTCTGCAACTTCGCGCATAGTCTTACGATGATCCATACTAAACCTCTGAAGTTTAAGATAGGCCTCCTCTTCTGTTAAACCCTCTTCCTTCATCAAAATACCCTTAGCGCGCTCAATTCTCTTCCGGGTCTTCAGCTCTTCCTGAATCACTCTACTTTTTACCATCAATTCCGTATTCTCAATAGCTACAGTTGCTTGATTAGCTATAGATGTTAAGATATCTATCTCTGTTTCTGTAAAATCGTGGACAGAGGCAGTATAACAATTAAGTACACCGATAACCTTGCCTTTAACCGCTAATGGAGTGCATAGAAGAGAACAAAGCCCTTCTTTTTTGGCTATATCCCCATATTTATATTCCCTTTCTTTAGTGACATCTTTAACAGTTATAGGCTTATTCTCTTTTGCTACCTTCCCTGCGATGCCTTCTCCTACTTTTAAAGGTGGCTTTTTGTTATACTCTTCGCTAATGCTCTGTGTTGCTCGAATGACAAGTTCGTTAGTCTTTTCATTGATAAGCATCAATGAACATATATTAGAACCCATTGCCTGTGCTGTTACTGCTACTATAAGGCGAAGTATATCTTCTAAATATAAATCAGAAGCAATCGCTTTACTTATTTTTGACAAAGCTTTTATCTGTTCTTCATAAGGCATGCTGTCCATGGCAGCCTCCTTCTTGCCCCGTTAGAAATATTGTTTCTAACGGGGTTTGCTTAATTTTTAGGCATTCGAAATCAAAAAAATATATCGGAGATATTTTTTTCAATCGGGTCTCAAAGTTCATATCCAACCACACCCCTAAAAATGAAAAAGGCGTTCTACGCCTTATCAAGGCAATAGAACGCCATTGTTCCAAAAAAGAAAAACATCCTTCCCAGTAGACTCTGCTACTAAAAAAGGACGTCTTTATCCAGTCTTTCTAACTCTGAAAGAAAGGGTTATAAAATGAAAAAAGCGCCCTTCCGAACGCCACTTTGTCCCCTTTCTTTAAACACTAACTTTGTGCTTATTATTGATTAAAGTTTATCACAAGGTATTACGATTGTCAAGTCTTATTTTGATTTTTATTTTTGTGAAAATTTCTTCATCTCTTCGCTTAATATAATTGCTTCCGATACTTCTCTCATGCTTTTGCGCTTATCCATACTATATTTTCTAATCAACCCATAGGCCTCTTGTTCGTTTAAATTCTCTTTCTTCATTAAAATGCCTTTTGCTCTCTCAATCACTTTCCTGGCTTCAAGTTCTTCTTTGATAATTTTAGATTCGATAACTAATCTAAAGTTTTCAATAACTATAGCTGCTTGATTTGCTACCGAGTTTAAAATATTTATTTCATTCTTACTAAATTGGTGTGGTTTTGAAGTATAGCTATTTAAGACACCAATTACCTTACTCTTAAAAATAAGAGGAACACTTAACAAAGAGCAAAGATTTTCCTTTTTAGCAATAACTCTGTTAATATAACATTTATCCTTTCGTACATCAAGAACAGTTATAGGTTTTCTTGCCTCTGCTACCCTTCCAGCAATTCCTTCACCTAATTTAATATTAGGTTTTTTATTATAATTTTCACTTACAGACTGCGTTGCTTTAATCACAAGTTCCTTACCATTTTCATTCAATAACATGAGAGAGCATATTCTAGAACCCATAACTTCGGCAGTAACTGTAACGATAAGTTTTAAAATATCATCTAAATATAAATCCGAAGTAACAGCCTCGCTTATTTTAGCTAAAGCCTCTATGACTCGTTTATTACTATCATTTGATTTAATTTTCTTTTCCATTTAATTTTTAGTAATGATAATTAAAAAAATTAAACGAGTCCTTGATCCAGCATCGCATCTGCAACCTTTATAAAGCCAGCGATATTAGCTCCGAGTACATAATTATCCGGTTGACCGTATTCTTCTGCAGCACAAGCTACGGCTTTATGTATAGCCTGCATAATGCCTTTTAATCGGCTATCAACTTCCTCTCTTATCCATGAAAGTCTGAGAGAATTCTGAGACATCTCTAAGCCAGAGGTAGCCACACCTCCAGCATTGGCGGCTTTACCTGGGCCGTAGAGAATCTTGGCATCAATAAATCTCCTCACGCCTTCAGGTGCGGTGGGCATGTTGGCTCCCTCTGATACTACAAAACATCCATTATCTAAAAGTTTCTGAGCATTATCGGCATCTATTTCATTTTGTGTTGCCGAAGGAAAAGCCGCATGGCATTTTATGTCCCATGGTCTTTGCCCTTCGTAGTATCTCACATTATACTTCTTGGCATATTCCTTAATGCGGCCTCTTTTTACATTCTTTAATTCCTTAACATATGCTAATTTCTCTTCATCTATACCGTCTGGATCATGAATAAACCCGTCAGAATCTGAAAGGGTTACAGCTTTTGCGCCTAATTGATTTAATTTCTCCACTGTATACTGGGCAACATTTCCTGAGCCAGAAATAACACATATCTTACCTCTAATAGAATCCTTGCGTGTTTTTAACATCTCTTCTGCAAAATAAACACAGCCGTAACCGGTCGCCTCAGAACGTATAAGCGAACCACCCCAGCTAATGCCCTTACCCGTGAAGACACCTGTAAATTCATTGCGTAGTCTCTTATATTGACCAAAAAGATACCCAATTTCTCGTGCGCCCACGCCGATATCACCGGCCGGTACATCTGTATCAGGTCCAATATGTCTGAATAATTCATTCATAAATGACTGGCAAAAGCGCATAACTTCATTATCTGATTTTCCTTTGGGATTAAAATCAGAACCACCCTTACCTCCACCCATAGGAAGTGTAGTTAGGGAATTTTTAAAGACCTGTTCAAAGGCTAGAAATTTTAAAATTCCTAAATTTACTGTAGGATAAAAACGCAGTCCGCCCTTATACGGACCTAAGGCACTATTCATCTCAATTCGAAATCCTCTGTTTACCTGATATTGGCCTTTATCATCCATCCACGGCACACGGAATATAATAATCCTCTCTGGTTCCACAATACGCTCAAGTATTCTGGCTCTTTGGTATTCAGGATGACGTTTAATTACCAGCTCAAGGGATTCTAAGACTTCCTCTACTGCTTGAAAAAATTCCGGTTCAGCCGGATTACGACTCTTTACTAAGGTTAAAACATCTTTAATATACGACATACACTTACCTCCCTTTAAATCAGATACTTTTTAATTTTATCTATAATGTAGGTAGATACTTCTCTATCTCATAGGAAGTAACTTGAGTGCTGTATTCCTGCCATTCTCTCATCTTATTATGCAGGAAGCGAGTAAATATATGCTCTCCTAAAGCCTTTTTTACCAACTCGCTCTTTTCAGTCTCCTTCAAAGCCTCAAAAAGATTAACAGGTAATTTTCTAAGACCACGATGTTCTCTCTCTTCAGGCTCCATATTGTAGATGTTTGGTTCCACCGGTTCTGGAAGTTTGTATTTCTTTTTGATACCCTCAAGTCCTGCCGCCAGCATCACAGAAAAAGCTAGATAAGGATTACATGCCGGATCAGGGCATCTAAGTTCTGCTCTGGTAGCAGACTCATTGCCTGGTCTATAAAAAGGAACTCTTATTAAAGCAGTTCTATTTTTCTGAGCCCAACTTATATATACTGGAGCCTCATAACCAGGAACAAGTCTTTTATATGAGTTAACCCACTGGGCTAAAATAGAACAGATTTCCCGAGAATGCCTGAGTTGTCCAGCAATAAATTTCTTACCTATATCCGAAAGATAAAATTTGTCTTTCTTATCAAAGAAAACATTCCTCAGACCCTTTCCGCCACTTTGTGGCGAGATCTCGCCTTTGGCGGAAAAAAGAGACTGATGAACATGCATCCCTGAACCGCAGACTCCAAATATAGGTTTAGGCATGAATGTAGCGTGAACATTTTCCTTCTGGGCTATCTCTTTAACTATCATTTTATAAGTTACTGCAGCATCTGCCATAGTCAAGGCATCAGAATAACGCAAATCTATCTCGTGCTGAGATGGAGCTACTTCATGATGGGACATTTCTACAGGAATTTCCATTTTTCTAAGCATATCCACTGTCTGCCTTCTAAGGTTATTAGCTATGTCATTAGGAATAAGATCAAAATAGGCGCCCTCATCTATAATCTGAGGAATCTGCCTATTTTTAAAATAGAAGTACTCTAATTCAGGACCTACATAAAATATAAAACCCATCTGCTTAGCACGTTTAAGATTCTGTTTCAGAATATATCTTGGATCTCCAGGATAAGGACTTCCATCAGGATTTAATATATCACAGAACATACGACCAACTGCAGCATCTTCCGGTTCCCAGGGAAGCAACTGAAATGTAGCTGGATCAGGTTTAGCTATAATATCTGACTCTTCAGCTTCGGCATAGCCGGTTATTGATGAACCATCAAAACCTTTACCGTGGTCCAAGGCATCAGCAAGTTCATCGTCAGTTATAATAAAACATTTTAAGAAACCCAAGATATCAGTAAACCAGAGCTGAATATGTTTTATCTTTTTTAACTTTATAAGTTTTAAAACACTCTCTTTTGTTTTAGCGCTCATCTGCATTTCTCTCCCTTTTTATTTTTTATAAATATAAGGTGTTATTCTCTTATGTTCAGAACTTCCAATCATTTTCTTTACTTTAGTTATAATCTCGGGGTTAGAGAAGTTATTAGCCTTATCCTCTCCTATAGCAATAATTGCTCTATCCAAATCTTCATAGCTTAAACCTAACTCTTTTTCGTCTGTCTGTCCCTGCCATAGACCAGCAGTCGGTACTCTTGCTATTATCTCTTTGGGCATACCTAACTCTTTGGCTAACTCTCTTACTTCAGATTTCAATAATCCTCCTAAAGGCAACATATCCACTGCTGCATCTCCATATTTAGTATAATATCCTACACTTAACTCGCTCTTATTGCCACTACCTGCTACTAAATAGTTTAAATTATTAGCGTAATAGTATAAAGTGAGCATTCTTAGTCTGGGCTTTAAATTAGCTTTAGCTAACTTCTTGCCTTCAGGCAAAATCTCTAAATATTTATCATAGAGAGAATCTAAAACTATTTTTTCTATTTTGATATTAAATTTATCCGCAACAAATAATGCTAAGTTTTCATCCTCTGGATTACTGTGGCAAGGCAAGATTAACCCTAAGACCTTTTCACCTAAAGCTTTCTTGCATAGCGCGCCAACACATGAAGAATCAAGGCCTCCGCTTAAACCTATAATTACACCTTCAGCATTAGCCTCTTTTACTTTCCTCTTAATCCAACTACTTATATCTGTAGATAAACTCATTTCCCCTCTTAAATAATAAAAAATAACCCATATGAAATATCTTAATCTGTACGTATAATATTGTCAATACCTTTCTCAAATAACATATTAATATACAATATAGAGAATTCCTATTTCGATTGTTGTCTTAACGGATATATCTTTTAACTTTTTATATGAGGCGGAGTTAAATTAACAATTTTTTCAACTTCTACAGAGATAAGGTATTTAGGTTTAGGCAGTTGAGCTTCTGCATGCAGATGATGACCTTTTTCCCCGTGGATGTTTTTAAGAAGTCTCTGAGTTATTCTATCTGTAAGCCTGTCCTCCCATTTTTTTATAATTGAAGAATCCAAATCATCCCTGTGTGTAAGTTTGGCTTTTCCTTTTAAGCAATAGCCCTTGAATCTATGTTCATCAACTGCAGTGATGCTTATATTATTATTTCTTTTTAGGTTTTTATGGGTTTGTGCCTTATAAAGATCAAGTAAATAAATCACGCCTTTACTTTCTATATCCACTATCCCCTTGCAGGAAGTATGGGGATATCCATCTTCATCCACTGTTGAAACAATAATACAACCCTGCTTTTTGAAAAAATAAATTATATCGTCATTTAATCTTTCCATTATACACCAATTACATCTTTACAAATTTATCCTTCGTTGCTCCACGTAAAGGATAAATCCACCCATCTTAATTAATAACCTGTAAAGCTCTCAGTAAAGATATCTTCATTAGATAAATTTAAATCATCAGTAAGTATTTTTTTCATTGCTTCAACCATAGCGGGCGGACCGCTTATATAGAACTTCCTCTCATTATAATCAGGTATTTCTTCTTTTATAACTTGACTATTAATAAATCCTTTTCTTCCATCCCAATTTTCTTTTTGCTCAGAGAGTATATGAACTACTTTCAATTTAGCATACTGCTGTTGCATTTCATCAAAGTCCTCTTTAAATGCTATATCTTTTTCAGTGCGGTTTCCATAGATTAGAATCATATCTGTATTTATTTTTTTGTCTATAATATATTTACTTATGCTCCTTACAGGAGTAATTCCAATACCACCTGATAAAAAAGTAATCTTTTTATATTCTCCCTCGAAAGTAAATTTACCATACGGATATTTTATTTTAATCCAGTCTTCCGGTTTTATGGTTTCTAAGATTTTGGAAAAATCGCTGTTAGTAAGCTTTTTGGTGAATTCCAGATAACCAATTTCGGTAGGTGAGTTAGATATAGTAAGATGGCGCTGAATTTCTCTGTCTTTATCTAATGTTATAAAAAACCACTGACCTGGCTTAAATCTTTTCTTATGATCTACCTTAAGACGAATACTTTTTACATCGTGAGTTCTTTCAATTACATCGACTATTTCTGTCTCTAATTCAATAACTTCCATTACAGGCCCACGTCTTTTATTATCTTCTTTAAGGAATTAGCAGAATTCTTAAAAGCCTCTTCTTCCTCATCAGAAAGCTCAATCTGCAAGACTTCTCTTACACCCTGCCTATTAACTATAGCTGGTCTGCTTAGATATACATCCTTAATACCCAAATAATCATCAACCAATGATGAGACCGGAAGCACTGCATTCTCATCACTTAAAATAGCCTGGGTTATCCTTAATAGGGCAAGACCTATTCCGTATGAGGTCTCACCTTTTTTCTCTATTATCTTATAAGCTGAGCTTTTAACTTCATCAAATATGCCGCCAAGTACCTTTTTACGGTCACATGTATCATAATTTTTACAGGTGGGACAATAATCATCAAGGAGCATGCCTCCTATCATGGCCTTACTCCAGACAGGAAATTCTGTATCTCCATGTTCTCCTAATATATAGGCGTGGATATTTCTGGGGTCAATATCACAGTGGTCTGCTAAAAGGAATCTGAATCTGGCCGTATCTAAAACTGTGCCTGAGCCGATAATTTCTTTATGAGGTTTGGATGAAAATCTATATGCAGCATAAGATAAAATATCTACTGGATTACTAACAATAAGAAAGATGCTTGAAGGTGAGTATTTCATAATATCAGATATCATCTTCTTATAGATTTTTACATTATCCTCAACAAGCTCAATGCGGGATTGGCTTGGTTTTTGTTTCTTGCCGGCTGTTATAACAATTAAATCTGAATCTTTTATGTCTGGGTAATCTCCAGCAATAATCTCAACCGGCTGAGTATAAGGTGCGGTATGACATAAGTCTATAACCTCGCCCTCTAATCTTTCCCTGTCTAAATCAACAAGCACTATTTTACGAGCTAAGCTCCTTATAATCAAAGCATAGGCATAACGCATGCCTACATTGCCACAGCCAATAATAGATACTTTTGGTTTTAACTCAGCCATATTTAAACTCCTATGCTTCATCCTTCCACAGTGATATCCTTCTCAGATTCCCATAATCCATGAAGATTACATTTGGCCCAGACCTTCAAAGGACCATGAGCATGGGATAATTTAATTTTAAATTTAGCAATAGGATAGCTGGCGCCTCCACTAAAACTGCATTTACTCAAGAAGGTATCGCCGCTATAAAGTTCTATCCACTCAATAAAATGTCCTGGTTCATTGGGATGTTCTACGCCGTCTATTCCGCCTATGTGGATGTTCACTTCAAAAATTTCATCTGGTCTTGCTCTATCTGGCGCCTCAATTACAGGCAGATGTTTTTTATCGAGGTCTGTTAAATTGTTTTTATCTTTAGGGCTGTTGACGCCGCAGAGAATATCCTCATTGCATGGATATTTAGCTT
The DNA here is from genome assembly GCA_964554835.1 of uncultured Planctomycetia bacterium. GTDB lineage: Bacteria > Omnitrophota > Gorgyraeia > JAGLLT01 > CAZKQD01 > CAZKQD01. The sequence continues at coordinate 7,161 of CAZKQD010000020.1, read as the reverse complement.
CTGGCATATCAAATACCTCCTTTTTAATAATTTTCGCAAAGTATTTCATAAAAGGCCTGAGGGTGAGCGCAGGATGGACATACTTCAGGCGCTTCCTTGCCCTCGTGGACATATCCGCAATTACGACATTTCCATTTGACAACAATATCTTTTTTGAATACTTTACCTTTTTTTAGATTCTCAACTAATTTTCTATATCTTTTTTCGTGTTCTTCTTCAACTTCAGCTATTTCTTTAAATTGAACGGCTATTTCCTCAAAACCCTCTTTTCTTGCCGTACTTTCAGCCTCTTTGTAAAGTTTTGTCCACTCTAAGTTTTCACCGGCTGCCGCAGCCTCCAAATTCTGTACTGTATCCCCTATGATGCCGGCAGGATAACTGGCTGTAATCTCTATGTCTCCTCCTTCTAAAAGCTTGAAAAATCTCTTGGCGTGTTCTTTTTCATTATCAGCTGTTTCCAAAAATATAGCCGCTATCTGTTCAAAACCGGCTTTCTTTGCAACAGAAGCAAAATAGGTATAACGATTCCTCGCTTGTGATTCTCCGGCAAAAGAAGCTAAAAGATTCTTCTCTGTCTTTGTTCCTTTTATGTCTTTCATAATTACTCTTTACCTCCTTAAAAAATTACCTTTTCAAAAATTAAAACCGTTTTCTTTCTGCAAGCAGGACAGTGTCTCTTAATCCCTCAATGTTCTTTGCCTGCATCCATAGTTTTTCGAAATTCTTCTCTTGCACTATCTGAGCTATGGCAGAAAGCGCCCTTAGATGAAAATTCCTCTCATCTTTTGAACCTGCTAAGACAAAAATCATCTTAACCGATTGCTTCGCATCTTCGAACTTTATGCCTTTTTTGCATCGGGCAAGAATTATTTTGAATTCTTTTTTTCCCTTGCTAATTATGTGAGGAACAGCCAGACCTTTATGGATTACAGTGCTTGATTGTCTTTCCCTCTCCATTAATAGATTATAGAAATAATCTGCGTCTTCATTCAATTGAGAGGCTAATTCACTGGATACAGTCTTGAAAAATTCATCCATGCTGATACTTTTATCTATATCTAAAATTATAGCTTCTTTTATTAATTTATCAAAACGGTCTTCATAGATTTCATCTCTTTCCCTTATTATTTCTTTGAGTTCAAGCCTTAAAGAATCACCGGCAATTTCCTTATTCGTTATTCTCTCTACGATGTGAATTAAAGCGAAATCTCTTTTTGTCTTTAACCTGCCATAGAAAAAATACCACAAGAAACTGCAAAGAATAAATGCTCCGGCTATCAAAAGGGGAATCTTGCCCATCTCAAAAAGAAGAAAAAGTCCGCCGATTATGCCCAGTATCTGCATCCACGGATAAAGAGGACATTTAAATGTTGGCTGGTAATTCTGGATTTTACTTTCCCGCATGATGATTAAAGCTATGTTTATCATAATAAAGATAAGAATCAAAAATATACTGGCAGCCTCTACTAATAACTCAAGATTCAAGAATAAAATAACTGAGACCATAAAAAGTCCGGTAATCAGTATTGAGATATAAGGAGTTTTGAATCTGGCGTGTATATTACTTAAAGCGCCTGGCATAAGTTTATCTCTGCTCATAGCCATAGGATATCTGGAAGCTGACATAATGCCGGCGTTAGCAGTAGATACAAAAGCCAAAATAGCCCCTATAGCCATAAGAATTTTACCCCATCCGGGCATAGAAATATCTGCGCCATCAGATATGGGAGTAAGTGAATTATGGAGTATCTCGCTACTTAAAAGACCTGTGGTAACAAAAACCACCAAACCATAAATTATCCCCACTATGATAAGGGAAAGTATCATTCCCAGGGGAATGTTCTTTGAAGGATTCTCAACCTCCTCCGCCATACTGGCAATTTTGGTAATTCCTCCATAAGAGATAAAGATAAATCCAGCCGTAGAGAATACTGAAGCCGCTCCATATGGGGTGAACGGAATGTATCTTGAGATATGTATCTGGCCAAAACCCTTTATTATATATAAAAGAAGAAGCATAATCAATCCCACAACTAACCCTACCTGAAATCTGCCTGCGTGTTTTACACCTCTTAAATTTATAAGCATAAATATAATACAGAATGTGATGGCAATAAATTTTATAGGAATACCAGCCAAAAACGGTAAAAAAGCCGCATAAGCGCCCATGCCTATTAATGCAAAGGCGCTCTTTAGGCTCAAAGAAAACCATGTAGATAAACCTCCTATTGTCCCGGCTGCTGAGCCCATACTCCGGGTGACAAAAAAGTAATCCCCGCCTGCCTTAGGCATAGCAGTCGCAAGTTCTGACATACTCAATACAGTAGGAAGAGCAAATAAACTGGCTAAGATATAGGAAAGAAAAAGGGCAGGTCCAACCTTTGCAGAAGCAATGCCAGGAAGTATAAAAAGACCTGAACTAATCATTGCTCCAGAGGCGATACAAAATACACCTAAAAGTGAGATTTCTCTTTTTAACTGGCTTTTTTTATTCATTTAGTTAAAATTTTCTCTCTTAGAGGATATCTGCCGCAGGTAAATTTCTCGCCTTCCGGACAATACCCAAGAGAAATACATTTTGCTCCGGCATTAGAAAAAACTGCAGGTAGTTTCTTTTTGCAAATATTGAGCATTTTATTTGCTAAATTCCTGATCTCCCACTGGGCCCTTGCGCAGCATCTTAATTTAAAGAAGTGAATCAATTCACGGCAATTCATAGTTACAACGATTTTGGTCTCGGCGCCTTGAGGTAAAACAAAACGCGCATCCTGATTTATCTTTTCGCCTACAAGGCCCTTTCCTTTTAAAAGTTGCAGAATCTTGTTGTAGCTATTTTGAGCCTCAGCCATAATCTTTATAAACTCACCCCTAAGCTTCTTATCCTTTTCTATTGAAGGGGGAATTATATAATCAAAGTCGGTCTCCTTAACATACCTCCCGCTTTGTTGTGAATAAGAAGCAATTCTGTGTCTCACCAGCTGATGTGTTAAAGTTCGAGAGACTCCTTCTATAGCAAATGTAAACTTTACATGTTCTAAAGGGCTTTCATGACCTGATGCAACTACTCTCTTTACAAACTCCTCCTTTTTTTTGTCATCTTTTTTCTCTTTTATTAAATCATAGGCAAATTTAGAAGAATAACACTGCCTGCAGGCTGCATAGATAATAGATAAGGCATCATCAGTTACATCTAGAAGTTTTACATTGAGCTTAGCTTGAGCCATATTTAGCTCCTCTTATTTCTTAATCTTCTTGCTACTTTAATCAAATTTGTAAGCGATGCCTTGGTTTCATCCCAGTCTCTTGTCTTTAGGCCACAGTCAGGATTTATCCAGAAATTTTCCTCAGGCAATATCTCCAATGCGCGATTTATAATTTTTTCCATATCTTCGCAACTAGGAACTGCTGGCGAATGTATATCCCAGACGCCTAACCCTACCTGTCTTTTAAAATTAATCTTTTTAAAATCTTTAATAATATCTCCCTTGCTGCGAGAAGCCTCAATAGTTATACAATCAAAATCCATCATCTTTATATATTCAATAATCTCACCAAACTCTGAATAACACATATGGGTGTGAATTTGGGTTTCGGGTTTAGATTGAGAGGCAAGATTAAATGAGTTTGTTGCCCAGATAAAGTAGTCACTCCAGTTACGCCTCTTTATGGGCGCCTTCTCTCTGAAGGCTGGTTCATCAATTTGCACAATCTTAATATCTTCTTTTTCATAATCCTTAATTTCATCCTGGAGACACAGAGCAATCTGATAGCTTACTTCATAGATTGGGATATCTTCTCTTACATAACTCCAGGCTAAAATTGTAATCGGCCCGGTGAGCATCCCCTTAACAAATTTATCAGTTAAACTCTGGGTAAAACTAATCTCTTCAATTGTCATGGGCCCCGGCCTTGAGATATCTCCATATATTATTGGTGGACGATATCCTCTTGTACCATATGAGATAATCCAGCCATTTTTTGTAGTGGCAATGCCATCTAACTTTTGAGCAAAGAACTCCACCATATCAGTCCTCTCAAACTCACCATGCACTAAAACATCAAGGCCCATCTTTTCTTGAAAATCAATTAAGTCAGTAATTTTATCCTTAATAAACTTCTTATATTCACCTGAGTCTATTTTGCCCTTTTTAAATTGAGCTCTTTTTTTTCTTACTTCTCTATCTTGAGGGAAACTGCCTACGGTTGTAGTTGGAAATAAAGGAAGATTTAGAATCTGTTTTTGTTTTTTATGTCTTTTGAGATAGGAGTATGGCTTAATAAAATCTTTATCTTTTAAATTTTTAATTCTATTTCTTACCTTATCGTTAACACCAAAATCAACTCTTTCTTTATTCCAGTTGCCTATTTCTTCTACATTTCCTTCATATACCTTAGAGATTAACTTTAGCTCATATAGTCTCTCTTTTGCAAAAGCTATTTCTTTTATTAGCTTTTCATCCACCTCTTCTCCTTCAATCGTAACCGGTAAATGATAAAGAGGGCCTGCGTTTGATATTATTATGTCTTTTGCGTAATGATTTAGCTCTTTTAAGAATTCTACTGCCTTTTTTATGTCTGTCCGCCAGACATTTCTGCCATTTACAATGCCGGCGATAAGCGTTTTATCCTCCGGAAATCCATACTCTTTAATGTAATTTAGATTTTCTTTTCCATTTACAAAGTCGAGACCGATTGATTTAACAGGCAAATCGTATAAATCTTTTAAGAAATCAACGGAATCATAATAGGTAAATAGACTAATCCTGCATTTAGAATTTTTAAACTTACTATAAGCCTGCTTAATTAAATCGACCTCATCCTCTGATAATTCCATAACAAATGCCGGCTCATCAATGTGAATCTCTTTAAAATCATTTAATAATTCATAATAGACATCCGTTAGTAAGAAGAAGAAACTCTTAAAGTCTTCTTTTTTTATTCCCTTGGATAGTTTCAAGAAAGTAAAAGGACCAACTATATAAGGAATGCCTCCTTTGTATTTTGCTAATTTTTCTTTTAAATCAATCTTTACCCGCTTAAATATAAAAGAATCGTCAAGAAGGTTAAAATCTGGAACAAGATAATGATAATTGGTATTAAACCATTTGGTTAACTCCAGAGCATTCTTTCCTCTGGCTAACTCATAATATGCATCTAAATTCTTACATTCATATAGGCCAAGTGAACAGGCTATATCAAGCATCTTATCGTATTTGGTCATCTCGCCTAAAGGAAATTTATCTACATAACTTTGGTATGTAGATAAAATATTTTCTTCTATTTCTTTAAGGCCATACATTAATTCATCTTCTGAAATCTTTTTATTCCAGAAGTTCTCTGTAACTTTTTTGAATTCTCTATTTTTGCCTAATCTTGGAAAGCCGTAAGCGTAAGTTTGCATAAAAAATTAACCCCCATTATTTATTAAGCTTTTCTAAATATTCACTTGCCCGATACGAACTTCTTACATATGGCCCGCTTATTACATACCTTATACCTGCATCAAGTGCTTTTTTTCTATAATAGTCAAATTTATCAGGTTCAATATATTCTTTAACAGGATAATGATGGCTACTAGGGTTAAGATACTGACCGATGCTCAAAAAATCGCAAGCTGCATCTGCTAAATCTTTAAAAACTCCAAAAACCTCATCTTCCTTTTCGCCTAAGCCTAACATAATACCTGATTTTGTATATATTTTATCATCTAATTCTTTAATTATTTTTAAAACATCTACCGAGAGTTCATAATCTGAAAGTGATCTGACTTTATTATATAAACTGGGCACTGTTTCAACGTTGTGAGCTATAATTTCTGGTTTTCTATTTACAACCATCTTGATTGCTTCAAGATTTAATTTAAAATCGGGAATTAAAACTTCAATTGTTATTTTTTCATCTATCTTTTTTATCTCTGATATAACCTCAGCAAACATCTCAGCACCGCCAAGCTCAAGATCATCTCTGGTTACACTTGTTATAACAGTGTGTTTTAATTTAAGTTTTTTGACCGCTTCAGCTATACGCTCTGGTTCATCTTCATCTACTTCTTCTGGTTCTCCTTTTTTAACTCCGCAAAATGCGCAGTTCCTTGTGCAAACTCTGCCTAAAATCATAAATGTTGCCTGACCTTTTGCAAAACATTCACTTATATTAGGACATTTGGCTTCCTCGCAGACAGTATTAAGGTGCAAATCGGATAAGAGTTCCCTCATTTGATTACAGACTTTAAGACTTATCTTTTTATCCAACCATGCAGGTTTTTTTGTTTGTGTTAACATAATCTTTGCTGCCCTTGTTTATTCTATAATAATTCCACTCATTGGTTAAGTATTTTTTTTCTTTTAATTTATTTGCAAGATTTTTTTCTTCAGTGTCTAAATTACCTAAAGTCAACTCAGTAGATAAAGTTTCATTAAAAGACTCAATGAGAATATTTTTAAGTTCATCAAAAGTTAATTCTTTTTCTAACGCATCATTCAATGAAATAACTTTATCTTTTATTCTGAAATCAGGCTTTTTTAGAAAACTTAAAATCATGTCCATATCTAACTTAAGAGGAATAGAGCCATGCTGAAAGACAACATGCTTTCTTCTTCTTTGAGCATTTCCGCCTATTTTTCTTCCTCTAATTAAGATATCATACTCTTCATTCGATGCAAAACAAAAAGAAGAAAATCCTGTTGGGTTTTTCTTAGAGAGATTTGCCTCTTTTGCAAATTGAGGCCTAAGGCCTAATCTTTTATAAGTAGAGATAATAAATGAACATAAGATTTTAAAAGAGTTCTTAACATCATCTGTCCCCAGGTCTTTATTCGAACACACCAGGCTATAAGTTAACTCCTGATCATGAAAGATTGTTCCTCCACCGGTTATCCTTCTCACTAAGGGGATATTTTCATTTTTGCACTTAGCTATATTTAATTCTTTATCTGGGTCTTGGAAATATCCTATAGATAATGATGCGGGCTTCCAGTTGTAAATTCTAAGAGTGGGAGTAATCTTATTTTCATAAAATTTTCTAAATAGGGCTTCATCTATAGCCATATTGGTATAAGCATCAGAAAATCCGCTATTTAGAAACCGCCATCTTTTCATTATTAATTTTGTCCCTCGATTTTACTCGGGATAACCCTGAGTCTATCGAAGGGTTGATTTTTG
>CAZKQD010000019.1:1269-17574 GCA_964554835.1 uncultured Planctomycetia bacterium | reverse complement strand
AGTGATATAGAAAGGAATGCTATTGAAGGTGCAAAAAATTTAAGAAACATGGAAATAATACAAAATGGAGTTGATTTTGATAGATTAACACCTTCTGATAAATCCTACGATGATAAAAAGATTTCTTTTGTTGGTAATTTACACAGTTTTCCAAATAGAGATGCAGTTTTATATTTTTCTAAAGATATATTGCCTTTAATAAAAAAAGATATCCCGGATGTTAAATTTCACATAATTGGCATAAATCCACCACCTAAAATCTTGAAATTAAATAAAGATAAGAATATTATTGTCAAGGGGCCAGTTGAAGATTTAAAATATTATTTGCAAAATTCAGCCTGCTTTGTGTGTTCTATAAGAAGTGGCGCAGGATTACAGAATAAAATTTTGGAAGCTATGGCTTTAGGCTTGCCAGTTGTTACAAGCTCTATTGGCTTTGAAGGTATAAAGGCAAAAGAAGGGCGTGATTTATTAGTCGCCGATAAACCTGAAGATTTTGCTAAGAAAGTAATAGAAATTATAAAGGATAAGAATTTAAGGAAAACTTTATCTCAAAATGCTAGAAAATTTGTTGTAGAAAGATATAACTGGGAAGATATAATTAAAAAATTAGAAGATATTTTTATAACATTTAGGGGACACTATACTTAAGTATTTAATTTCTATTATTTTTTCTTTAAAAAATTTAATACAGAAACCTACTACAAAGCAGACAAAATACGACAGAGTGGTTTCAAACAACCTGTTTCATTGGAAGAAGGATTCAGGAGAACCTTGAGATGGTTTAAGGATATTAAATCTAAGTCCTAAATGAGAGATTAAATTGATTTGAAAAAGTTATAATAGGAGAATAAGGGAATAATAAAATGAAAGTGTTAGTAACAGGGGGTGCTGGGTTTATAGGTTCTCATATAGTTGATGGATTTATCAAGGAAGGTTACAATGTTGTTATAATAGATGATTTGTCAACTGGCAGAGAGGAAAACATAAATTCTAAAGCCATATTCTATCAGGCTGATATACGTAGCCAAGATATAGCGAAAATATTTGATAAAGAAGAGCCAGATATCCTTTGCCATTATGCTGCACAGATAGATGTTCAACAATCAATTGAAAATCCAGTTTATGATGTTGATATAAATATTGTAGGGTCTATTAACTTATTTGAAAATGCTTGTAGAACTAAAGTAAAAAAGATTATTTTTGCCTCAAGCGGAGGCGCAATATATGGTGAAGTGCAAAAAAGTGCACCAGATGAGAGTGCCCCAGTTAATTTAATATCTCCTTATGCTATAGGCAAATTTGCTGTTGAACAATATGCAAAATTTTATGCTGATAAGTATAATATGGATTTTGTTGCATTGAGGTATGCTAATATATATGGACCGCGTCAAGATGCACTGGGTGAAGGTGGTGTAGTAGCTATATTTATAAATAGGATGCTATCTAATCAAAGACCAATTATTTACGGAGATGGCAATCAACTAAGAGACTTTGTTTATGTTAAGGATGTAGTGAGGGCTAATATTTTATCTATTAAAAAGAGTAATGTGGGCATAGTGAACATTGCCACGGGCATACCAATTTCAATAAACGAACTTTTTAAAAGACTGTCAATATTAACCGGGTATAAAGACGACCCTGGATATACAGAGGAAAGAAAAGGTGACATAAAGAAAAGTTTTTTAGATGCTACAAAGGCCAAAAATAAGTTAGGTTGGTCAGCAAAATACAACTTAGAAATGGGACTCCGTGAGACTATAAAATTTTTTAGGAAGAAGTAGCATATATGCCAGGAGGCAAAAATGCCTATGGCGATGGTAAAGCAGCTAAAAGAATAGTAAAGATAATTTTAAAATATAAGCAGAATCTTATTAAAAAGTAGAAACAACTAGATAAAAAGGTACACTTAAAATGTTTAAATACTATATTTATGTTTTTACAATTAGCGTAGGCGTTTCTTTTTTAACCACCCCGCTAATGAGAAAGGTTTCTTCTTTGGGAGGATTTCTGGATAAACCGAATAGGCGCAAGGTTCATAGAAAAAGTATTCCTACTTTAGGAGGAGTTGCAATTTATATTGCCTTTTTAGCGGGGCTGTTTTTTGTTTTTAATACAGTCGAGTTTATCGACAAATCACAAGTTATCGGCTTATTGCTTGGTAGTTCTTTTATTGTTTTAATCGGTATTTATGATGATATTAAAGGTATGCCTGCTTATGTAAAGTTGATGGGTCAAATTATAGTTGCCTCACTTCTGTATTATTATGGTTTCCGGATTGTAGAAATTTCAGGTTTATTTTCAGAAAAGATTTCCTTAGGATATATCTCTTACTTTATAACTGTTATCTGGATAGTTGCTATTATTAACGCTATAAATTTTTTAGATGGCTTAGATGGCTTAGCCTGCGGCGTAACAGCTATAGTATCTATCTTTTTATTTATTGCTTCTTTGCTTGATGGTAATTTTGTAGTTTGTCTCCTATCTATAGCTTTAGCTGGAAGCTGTCTGGGTTTTCTACCTTATAATTTTTATCCAGCCACCATTTTTATGGGTGACACAGGCAGTATGTTCCTGGGTTTAATCTTATCGTTGTTGGCCGTTGAAAGTTATCAAAAAAGCACAACTTTTATAGCCCTCTTTATTCCAATTATTCTCTTGGGAGTTCCTATAATAGATATTTTATTATCTATAATCAGGCGTCTAATAAGAAGAAGACCTATTTTTAAACCAGATAAAGAGCACATTCATCATAAGATGCTCGAAGAAAGTTCCCAGGTTAAGACCGTATTGAGTCTGTATCTTGTCACATGCTTTTTTGCCTTAATTGCTCTTGGACTCAGAGGAGCAAGAGGTATATATGCATTAATTGCATTAGTTATTGTTGGGTTAGTTACCTTTAGATGGATAAAGAATTCTGGTTTTTTAGATTTAGATAGAAGTGATTAAGAGACCTTTAATTTCATAGCGAGATGATATGAATATAAAAGAAAAATTAGATATTATAAGATATATTATTAAGGCGACCTTACGTTTATTATTGCACTATCCCAGAATTCTAATTCCTTTTGTAATTGCAGCTTTATTTAATCTATCTTCCCTTTTTATCCTATATCTTACCCCAATGTACCCGTTTAAAAAAATACTGGGGCCACCTATTGTAAAATTTTTCGGCAGGCAGTATTTACATTATCCCTATAATTTTATACTTTTACCTAATCTTTTTTCGTATGTTAAAAACTTCTTAGTTAATCCTCTGGTATCAAGTCTTATGATTGCTATTTGTATTGGCATGATTCATAATTACTATACCCAGAGAGAACCTTCTTTTTTTAGAAACTTAAATAAGGCCTTAAGAAGGTATATCCATCTTATTTTGGTTATGGTTGTTATGGCAATATTAATCTACTTTGTATCTCGCATAATACCTTTTTTCTTAACAAAGATTTTTGCTGGATGGCAAGGAGTAGGAACTTTAAATTTTTATATTGTCTTTTTTCTTATAGTAGGGATTGAGAGTCTTTTTGTCTATGCATTCTTAGCTGTAATGATAAAAAGAAAAAACATTCTAGGCGCACTTAAGGAGAGTCTTTTGTGCTCATCTCGTTTGTTTTTTGTTACATATTTATTGATATTTATCCCAAGGTTGCTTGATCTAATCGCAAGTATCATACAAAGAAAGCAACTTTATTTTATGAATCGATTTACGCCAGATATAACTCTTTTAATTATAAGTTTAGCTATAATAGTGGCAATACTTTCAGATGGATTAGTCTATTCCTTAATATCGAACTTGTACATCTTAAAAGAAAAATCAGGAAGTTCAGAAAATAAAACACTATCGGAGTGAACTTGCTTAAATCCAAATTTAATATTATCATTTTATTACTTCTAATTATGTCGATTCTTACAGGCTGCTATGGGCAATACAAGGTAGAAAGAGATTATTATCTTGCCAATCGTGAATACAATCGTTTCTTAAAGAACATAGACAAAGCCCAAGAAGAAGACTATCAGCAGATGATAGTAAATTTTAGAAGGTTAACTATCAATTATCCTTTCTTGGATAAGACGGCAGAGGCTCAACTTAGCATAGCCAATCTTTATAATCTGCAGAATAAGCTGGATAAGGCCCTTGAAGAATATAAAAAGGTCATAGATAATTATTCAAACTCAGATGAAGCTTGCGCAAAAGCTATATTTGCTATAGGAGGCATCTATCAGATAAAAGGAGAAGGAGAGAAGGCAGAAGAATATTTTAAAAAAGCCGTAGAAGAGTATCCTGAGACCAAGACAGCTTTAGGTATTCCTCTTTATTTAGGCCGTTATTATAAAACTAAAGAGAAAGAAGAAGAATCAGATGCAGCATACTTAGAAGCCATCAGCCGGTATAAATCTATAATAGATGAAGATCCAGGTGGGATGCAAGGGGTATCTGCTGTAGATTATTTAGTAAGCTGTTATGTAGATAAAGGGAAATGGCAGGAGGCGGTAGATTCATTAAGTGAGATTGTTGACAAACATCCTCAAACTCACGTGGGGCAGAAAGCACTTTTTGTTACGGCCAGAATTTATGAAATTCACTTTCAGGATAACGAAAAAGCCGAACAGATTTATAGAAAAATAATGGATAAGTTCCCAAATACCCCTTTATCCGAGTTGATTAAAAAATATTTTCAATCACAAGAAAAGAACAATGAAGGCAATTTTCAAGAAAAATAAAGGATTAGTAATTTGTATCCTGTTAATGTTGGTGTATCTACCTACATTTATATGGATGAAAGAGAGATTCTTGGCAGTAGAGTCTTATTATACACATGGTTTTCTTATTCCTTTTATATCAGGTTGGTTAATTTATAGAAAAAGACAAAAACTTAAAAATATAAAGCTTAATTCGAATATATGCGGTCTTTTTGTATTAATTTTTGGTTTATTTATCCATATTTTAGGGCTTGCTTTACAGATTAAATTTGTAAGTGGTTTTTCTTTACTGTTCGTATTATTGGGGCTATCTTTATATTTAGCAGGAAGAAACTACACCAAAGAGATTCTTTTCCCGATTTTATTTTTAGCTTTTATGATACCCTTGCCTCGAATTTTAATAATACAGATAAGTTTTAGAATGAAGCTATTAGCAGCAGGAGCCGGCGCTTCTTTAATTAATTGGTTTAACATACCAGTGCATAGAACAGGCAGTATAATTTATCTTCCAAATACAGCCCTTACAATTGGTTCTCCGTGCAGCGGCCTAAGATCTTTAATTTCATTGGCCGGATTAGGCGCTTTATTTGCATATCTATCTGATTTATCTAAAGTTAAAAAAATAATACTTTTTATAAGCGCAATACCCATAGCTTTAGCAGCCAATATATTAAGGATCGGGATACTATTGTGGGTTGCCTATGTTTATGGTCATGGTGTAGCTACTGGTAAATTTCATGATATTTCCGGAATACTTGTTTTTATCTTTGCTTTAGGAGGCTTAATTCTTGTAAATAGGATGTTAAAATGGAAGTCAAAAAATTAAATTATTGGATTGTTATTATAATTCTAATTATAAGCCTACCTATTGTCTTTTTAGTTTATAAAAGACAGCAGCCTATTGAAAAAACTTCTTTTATTCCCGTCAATATTCCCTATAAGATTGATGATTGGGTAGGCAAAGATATACCATTGACTGATAAAATTTATCAGATTTTAGAAACAAATAAAGTGATTTTGCGGGAGTATAAAAATCAAGAAGGTGATATTATCTGGTTATATGTTGTTTTTAGCGAAAAGAATAGAGTTAGTTTTCATCCTCCTGAGTACTGCTATATTGGTTCAGGCGGCACAGAATTAATAGAAAAAAAAGTAGTAATGTTCCCTGTTGATAAAAAAAGCTTATCAGTTAACAAATTAACTTTTAAGATGCCCGAAGGTAAACAATTAGTTCTTTTTTGGTATATGGCCGGTAGTCAAACTTTTGCAAGTTATTATAGACAACAGTTGCATTTGATTTTTAATATAATAAGAGGCAAGAGTTCTCAAGGCATGATGGTTCGTCTTTCAACCTATATTCAAAAAGGTAAAAAGAGAGAAGATTTTAAGAAACTAGTCTCTTTTATTAAAAACTTAGAACCTTATTTAATAAAATAGGAAAAATTGGATAGAAGGCGATGAAATTTGCTTGACTTGAAAGTTTTCTTATGGTAAATTACATACAATAGATAATAGGAGCAAACAATGAGAGTATCAAAACTAACTCAAATCGCTAAACTTATAACAATTTTAATATTATCTGTTACCATATTTGGTTGTTCTGGTCAGAAAAAAGAGGATGTCAAACATATACAGGTAACATATTGGGGGAGTTATCAAGAAGTAGAGATTATTGAAGCTGTCATAAACAAATGGCAGAAAGAACACCCCCAGATAAAGGTAGAACTTCAGCATACCCCGGGCATATCAAACTACACCGACAAATTACTTACCAGAGTTGCAGGAGGTGCGTCCCCTGATGTTGCCTTTGCTGAAGTTAAAATATTTGTGGATTTTCAATCAGAGAATCTCTTCATGAATTTAAATCCTTTTATTAAGAATGATCCTGAGTTTAACCTGGATGATTATTTCTCAGACGTTGTTAAGAGATTTACCCGGGATGGCAAGGTATACGGAATTCCCAGAGATACTGCGCCTTTTGCCTGCGTGTATTATAATAAGAGATTATTTGATGAAGCAGGTGTTCCTTATCCTACTGACGATTGGACCTGGTCAGATTTATTAGAAAAAGCTAAAGCTCTGACAAAAAGAGATGAGCGGGGTCGGATATTTCAATACGGTTTTTATGGCTTTTTTTATCAAAATTTTGTTTATTCTAATGGTGGCACTCTGGTAGATAATATAGAACATCCAACAAGGTGCACTCTGGATGATCCAAAAACAATAGGCGGACTGCAGTTTTACTCTGATTTATTTAATAAATATAAAGTTTCTCCTAATCCAATTGCCGTATCAAATATTGGCATGAGTTGTAACCAGCTGTTTATGACCGGTAAAGTTGCAATGTATAATTCCGGCATATGGGAAACTCCAATGCTTAGAACAATTAAAGATTTTGATTGGGATATAGTTATGTTTCCTAAGGGCCCCACAGGCATAAGAGCATTTGGGACAGGAGGAAGCGGTTATTGTATATTAAAGACCACAAAATATCCTGAAGCCGCCTGGGAGGTTGTAAAAGCTTTAGCGGCTAAAGAAGGTCAAATAATGTTAGCTGAAAAAGGCTTAGCCCAGCCCGCCAATAGAAAGATTGCTGAAGGTCCTTATTGGACAGGAAGTCCAAAAAAGCCTTTAAATAAGGGCATGTTAAATGAAGCAGTGAAATTTGCTGTTTATTCGCCATTCTATCCGAGATGGAGAGAGGTTGAGGGAAAGTATATAACCCCAGAACTTGATTATTTACTTTTAGGTAAGAAAACAGCTGAAGAATTTACTAAAAAACTAGTCCCTATAATAAATAAAGAACTCAGTCAGAAAGATTAAATTGGTTAAGTTTCTATTATTATGAAAGAATTTGAAACTCCTTATGGTTATTTTGTAGATGATGGCAAAGAATACGTAATAAAGACCCCTCAAACGCCTAAACCCTGGGTTAATATAATTTCCAATAGTGAAAATTATGGTCTGGCTATATCTCAGACAGGATCAGGATATAGCTGGTTTCGTCATGCCGGGAAAAACAGGATTACCCGCTGGAATCAAGATTTAATAAGGGATAATTGGGGTAAATACGTCTACATTAGAGATAATAAAAAAGGACAATTTTGGTCCTGTACATACCATCCTGTAAGAAGAAAAGTCAAACGTTATACATGCCGGCATGGACTTGGATATAGCACATTTGAAACTCTCCATAATGATATTTTAAGCACCTTGACCATATTTGTTCCGCCTAATGATCCTTTAGAAATATGGACGATATCTCTCAAGAACCAAAGTTCCCGCAGGAAAGATTTAAGTATATTTACTTACCTGGAATGGGCATTAGGTGTAGCGCCAGATGCGCATAGAGAATTTTCTAAATTATTTATTGAAACCTTCTATGATTCCAAAAAGAGAACCCTATTCGCATCCAAGCGTTTATGGACTATTCAAAAGGAAGATGGGGAACACTGGAATAACCCGTGGGACTATATAGCCTTCCATTCTTCCAATGTACAACCTACCTCCTTTGATGGCGATAAAGAGAAGTTCTTGGGTCAATACGGAGATTTTAATAATCCCCAAGCCGTGAAGGATGGAGTATGCTCTAAGACAGATGGTAAGTGGAATGATTCAATAGGCAGTCTCCATGTGAATGTAAAATTAAAGCCAAAACAAGAAAAAAGAATAGTTTTTCTTTTAGGATTAGCCGACAATAGAAAACAGGCAGATAAAATTATCTCAAAATATAATTCAGTTACGCAAGCCCAGTACGCTTTAAAGGATACAAAAAAGATGTGGCTTGATATGTTGGATAAGTTTCACATTGAGACTCCTGATAAGGCATTTAATATTATGAATAATTATTGGCTAAAATATCAAGCCATATCGGCCCGTATCTGGGGAAGATCTGCTTACTATCAGATGGGCGGTGATTTTGGATTCCGCGACCAGTTGCAGGATTCTCAGATCTTTTTAACTATAGATCCTGAATTTACCAAAAAGCAGATACTTCTTAATGCTTCTCATCAGTTTGAAGATGGCACTGTGCAGCATTGGTGGAGTCCTCTGACTAACTTAGGACCCAAAAGCAACATAACAGATAATCTTTTGTGGCTCCCTTTTATATGTATAAGTTATCTAAAAGAAACCGCTGATTTTGAATTTTTAAAAGAGAAGGTTGATTTTATTGATAGCAACAGAAAAACCTCTATTTTAGATCATTGTTTTAAAGCTATAGATAAATCTCTCAGTAGATTAAGTCCACGAGGCTTATCTCTTATCGGCGAGGGAGATTGGAATGATGGTTTATGCAGAGCCGGGTATAAATGGAAAGGGGAATCTATCTGGCTTAGTCATTTCTTGTGTGGTATTTTATCAGAATGGGCTGAATTGTTGCTAAGATTAAATAAGAAAAAAACAAGTCAAAGACTGACGAGTGAAGCTGACAAATTAAGAGAAAATATAAACAAACATGCCTGGGATGGTGCCTGGTATATAAGAGCCACTACTGATGACGGAAGGCGCCTAGGAAGCAAATCGCAGCAGGAGGGAAAGATATTCTTAAATGCTCAAACCTGGGCAATAATTAATAATGTTGTGCCTCAATCTAGGTTAAAATCTATACTAAATTCACTAGATAAGCATCTATATTGTAAATATGGACCACTACTTTTCTATCCAGCTTATTCAAGGCCAGATAAAAAGATAGGATATCTTTCAAGGTATGCCCCTGGAACAAGAGAAAATGGTGGATTATATACGCATGCTGCCTGCTGGGCAGTGATGGCCGAGGTTATAGCAGGTAGATCAGAAAAAGCCTGGGAATTGTATAGTAAATTCTTACCTATAAAAAGAGGTATGGAACCTAACGTTTATAAAGCAGAGCCATATGTTGCTTCTGGCAATGTCGATGGCCCGGACTCTAAGAATTTCGGCCAAGGTGGATGGAGTTGGTATTCAGGTTCAGCTTGCTGGCTATATAAGGTTGCTATTGATTGGCTTCTTGGAATACGTCCTGAATACGACGGTTTAAGAATTGAACCTATTATGCCAAATGATTGGAATGAGTGTACTATTAAAAGAATATTTAGAAATGCTACTTATAAAATAAAAATGATTAAATATGATGGCCCTGATCAAATAATAGTCGATGGTAAAGTGCATAAAGAGAATGTAATTCCAGCATTTAGAGATAAAAAAGAACATAATGTTTTATTTAGAATAGCAAAAAATTACCCAGTTAAAGCAAGGAAAATAGGTTGACAAAAAAATGATACGTGGTATATTTATAGAGAACTATCTGGATAGATGATATCTATTTTATAAAATAAAGTAATTAATGCAAAAGATAAAAGATTTAAACAAATGACTACTCTTATAGAGATAGATAGATTAAATAATTTAGATATTGTAAAAAAATTAAATAGTCTTTTGTTTAATTTTTTTGGATTAGAATTATTTTTTTTTCAATTTAATAAAGATAAAGTTGATGATTATTGCGAAATTGATAGTCTTTGTAAATTAGTTTATTCAACCAGGAAAAAGACAGAGTGTAACAAATTATTACTAAAAGATATTCAGAAGGCCATTAGTAAGAAAGATTTAGTTATACACAATTGCTTTTTAAAAACCAGAAGGATAATTATCCCCGTGATGGTCAATAGGAAAGTTTATGGTATAGTTTTATCTGGCCAGATAAAAATAAAAGGCACTAAGTTTCCTGCAGAGAGAAAAACTATAGGCAATGAAATTTTAATGAGTGAAGTTATGAAAAGGTTTAAAAATCTTATCGCTATAGATAAAAACCAATTTAATGTTTTGGTTAATTTCTTAAGATCTTTTATTAGTTATATATTTATCTCAAGATTTGAAGAAGTTGCTTTCATGAGTTCCCGTCGTTCTAAATCTCATCTGCAGGATGCTATAAGTAAAGCTCTGGATTACATAAATGAAAATTATTATAGATCTAATTTAAATTTAAGTGAAGTTTCTGAAGCTGTAAATTTAAGTCCATATTATTTTTCTCATCAATTTAAAAAAGAACATGAGACAACTTTTATTGATTACTTAACTAAGGTTCGATTAGAAGCCTCTGTAAAATTGCTTAAAGATTTACGTCTTAGTATAGCACAAATTTCATTCGCCGTAGGTTATCAAGATCCTAATTATTTTAGTAAAGTGTTTAAGAAATACATAGATATTTCTCCAGTTGAATATAGAGATAAAGTAGCTACTCAAAACGTCTCATATGTGGGATAAAAATGGTTAAAGAAAGAAGAAGACATAAAAGATATAATATCAATATAGGACTTAAAAGCCAGATTTTGCGAAAAGATAAAAAAACAAAACTTACTGAAGATATACCAGTGAGAACAAAAGATATAAGCTTAGGAGGTATGCGTTTAAATTGGCCAAAAAAATGGGAATGTAAGACGTGCACTAAGTGTTTGGGCTGGGTGTTTAATTTCGGCTGTCCCCTGAAAAGAGATAGCGCCAGAGAAATCAACCATATGTTAGATAGGGAAATTATATTAAATATTGTAATTGATATAAAGGGTAAAGAACCTCAAAAAATATTAACGAGAGTAGTATGGGTTGATAAACAGAGAGAAGCTAAAAATAATTACGATTTAGGACTTAATTTTATCGATCTGGACAGGAAAGCAGGGCAGAGCATAAAAGAGTTAATTGGAAGAAAAATTTAAATATAAAAATAAGCAAGTATTACTTTCATATCACCACCTTAAAAAAGCCCTTCAGATAAAGATTTTTTCCTCATAATAAGAAAGATGTATACATAGAGATTTTTTTCTTGAATAGAAGTTGGGTTTATGGGATAATAAATCCGCTTATTAAGGATTAAGTATGAAAATAGGCATAATAGGTCTACCTCAAAGCGGTAAAACGACTGTTTTTAGCGCACTTAGTGGTAGAAATACCAAAATAGATGATTATTCTGTCAAAAGAAAAGAACTTCGCTTTGGTAATATTAAAGTTCCAGATAAAAGAATAGATAAACTAGCTCAAATAATTAGTCCTAAAAAAATAATTAAATCAGAAATAAGTTTTGTAGATGAAACAGAACCCTCAAGAGATACCTATAAATGCTTTTCTTCTTCTCATATTAAAGAAGTTGATGCTTTAGTAGATATTATAAGATTATTTACTGATGAGACCGTTTTGCATCCTTTAGGAAACATTGATGCGGTCAGGGACCTGGAGCAGCTTGAGACCGAGGTTATTTTGGCAGATTTAGAAATTATAGAGAAGAGAGTTGATAAAATAGAAAAAGAATTAAAAGGCGGCAAGAAAGAATACGAGAGAGAATACACCTTACTTAAGAAATGCAAAGATTCTTTAGAAAAAGAGAAACCACTGCGCAATTTAGAATTTAATCAAAAAGATGAAAATATATTAAGTGGATTTGGTTTTTTAAGTAAGAAACCACTAATGATATTAGCTAACGTTGATGAGGATAACATGAATTTGCCGCTTGCGGAAGATTTTCAAAAAATTATTGATGAAAAAAAGTTAACCGCAATCAAGTTCTGTGCTAAGATAGAGGCGGAGATTTTAGAGTTAAATAACGATGAACAGAGGCAATTTTTGGAAGAGTTGGACATTAGCGATTCAGCCAGATCAAAATTTATAAAAGCAGCTTATTCAATGCTGGATTTGATATCATTTTTTACAACAAAAAATGATATATTAAAATCCTGGACTATTCCGCGTGAAACAAAAGCTAAGGATGCAGCAGGTAAAATTCATAGCGATATAGAGAGAGGTTTTATTAAGGCAGAGGTCATTAATTATGAGGATTTTATTAAATTTGGCAGCTTTTCTGAATGCAGAAAAAATAATGCTTTAAGGCTTGAAGGAAAAGACTATATTGTGAAAGACGGCGATATAATTGATTTTAGATTTAATGTTTAGAAATTTAAATGAGAAAACTTAAATTTTATAGATTTTATATTATTAGTATAGTAGTAGTTTTTTTAATTAATCTTGGCGGATGTGGACTGTTTTTTGATGAAAAGGAAGCCAGAGAAAAAGTGCTTTCTAAAGATCCTTCTTTCTTAGCTGTAATAGAGAAAAAAAACGAGATTAAGCAGAAGGTGGATAAATTAAGAACTTCATTATCTGATAAAAAGGAAAAATTCAATGCTAAAGTAAAAGAATTAAAGGATGAGTTTAAGAGAGAAAAGCAAAAGTTGGACTTAGAAATTAAAAATTCAGAAAGTGGATTAGATGAATATAGAGAAAAAATAAAGGCTGAAATCAGCAATCTTTTAATAAGATTAAAAAGTAAAAAGAGAATATTAAAGAATATAGAATCTACTACAAAGGAAACAAATAATTTATTATCCAAAGAATCAAACATAAAACTAACTCATAAAGAAAGAAATAAATGGCAAAATAGATTATCTGAGTTAAAAGTAGAGAAAAAGGATATTATTCAAGATATAAAAACGTTAGAAGAAGAATTAAATATCCAAAATTTAAAATTAAAACTTCTTATAGGAGGTATTAGGTGGTTAAAGTCAAAAGAAGTTTAATAAGTGTATCGGATAAGAGAAATTTAGTAGATTTTGTCAAAGAACTTCATAGCCTTAATGTTGAAATTATCTCAACAGGGGGGACAAAAAAAGTTTTAGCTCAAGCCGGTATTCCTGTTAAGTCTGTTTCCGAATATACTAATGTAAAGGAAATGTTAGACGGAAGAGTAAAAACTCTACATCCAAAAATACATGCTGGGATTTTAGCTAAAAGAGATAATAAAAAACACATAAGAGAATTAAAAGATGCAAGCATTGGATTAATCGACATGGTAATAGTAAATCTTTATCCCTTCGAAGAAACAATAGATAGAGAAGGCTCTAAATTGAAAGATGCCCTTGAGAATATAGATATAGGCGGCCCTACTTTACTTCGCGCTGCTGCTAAAAATTACAGGTATGTTGCGGCAGTATGTGATCCCGATCAATATTTCCGTCTTATAGAAGAGTTAAAAGATAATAATAATCGACTCAGCGATAAGACATTAGCCGAACTGGCAGCGAGAGCCTTTAAATACACTTCTGAGTACGACAAAATCATATACAAATATCTAAAAGCTAATATTAACCTAATTAGTCCCAATAAAAAGAGATATGGAAGTGATTTTTCCTTTGCTCAAGAAGTTGAATTACATTTAAAAAAGATTCAAGATTTAAGATACGGTGAAAACCCACATCAGAAAGGAGCCTTCTATCGAGATGATAAAGTTACAGAGCCAAGTGTTAGCCAGGCTAAACAGCTACATGGCAAAGAACTTTCTTTTAATAACATAATGGATTTAAACTCTGCTTTAGAAATAATTAAAGACTTTACTGAGCCTGCTGCATGTATTATAAAACACACTAATCCTTCTGGCGTAGCTAAATCTAAAGATTTAAAAGAGGCTTATAAAAACGCCTTAGAATGCGACCCAATGTCTGCATTTGGAAGCGTTGTTGGTTTAAATAAAATAGTTGATGAAGATACTGCCAAATTGATAAATGAGGATTTTATTGAGTGCGTATTGGCTCCGGGTTATACAGAAAAGGCTTTAGAGATTTTAAGAAAAAAGAAAAACATTAGGATTTTAGATATACCCAAGATAGATAAAAGGGGCATGGATATAGATATTAAGAAGATAACAGGAGGCATACTCCTGCAGGAAAAAGATATTATTGAAGTAAATCGTAAAAGTTTAAAAGTTGTAACCAAAAAGAAACCCACCCCCGAACAGATAAATTCATTGTTATTTGCATGGAATGTCTGTAAATATGTAAAGTCAAATGCTATCGTTTTGGTAAAAGGAAATCAGACAGTCGGCATAGGTGCAGGGCAGATGAGCAGAGTCGATTCAGTTATAATCGCAACCAGAAAAGCAGGAAAAAGGTCAAAAAGCTCTGTCTTAGCAAGTGATGCTTTCTTCCCCAAAGAAGATGCTGTTAAAGCTGCACATAAAGCGGGCATAAGAGCTATTATTCAGCCTGGTGGCTCAATTAAAGATGAAGAGATAATCCGGGAGGCGGATAGACTTAATATGTCAATGGTCTTTACTGGAATAAGACATTTTAGGCATTAAAATGTTCGACTACCAAGAAGCTATCCTGTATCTGAACTCATTTATTAACTATGAAAGAAAGAAATCTTTTCCTTATAATGAGTTGAGACTTAAGAGAGTAAGAGACATCTTAAAACTGTTAGATAATCCCCACAAAAGCATTAAATCTATTCATATTGCCGGGACAAAGGGGAAAGGTTCTACCGCTGTCTTTATTGCTAATATTCTAAAATCTGCAGGTTTTAAAGTAGGTCTTTATACTTCACCTCATTTGCATAACTTCCGTGAAAGGATAACGATTAATGGGAAATTAATCAATAAAAGAGATTTAATATTCTTAACTAAAAGGATAAAGAGTGCGATTGATGAATATGTAAGGAAAACCAATGATTCTCCTACATTTTTTGAAGTATATACTATATTAGCTTTTCGTTATTTTGAATATAAGAAAGTTGACTTTATGGTAATTGAGACAGGACTTGGAGGCAGGCTTGATGCTACAAACGTTATTAAGCCTTTGGTATGCGTTATCACTCCTATTAGCCATGAACATACAGATAAACTGGGAAAAACCCTGAGTAAGATTAGTTGTGAGAAAGCAGGCATTATAAAGAGAAATTCCGTAGTAATAAGTGCAATTCAGCCAAAAGCGGCCATAGATGTAATAGAAGAAACTGCTTGCAAGAAAAAAAACAAATTATTTGTTGTAGGTGTAGATATTTCATTTAAGCCTATTGGAATTAACGGTAAATATCAATTCTTTGAAACCAAGGGCATATTTGATGATACATATAATAGTTTAAAGACTTCTCTGTTAGGCAGACACCAGCTAATAAATGCAGCATCAGGCATTGGAGCAGTTGAAGCCTTACGTTTTCATAATATAAACGTGCCTCATTCTGCCATTAAAAAGGGTATAAAAAAAGCAAAATGGGCAGGAAGATTAGAAGTGATTTCAAAAAGGCCTCTTATAGTTTTAGACGGAGCCCAGAATAAAGCCAGCGCTAAAGTCTTAAGAAGGGCAGTGCAAAATATTTTTAACTATAGACGATTAATTTTAATTTTAGGCATCTCAAAAGATAAAGATATTAAAGGAATATGTTCAACTTTAGAAAAGATAAGCGATAAAATAATTCTGTCTCAAGCTGACCATCCTCGAGCGGCTAAAATTGAGCGTCTTAAAAAATATATATCTGATAAGAAAACAGTGTATATAAGAAAAAAATTAAAATATGCCATTAAACTGGCTAAAAATAAAGCAAAGGAAGGAGATCTGATACTGATAACAGGCTCATTGTTTGTTGTGGCTGAGGCAATTGCGATAATTAAAGCAGATAAAAATGGTTAGGTACAGATTCGATCTGGAAGATACAATTGCAGCTATCTCCAGCCCCTTAGGCCAGGCAGGAATAGGTATTATCCGTATAAGCGGAAAAGACTCTCTAAAAATTGCAGATAAAATATTTATCTCCAAAGATAAAAAAAGCCCCTCTGAATTTAAAACCTATACCGTTCATTATGGATGGATT
>CAZKQD010000019.1:0-1169 GCA_964554835.1 uncultured Planctomycetia bacterium | reverse complement strand
CTTACTGTTATGCGTGCACCGAAAAGTTATACAAAAGAAGATGTAGTTGAAATAAGCTCACACGGTAGTATTGTTTCTATGAAGAGGATAGTTGATTCAGTGCTCAACAGTGGAGCAAGGTTAGCAGAACCAGGAGAGTTTACAAAACGTGCATTTTTAAATGGACGCATAGATTTAACCCAAGCCGAGGCAGTTTTAGATATAATTAATGCCAAAACTGATGCTAGCTTAAAAATTGCTATAAATCATCTGGAGGGTGATTTATCTAAAAAAATAAAGAAGATTCGCTTACAATTAGTCGATATTTTATCTTCAGTTGAAGCATCTATTGATTTTACACAGGAAGACATAGAACCTATTGATATTGACACCTTAAGAAAGAGAACAAAGAAAGTATTATCAGACTTAAAGAAATTGTTAGATTCATCTGATCAAGGCATAATCTTAAACGAGGGGATAACAACTGTTATATGCGGCAAGACAAATGTCGGCAAATCCTCCCTTATGAATAGTCTTATAAAAAAGGAGAAGGTAATAGTTACGCCTCTGGCAGGAACTACTCGTGATGCCATTGAGGAGTTGATTAATTTAAGGGGTATTCCACTTAGGATAGTTGACACTGCAGGTATTCTTAAACCAACAGATGTAGTAGAAAAGGAAAGTATTACTCGCAGTAAGAAGTATTTAAAGACAGCAGACATAGTCATCTTAATATTAGATAATAACGGTCCTATTGATAAAGAAGATAAAGATGTTATTAAGTACATAAAGGGCAAGAAGATAATTGTAGCTATTAATAAAATCGATCTGCCAACTAAAATCAATTTAGATAAAATAAGAAGTTTCTTAAAGAAAAAGAAAGTAGTTAAAATTTCAGCTTTAAAAGGCAGAAATTTAGACAAATTAGAAAAAGCTATAACTGATACAATTTTTAGAGGAGAGATATTGTCTACTTCTGAACTAATGGTTAATAATATGCGTCATAAAGCTGCTATAAGAGATGCATACAATAATTTAAAAAAAGGTTTATCAGCAGTAGATGAAAGTTTATCTATAGAATTTATAGCCGAAGACCTAAAAGAAACAGTGAAAAATTTAGAAAGAATTACAGGCCAGACGACTCCAGATGATATTCTTGACAGGATATTTTCTAAGTTCTGTATTGGTAA
>CAZKQD010000018.1:17775-19481 GCA_964554835.1 uncultured Planctomycetia bacterium | reverse complement strand
GTTATGCCTATTGACTCACCTGCCTCTGCTTCTTTTACAGCTTCTTTGAACTTCTCAATCGATTTAACCTTAGTTATTTTATCATCCGGCAATATCTTAATCTCATCACCCTGTCTTATCCTCCCTGCTTCAATTCTGCCTACAACTATTCTTTTTTCGTCAATTTTATAAACATCCTGAACAGGAAAGACTAAAGGTTTATTCTCTGCTGATAATCTACTTTTTAGATAATCTAAACTTTCGAGTGTAGTCTTACCTTTATACCATTTCGTATTTTTACTCTTTTTAGCTACATTATCTCCTTTTAATGCAGAAATAGGTATATAATAATCAGCTTCAATATTTATAGAATTTAAGAACTTATCTGTATCTGCCTTTATCTTTTTAAAATGCTCCTGCTTATATCCTACTAAATCCATTTTATTTATAATAACAATTACCTGCTGTAAACCCAACATGCCTAAGATATAAGCATGACGCTTGGTCTGTTCTCTTACCCCCTCTTGGGCATCTACTATCAAAAGTGCAGCTTCTGCTTGTGAGGCACCAGTCATCATATTCTTAACAAACTCAACATGACCTGGTGCATCAATTATTACATATTCACGTTTTTCAGTCTTAAAGAATACCTGGGTCGTATCAATAGTGACCCCTTGCTGGCGTTCTTCTTCCAAATGGTCCAACAGATAAGCAAATTCGGTTTTTTTGCCCAACTCCTTAGAGGCTTTTTTAATCTCTTCAATCTTATCAGGTGGTAAGGAATTAGTATCATGAAGAAGTCTGCCAATAAGTGTTGACTTGCCGTGGTCAACATGGCCAACAATGACGAATTTAAGAACTTGTCTTTCCATAAAACTATATTCCCCTTAGTGTTTTTATGATAGTAAATGTGCCTAAAATTATAGTAAGTACAGCAATAGCCAATTTTAATTTTCTTGCACTTATCTTTTTTACGGTTTTAGCACAAAACGGCACCGAAAGCACAGCACCAGTTATAATAAAAGGTGCGAGTCTCCAGTCAAGAGGACTTTTTGAAATAACTATATATGCTATTACTCCGACCAGACATGTAAGTCCTTCAGCTAATGATGTAATTCCTACAGCGCTTTTACTTTCCACTCCTGATAGAATTTGTCCGCCGGTTACTACCGGTCCATAGCCTCCGCCGCTCATCCCCTTATTAAATGAAGCTATTAATCCTAAGGTAGTTATTTTCTTCCATGAAAAATTAAATTTTTTATTAAGACAGATAATGATAATTATTCCCATTGAAAGAACTAACAGACCGATATAAATCTTTAGCCAAAATTTAGGAATGTTTAAAACTACAAATACTGCAACTATTGTCCCAATAATACTACAAATGGCTAAAAGTAAAGCAATTTTTAGATGTGAAGGAATGCCTCTTTTAAAACTTTCAATATATCCTAACGATTTTAGCTTTTTTATAATAAGAGGGATATTTGTTGACTTGGGCATCAAATTAACATTTCCTTCCCTGTGATGAAAAATTCCTGCTAAAACTCCGGTTATTAGCTCTGATAATAACACCACAGGTATTATCTGAAGGGGTTTAAAACCAAAAAGTAGAAGTACAGGGGTTAAAGTTGTGCCATAGCCCATTCCTAAAGTTGAGTCCATATATTCACATAAAAAAGCAATTATAATTATACTAATTATGAAACCTAAAGATAACTCTAACATTA
>CAZKQD010000018.1:15822-17675 GCA_964554835.1 uncultured Planctomycetia bacterium | reverse complement strand
TTAATTCTTTAATTATCTTATCAATTGTATCAGCATCTGATGTAATAGGATTACAACAGGTTTTACATCCAATACTTCTATAACGTTTGCCGTTTTTTGCAAAATATAAATCTACAACAGGGATATTTTCTCTTTTTATGTACTCCCAGATATCTACCTCACGCCAACCTAACAATGGATGTATTCTTAAATGTTCCTCATCCTTTGCTTTCGTTTTATACTGGTCCCATAATTCAGGAGGCTGATTTTTATAATCCCATTCAAAATCCTCATCTCTGGGCGAAAAAACCCTTTCTTTAGCTCTAATTCCGTGTTCATCTCTTCTTATACCAAGATATAAAGCTCTGAATTTATGTTTATTTATGGCCTGTTTTAAGGCATTAGTTTTTAATTCATTACAACATTCAAGCTTCCCCCTATCAGGTGAAATACCTCTATCAATTGCCTCCTGATTTTTACTGACTATAAGATTTAAGTTCCACCTCTTTGCATACTTATCTCTAAACTTGTAAATCTCTTTAAATTTATATCCTGTGTCTAAGTGTAAGATAGGAAATGGGATTTTGCCAAAGAAGGCCTTTCGAATAAGCCAGACTAATGCGGAACTATCCTTGCCGATAGACCATAAAGCCGCAACTTTCCTGAATTGACTATAGGCCTCTCTTATAATATATATGCTCTGATTTTCTAATTTAGATAAATGCTCCATCATATATCCTTTTTATTTATTCTATATAACCTAAATTACGTAACCTTTGTCTTAAAATGGCTATCTCTTCTTCGGTTAATCTGCTTTCAGGTTTGTCTAACTTTCCGCTTGATGTAATATCTCGCATGCAGTGTACAATAAATTGATTTACACTGCTAAATCCGGTACCTTTAATCTGCTGTTTTAGCTTTTTATATAGGGTCCTTGGAATCTTTATTGTAACTTTGTTTTTTTCCTTCATGACCATCTCCTCTATACTACAAATGTAGTATAGATGTAGTATAAATACTTCAATTGGGTTTGTCAAGAAAAATTTTATTTACCTTTTATATAAATGGCAAGCTACATAATGATAAGGTTCTACTTCTTCAAAGGAAGGGTTAATCTCTTGGCAGATATTTCTTGAGACAGGGCACAATGGATAAAATATACATCCCTTTCCTTCATCCGCAACCTCTTTCTCAATTACCTCATAAGCAAGCTTCTTAAACCTCTGCTTGGGTTCTGCAGATAGATTCGCAGAAAGCAGATATTTGGTATAAGGATGGCGGGGCTCATAATAAAGCTTACCGCTTTCTGCTTTCTCAACAATCTTGCCCTTATACATAACAGCAATTCTATCTGAAATATACCTTACAACATTTAAGTCATGGCTTATAAAAAGATAACTTAAGGCAAATTCTTCCTGAAGGTCTTTAAGTAAATTTAAAACTTGAGCCCTAATCGAGACATCTAATGATGAAACAGGTTCATCACAGACAATAAATTCAGGCTCAACCGATAAGGCTCTGGCAATACCTATTCTCTGTCTCTCCCCTCCTGAAAACTGATGAGGGTATTTATTCTTAGCACTAAAGGCAAGGCCTACAATATCTAAAAGTCTTCTTAATCTTTTGTTTCTTTCTTTTCCTGTATAAAGCTTAAATATATCAATTCCCTCTAGAATAATATCTTCTACTTTCATTCGGGGATTTAATGATCCATAGGGATCCTGAAAAATAATCTGAGCTTTTTTCTTTAAGTCTATATCTGCATGTTTCTCTGATATATCAACTCCTCCTATCCTGACTTCACCCTCATCTGGCTTAATGAGATTTAACAATAATTTGCCAACCGTTGTTTTACCGCATCCGGACTCACCTAC
>CAZKQD010000018.1:0-15722 GCA_964554835.1 uncultured Planctomycetia bacterium | reverse complement strand
GCATGTTTTTTACATCTATCATAAACTTTTCTGCACCTGCTACTGAATTTGCATCTGTTTGTTATTCTGTATGTCTTAGCCGCTGTTCCTTTAATAGTGGTTAACCTTTTATCTTTATGCTTGAGCTGCTTGACGGACGAAAGTAAATCCTGTGTGTACGGATGAAGTGGATTATTGAAAATTTCTTTTGATTCAGCATATTCTACCAATTCTCCCGCATACATCACAGCTACCTTATCAGCCAATCGCGCAATTACTCCAAAATCATGGCTAACTATCAATACCGAAAGATGCATCTTATCCTGCAGTTCATCTAAAAGGTCGAGTATTTTTGCCTGTATGGTTACATCTAAAGCAGTCGTGGGTTCATCTGCGATTAATATTTGTGGCTTACAGCTTATAGCTATAGCAATCATAACTCTCTGCCTCAACCCTCCGCTTAAGTTATGCGGATAGTCATCGAATCTTTGTATAGGATTATCAATTTTTACTTTATCTAATAATTCCATAACTTCATTCTTTGCCTGTTTATAGGATATGCCTTTATGAGCTGTAATTGCTTCTGTAATCTGCTCGCCAACGGTTAAGACAGGATTCAAAGAAGTCATAGGTTCCTGAAAGACCATTGATATCTTGTTTCCTCTTATCTTTCTTAACTCATCCTGGTTTAAGTTAAGAAGATTCTTATTTTCAAAGATAACCTCGCCTGATAAAATTTTAGCCTCTTCCGGCAGAAGATTTAATATAGATAAACAGCATATTGTTTTGCCGCAGCCTGATTCACCCACCAGACCTAAATTCTTGCCTTTTTCAATATCGAAACTTACGTCGTCACAGGCCCTAATTATACCCGCTGATGTGTAAAAATAAGTCTTTAAGTTTCGTAACTTAAGCATCTTGCTATTACTATTCATAACCTCTTAATCTCGGATCCGTTAAATCTCTTAAGGCCTCACCTACTAAATTATAACTTAGTACCGTAACAAGAATAGCTAAGCCTGGAAACAGCATCAGCCACCAGGCGCTCTCAATATAACTCATACCAGATGTCAAAATATTACCCCATGAAGGGTTTGGAATTTGTACCCCTAAACCTAAAAAACTGAGCGCAGATTCTGTTAGAATCGCCCCGCCTACGCCCAGGGTAGCGCTAACATAAACAGGTCCTAAAGCATTAGGCAAGATGTGCCTGAAGATTATCCTAAAATCAGATGCACCTAAAGCGCGAGCTGCCTGAATATAATCTCTTTGTTTTAGAGAAAGAAACTCTGCTCTGACCAATCGGGCTAATCCGCACCAGCCGGTTAATCCAATAACTGCCATAACTATTATAATATTTGGACCTAAGAAAGCTATAAGCATTAAGATTAAAAATAAACGCGGAAAACACATAACTATTTCAACAAAACGCATGATGACAATATCAATCCAACCACCAAAATAGCCAGATATTGCACCCAATGTAACTCCGATTAAAAGAGCAATACCCACAGCAACAAAACCAACAGTTAATGATATTCTTGCACCGTAAACCATACGAGAGAAAACATCACGCCCCAATTCATCTGTCCCCAGAAGATGTTTTCTTGATGGAAACTGAAGTCTTGCCCCTGGCCTTAAATTGGTCTGGGTGGGATTATATGTAGCTATATAAGGCGCAAAAATAGCCACTATAAACATAGCTATAATAATACTAAGTCCTAAATATGCAGTTCTTCTTCTCCAGCTTCTTGTTGCCCTATTCATATCTTATCCTCGGATCCACTACAGCGTACAATATATCTGAAATCAATATACCAAACAATGTCAAGAATGTAGCGATTAAACCTACTCCCATAACTGTAGGATAATCATACTGCATAATTGCTGTATAGCCCAATCTTCCCATCCCAGGCCAGGCAAATATAGTCTCAAAAATAAAGCTTCCACTTATTAAAGCGGGCAAAGTTAATCCCAGTATGGTTAATATTGGAAGTAAGGCGTTTTTTAAGGCGTGTTTATAAATTATCTTATTTTCAGGAAGACCTTTGGCTCTTGCTGTTCTGATATAATCCTGCCTTATTACTTCAAGCATGCTTGAGCGGGTGTAACGGGATATGCCGGCTAATCCTGTGAAGGCAAGTGTTACAACAGGTAGAACTAGATGCCATAATAAATCTATAATCTTCTCACCTCCAGATAAAAATAGAACATGCCATGGTCTCATGCCTGATACAGGAAACCACTCAAGCTGAAAACCGAAAAACCACATTAAAAGCAACGCCAGCCAGAATGTAGGCATAGCAAATCCTATAAATACTAAAAAGGTGGTTATCTTATCAAAGGCAGAGTTCTGCTTAATAGCAGAGAGTACTCCTACAGGCAAGGCTATAGTAAAAATCAACAATAGGGCTGATATTTGCAACAATAAAGTTGCGGGGAGACGCTCTTTTATTTTTTCTATGACAGGCCGATTGTCTATAAAGGAACGGCCAAAATCCAGAGTAACTATACGCTTAAGCCATCTGGTATATTGAACCATAATAGATTTATCTAAGTCATAAATTTCTTTTAGATGAGCTCTTGCTGAACCTGATACTTCAGGATTTAAGCCGTAACGGATGCTGGTGGGATCGCCGGGCGCAAGGTGCATAATTAGAATTGTCAATATAGATATCCCGAGTAACATGGGGATTATTAAAGATACTCTTTTTACGATATATCTTATCATTTTTATTCAGTAAGGGTATATTTCTGCTCCATCTTGGGCACATACCAGTCAATAAAATTATACATTAATCCTGCCGGTGCCGGCTCAATGCCTTTGAACCTTTTATGGAGCGCTGGCAAAGCATAAGGAAAATATAAGAAGGTATAAGGCTGCTCTTTAGCTAAAATTGTATGAATCTTTTGATAAATCTCTTTTCTTTTTCCCTGATTAAAGGTCTGCCTTCCCTCTTCAATCAATCTATCTACTTCAGGATTTTTATACTTAATAAAATTAAGTCCTCCTTCTCTGGCTGAATCAGAATGCCACACATTATAGATATCAGGATCTATGGGTATGGTCCATCCTAAAATAACTGCCTGGAAATTTTTTTTGTCTATAAATTCATTTATAAAAGTCTGCCAGGCAATTGTCTGTATGCTCACTTTTATTCCAATATCGCCCCAGTAACGTTGAACTAAAGTGGCTATGTCTTCTCTTTGCTTGTAGCCCTGATTGGTTATTAGTTTAAAAGAAAATTTTTTGCCATCTTTTTCTAAGATTCCGTCGTTATCAGAATCAATCCATCCTGCTGCCTTCAGCAGTTGTTTTGCCTTTTCAGGATCATATGGATATCTTTTTACATTTTCATTATAATACAAACTGCCCTTTAAAAAAGGGCCAGTGCATTCTTCGCCTAAACCCATTAGCACTCCGTCTATTATGCCTTCTTTATCAATGGCATATGACAAAGCCTGCCGAACTCTTTTGTCTTTAAATAAAGGTTCATCTAAATTGTATCCTATATAAGCGTAGGAATGAGCAAGGTATTTATATTTATTAAATCTCTCTTTGAATTTTTTACTATCAGTGCGATATCTATATTGATATGAGGTAAGACCCATATAATCAATACCGCCTGTAATTAATTCTAAAAACTGGACTGTCTGATCAGGAATAACTCTCGTTACATATTTATCCATATAGGGAGTGTGTTCAAAGTAATCTTTAAATGAATCTAAGATCATATACTGATCAGTCTTCCAGGTTGTGAGTTTATAGGAACCTGTTCCAATCGGTTTTCTTTTAAAGGGTGATTTTCTGATATTTTTTCCTTCTAATATATGTTTTGGTATTATGCCAAGACCTAACTTTGATAATGCGGGGGCATAGGGTTTTTTATATTTAAATTGAACAGTATATTTATTAATTACTTTAACTTCTTCTATATCCTGGTAGCTTGCAATATATGGTGATGCATTCTTTGGATCAAGGATAGCATCAAAGGTAAATTTAACATCTTCTGCAGTAAACTCCTTACCATCCTGCCATTTGATTCCTTCTCTTAAATGAAAAGTAATAGTCAATTTATCTTTTGAGACTTGCCAATCCTTAGCTAAATCTCCAACTATTTTTAGATTCTTATCAACTTTGGTGAGCCCGTTAAAAACTAAGGAACATATACTGCTTGAAGGAGAATCATCTGCTAAAAAAGGAATAAGGATTATAGCATCGGCTGATGAACCAGAGACAAAGGCATCTCCTCTTTGCTGATTGTCTTCTGATTTTATGTAAAAAGTAGGAATAAAAATTAAAAACACTACCAATAAAAGCAGTGTCTTTAGTTTAAAAAATGCTAGTACGACGTTCCTTTTATTATTAATTATTAGTCGGTTGGCTCTTGGGTGATTCAACGGTTGAGGGTGCCTTTTTGACATTTTCCTTTTCTTGTGTTTTTTGAGTAGTTTTAGATTCTTCTTCAGTAATTGGTTTCTCTTTAATTAAAGATTTGCTTCTTTTGACAGACAAAATAGTCACTGATAGGCAAACAATGAAAAAAAGTATAGCAAAAATAGTTGTAGTTTTAGTTAAAAAACTGGATGCTTTTGAACCTAAAATAGATTCAGCCATTCCTCCACCCAATGTTTCAGATAAACCTTGACCTTGTCCTGGTTGAAGAAGGATTATTGCTATTAAAACTATGCAAATTATTACATGCACCACTATAAAAAAAGTAAACATTATCTTGGCACCTCACGAGATTTTTTGATTATTTGGCTAAAATTCCGAACATCTAAACTTGCTCCCCCCACTAATGCCCCATCTAAATCAGGTTGTTTTATCAAGCTTTCTATGTTGTCGGGTTTAACACTTCCTCCGTATAATATTTTTATCTTTTCAGCTACCTCATCAGAAGAATTTTCTTTTAGATAATTTCTTATATATGAATGGGCTTCTTGAGCCTGCTCTTCAGTTGCAGTTTTCCCGGTTCCTATGGCCCAGACAGGTTCGTAGGCAATTACTATTTTTTGAAAGTTATCTTTCTCTATTGAATCTAAATCCTTATTAAGCTGTGAGTTTATTACATCAAAAGTCCTATTAGCTTCTCTTTCTTCTATGGTCTCACCAACGCATAAAATTGGAATAAGGCCGTATTTTAAAGCAGCTTTTACTTTTTTATTTATCAATTCATCTGTCTCGGCGAATATTTTTCGTCTTTCAGAATGTCCTAAAATTACATAACGACAGCCAGTATCTTTTAACATTAAAGGTGATATATCACCGGTGCAGGCCCCTTCATCTTCAAAATACATATTCTGAGCACCCAAATATATGTTAGAATCGCTTAAGGCGTCCCTGACACTACTTAATGCAGTAAAAGGAGGACAAACTGCTATATCAACATCCCTTATATTATGAATCTCTACTTTTAATTCATTAACGAAACCTACAGCTTCTTCTATTGTCTTATACATCTTCCAGTTGCCTACAATAAGATATCTTCTCATAAAACCATCCTTTTATTTGTTAGGGCTTCGATTCCAGGAAGTTTGCTGCCCTCTAAGAACATCAATGATGCACCACCGCCGGTTGATACATGGCTCATTTTATCAGTTAATCCGAGTTTAGCTATAGCGCTCGCTGTATCACCGCCGCCTATAATGGTCATTGCATCAAGCTCTGCTATAAAGTTGGCTATTTCTTCTGTTCCTTTTTTAAACTTATCTATCTCAAAAATCCCAACAGGGCCATTCCACACAACCAATTTAGCCTTCTTTAAACTATCTTTAAAACTCTGAATTGTCTTAGGTCCAATATCTACACCTAACCAATCGTCGGGTATAGCTGCATCTTCTGTGGTTCTGCTTTCGGCATCTTTTTCTATTTTATCAGCTATTATATGGTCGGATGGTAAAACTATATTGACATTTTTTTCTTTGGCTTTCTCAAGATCATTCCTGGCTACATCTAATTTATCTTCTTCTAATATGGACTTGCCAATATTGACATCTTCTGCTTTTAAAAATGTATAAGCCATCCCCCCGCCAATTAAAATTTCATCTGTTTTATCTATGAGGTTATCAATTACTCCTAATTTATCAGATACCTTCGCGCCACCTAAAATCGCTATATATGGCTTGTCTGGTGATTCAACGGCTTTGGATAAAAATCTTATCTCTTTCTCAAGCAAAAATCCTGCTAAGGCCGGTAGATGTTTGGGTATACCAACTATGGAGGCATGCTCTCTATGAGATGTTCCAAAGGCATCATTTACATAGACATCCGCTAATGAAGCTAATTCCCTGGCGAAATTTTCGTCATTTGTTTTCTCTTCTGAATGGAATCTTAGGTTTTCAAGAAGAATCACCTCATCTTGACTTTGATTTTTCACCCTCTCTTTTACTTCTTCTCCTATGCAATCATTAAGCTTTGCAACTTTTTCACCTAAGAGTTCCTCTAAACGCTTTCCGATAGGATCCATTCTCAATTTTTCATTTACTTTTCCATTCGGACGGCCTAAGTGCGAGGCTAAGATAAGTTTTGCCTTCTGGTCTAAGATATATCTTATGGTGGGTAAAGCTGCTTTAATGCGGGTATCATCTGCAATATTTTGATTTTCATCCAGGGGCACGTTAAAGTCAGTCCTCATGAAAACTCTCTTACCGCTTAAATTATAATCTCTTACAGTTAATTTATTCATAGTTTACTTATCAACCTATCATCTTATTGACTTATGTCAAGTTAAATATTTACCCCGTTAGAGATAAGTTGCCTAAGATATCCCCTTCTTCTATTTTGTGACCTAAGATAAATTGCCTTGACGGCATTTCTTTCTTGCCTTCAAGTTGTAAGCTTAATATGTTTAGATAGCCTTTATGTGTCTTAACTATAATTCCATTGCCTTTCTTAACTTTTACAATCTCTCCCGGTTTTGCATCTTTTTTAAATTCATCAGGTTCTATAATTTCTGCTTCGTGAATTTTCAATATTTTATTATTTAAATACGTAAATGCAGACGGCCATCCCTTAGTACCTCTTATAAGATTAAAGATTTGCTCTGCAGGTTTTGAGAAATCTATTAGGCCATTCTCTTTTCCTAACTTGGGGGCATATGTAGCAGATGCGTCATTCTGTGGTTTAAATTCAAGTTCATTATTTTCTATTAAATCTAATGTTTTAATAAGTAATCTTGCCCCGAGTTGTGATAACTTTTTGTCCAGGGTTAAATTGGTATCTTGCTTTTCGATCCTGATCTTATCCTGTAGAATTATATCACCTGCATCTATCTTATTTGTAACTTT
Source organism: uncultured Planctomycetia bacterium (assembly GCA_964554835.1). Lineage (GTDB taxonomy): Bacteria > Omnitrophota > Gorgyraeia > JAGLLT01 > CAZKQD01 > CAZKQD01. The sequence continues at coordinate 8,453 of CAZKQD010000018.1, read as the reverse complement.
AAAAATAGTTGCCCCTGTTTCATCTTTTCCATCTATAATAGCCCGGTTAACAGGAGCCGCCCCTCTATATTCTGGCAATAATGAAGGGTGTATATTTATTGAATATAGCTGTGGGAGGTTTATAATTTCATCAGTTAATTTAGTTCCATAGCCTACAACTATAAAAATATCAGCATTTATTTGATTTAATAGAGCTTTTTCATCTAAGATATTTTGAGGTTGATATAAAGGGTAATTATTATCAAATGCCCATTTTTTAACAGGAGATTCAATAGGTTTTAAGTTGCGGCCTCCCTTTTTATCAGGCTGAGTAAATATTGCTTTTAATTCATGCTTTGAGTCTTTTAGACTACTGAGAGGTTTAAGCGCAAATTCTGAAGTTCCAAAAAATACTAATTTCATACTTTAGATTAACATATCTATTTTAAAAATTCAACTCAAAATTTGCTTGTAATGCAAATTTTGCTCAAACTTAACGAGGTCTCTGAAAAAGAGACCTCACACAAATCTTCACAAATTTTGGACTACTTATTACGAATAAAATTAGTGTAAATACGTTTCCAATTAGTAAATATTCGTGTGAGAGCGCAGTTTTTCAGTGCTCTCATAATTTTTTATTGACAAAAACGCTTTATTTAATATATAATATCAACTGAAGGAGTTTTATATGAACGAAAACAATCAAAAAATACCCCGAGAGATTGAAGATTATATCGAAAAAGGTAAACAAGCCTACAAAAGACACAATTATGAATATGCAGTTGAGTTATTCAATCACGCTCTAAGATTAAAACAGGATTTAGCAGAGGTTCGTCATTACCTGCATCTTTCTAATATTAAGAATTTTAAGGAAAACCCCCCTTCCATTATTAGTAAAGGAGCAAGAAAATTAAAAGCTCAAACCTATATTTTAAATGTAAAAAAATTAAAATCAAATGGAAAATTAAAACAAGCTGTTTCTGAATATGAAAAAGCTATATCCGCTGATCCCCTGAATGTAAATATATACATTAGACTGGCTAAACTGTTTTTAGAACTTGACAAAGAAAAAATGAGCATGAATACATTTAAAGAAATCTTAAGCTTTGCTCCTGATAACGTAGAAGCTTTAAAACAATTAGGAAAATTATATCAGGAAAAAGAAGAATATAAACAAGCTGAAGAATATTTTGAAAAAGCAAGAGACATAGCGCCAAATGATGCGGATGCGCAAAAAGGAATAAAAGATTTAGCTGCTTTGCAGACGATAGACAAAGCAAAATGGGAAGAACAGGAAAGTTTCAGGACGAAAATCAAAGATGAAGAAGGAGCTAAGAAATTAGAAAAAGAATCTAAAGTAGCGAAAACAGAAAAAGATATTGATTTTTTGATAAAAGAAGTAGAAGAAAATCTTAAAAAAGATCCTGAAAATACCTCAATCTTATTCAAATTAGCAGATCTTTACAGCCAAAAAGATGACTTGAATAAATCACAAGGAATCTATAAAAAAATCCTTAAGAATCAGCCAGATAATGACATAGCTAAGAAAAATGTTGATAATTTAGAAATTAAAATAACGGGTAGAGAAATATTAAAATTGGAACAACAACTGAAAAAAGATCCAGATAAGCAACAGATGCAACAGAAATTAAAGCAACTAAAAGAAAAAAGAGAAAACATAGATTTTGAAAGTATAAAAGAAAGAATTTCAAAACTTCCAAACGATGCAGCAGCACGCTATCATTACGGTATGCTGCTTAAGAGTAAGGATAAGATAAATGAAGCAATTAGTCAATTTCAAGAATCGGTAAAAGATCCTTCTCAAAGACTTAATTCTTTGAATATGCTGGGCTTATGCTTTGTGGAAAAAAGAATGCTTGATTTAGCTGTTACTCAGTTTAAAAGAGCTCTATCCAAAGCGCCTGGAATAACAGATAAAACAAAAGAAATCATTTACAATTTGGGCACTACTTACGAGAAGATGGGAAAAACCGAAGAAGCAGTTAATGAATTTAAGAAAATATATGAGGTTGATATAAATTATAAAGATATAGCAGCAAAGATCGAAAAGGTTTATTAAAAATATTCTACTGCATCAATGTCTAAAGTAACGATAACTCCAGATGGTTTTTTAAAGCACTTCAGGCTTTTATCTACCAATCTTTTTACGGCATTTAAATCTTTCCCCTTTATTATAATTTTCTGCCTATAATAATCTCTTAATTTTGAAACATTCAGGGGGTGAGCTTCTATCACTTTTATATACCTCTTGCCTTTTTTCATCTTCTTTATTATCTGAGAAAGCTCTTTAGCTTTGTCTATCACTCTCTTTTTATTTTTTCCCCTTAAGGCAATGTAATTAAAGTGATAATAAGGCGGCAGGTTTAAACTCTTTCTCTGTTCTATCTCTTTTTTATAAAATGCTAAATAATTTAATTCAGAAGCATTCTTAATGGCAAAATGCTCAGGTAAATACGTCTGAATTACTATTTTTATATCTTTATTTTGAAATATACTTTGATTTATTATATTATACAACATATCAAAAGTTTTCTCCTGAGCTCTAAAATCTGCTATATGCATAGCGCTATCTGCTGAAATTATACCTATTACGCCAGTATTTATAAAGTCTATACCTCTAAATAGAACTTGAGTGCCAACAAGAATATCTATTTTGTCTTTATTAAATTCAGATAGAATTTTATAACGCTGACCTTTCTTGGCTATTCTGTCTGTATCAAGTCGTTTTATCTTCTTTCCAGGATACCTGTGATAAAGGATACTTTCTAACTTTTCTGTCCCAAAACCAGTATAACTAAGATAAGCACTCTTGCATCTTGGGCAAATCTTAGGCGGTTCCTGCTGGTAATTGCAGAAATGACATATGAGTTTTTTACTATCATAATGATATGTAAGATTCTTTCCGCATCTTTTACACCTCGCAATATAGCCGCATTTTTTACATCTAATAAACGTGGCAAAGCCCCGTCGATTTAAGAAAAGCATAGCTTTTTGATTTCTCTTTAAGGATTCATCGATTTGATCACGTAATAAGTAAGACAAAAAACCTTTTCTTCTATAGATATCTTTTTCTTTTCTTAAATCTATTATCTTAACTGTCTTAGCAATTTTAGGTTTTCTTACTCGCTGCTGAATCAAAGTATAATTTTTCTTCTTAGCTTTATAGTAGGACTCAACAGATGGGGTCGTGCTACTTAAAACCAAAGGACACTTAAGCAGCTCACATCTAATTTCGGCAACTTTTATTGAATTAATCTTTGGTGCATCTGGTTTTTTATAAAAAGCAGATTCTTCTTCATCAACTATTATTAAACCTAAATCTTTAACTGGCACAAAAACAGCAGAACGTGTACCGATTACAACTTTTGCCTGATTTTCTAAGACTTTTCTTAAATTATGACGTTTCTCTTTTATTTTAAGGCGGCTGTGAAATATAGCTATTCTGTCTGGATATAATCTTTCTAAGTCTTTAGCTAAAATATCTACCGATAAAACTTCTGGAGTAAGCAATATTACTTTTTTATTTGTTTTAAGAATTTGCTGGATTAAATTAAGATATGTCTTTGTTTTGCTCTGTTCGCTTTTCGCATGATATAAGAATATTCTATACGCATTCTCTTTAACACTTTTTAAAATTTCTTTATATATAAGTTTATTTTTCAATATCTTTTTTTAATGCTTTATCTGTTTTTAATATGATCTTGTTTTTCTTCAATCCCGAAGGAAACACTGCATCTAAAACTTCCCCCCAACTACATAAGTAGTATTTTGAAACTTCTTCGGTAAGTCTTAGAAGATGGGCATCTAAGATGGGCTCATTATCTATTATCTCTTCAATATTCCTTAGTTTTTTTATTTTGCTTTCTTGATATATTCCTACTACATATCCTATAGCTTTTGAGCTTCCAAACCTAATTTTGACTCTCTGGCCACGCTTTATCTTATTTTTAAATTTTAGGGGTATTTCGTAATCAAAATGGCCTTTAACTGGTCTGTTAACTACAACTTTAGCTATCATATTAAACTTCGTTTTTTAGTTCTCTCATAATTTCTTTCATATCTTCCCAGACCAATTTTTTACCCTGGGGATTCCTCAGCAGATAGGCAGGATGGTATGTTGGCATAAGTTTAATATTTTTATAATTATAAAATTTACCTCTTAATTTTGATATGGGTTCATCCTTTTTAAGTAATTCTTTTGTTGCAAATGAACCGAGGGCGCATATCACTTTAGGTTCTATAATCTCTATTTGCTCAATTAGGTAAGCAGTGCAGGCTTGTATTTCTTCCTCTTCAGGATTTCTATTATTAGGGGGCCTATCTTTTAAGATATTAGCAATGTAAACATCGCTTCTTTTTAAGTTCATTGCATTTATAATACGGCTTAGGAGTTTACCTGCTCTGCCCACAAAAGGCCTACCTTGAATATCCTCATTTCTCCCGGGGGCCTCTCCAACAAACATCAAATCAGCATCAGGATTCCCTTCGCCAAATACCAAGTTAGTTCTCGTCCTATAAAGTTTGCATTTTTTGCAGCTTAAAACTATTTTTCTTAATCCATCCAATCTCTCTTGTTTTTTAAATACCGGATTATCAGAGTTATTGAATTTGTTTTTATTTGATAAAAAATATTCCTCTATTCCTAAATTTTTATCAGTCTCGATTAATAATTTAATCTTTTTGACAGTATCATTTAATTCCTTTTGCAAACTTTACTACCTCCTCTGCTGCATTAGGTTTTACAATCTTCTCAATATTCCCTCTCATTCTTTTTAAGATATCAGGATTATTGATTAGCTGTTTTATAAAAGTAAAAGCTTCTTTCTTGGTTTCTACGACCTTCATAACACCTAAATCCGCCATAAGTTTTGAATTTAATTTTTCCTGACCGGGTATGGGTGAGACAACGAGCATAGGTAATTTCTTAATAAGGGATTCGGTCAGGCTTATTCCCCCAGCTTTTGTAATAATTATATCACTTATCTGCATCAATTCATCAACATTATTTATATATTGGTAGATTTTAAAGGGAGTATTTAATTTTTTAGATAGAACATTTAGGCGGTTGTATAATTTTTTATTATAACCACATACAAATAATACATTTACTTTTTCTTTAAAGGGGAATAGTTTCTTCATAAGATATTCATATGGACCTATGCCAATGCCGCCGCTCATAACCATAATAGTAAATTCTTTTGGCGATATTTGCAACTTTTCCCTTATTGAATCGGGATCCTTATTAACTGAAAATTCTAATCCTGCTGGTATCCCTAAGACTTTTATTTTATCTGACGATATGTTATTTCTTTGCAGATCTTCTTTTGTTTTATTAGAAGCTACAATAAAATAATCACTTCCTTCTACAAACCAGACAGAGTGAGCTCTATAATCTGTCACGACGGTTATTAACTTGGCTTTGATTTTTCCATTTTTTTTAAGGTAACCGGCAATATGGGATGAGGAAAAATGAGTAGATATGATAATATCAAAATTCTCTTTTAATAAATAATCTTGAAAACGTCTTGAGTTTATATTCTCAAACAGCGACTTAAGGAAGCCAAATAAAAAATGAAATTTTCTATTATCGGTTAAATAAAAAATAAATCCCCAAAAAAACCTAAGGTTTTTTATGAGAAATAAATAAATTTTAGAGTACGCATAGACCAATAAACAGCTGGCGTAATCTAAAATATCTACTAAATAAAATTGGCAGCCCTCTTTATTCTTTTTAAGCGCCTCGTATATGCTTTCAGCTGCTTTTTTATGACCAATACCTGATGAAGCATAAACTATAAGTATTTTCATGTTGACCTATTCTCTATAATCCAATCAACAGCATCTTTTAAATCTTTTTTTATGTAATCGGGCTTAATTGGCCAGGATGAAGTATCTCGTTCCTCCTTAACCTTGCCTGATAAAACTAAAATAGTTTTACAGCCTGCCTTTTTCCCTGTTTCAATGTCAGTTTTTTTATCTCCTATAAAGAAAGTTTTTTTGATATCAACATCCAAACCCTCGCAGGCTTGCTCAATTAATCCCGTCTTAGGTTTACGGCATAGACAGTTATCCTCATCTTTATGTATACAGTAGTAAGTTGCTTTTATCTTGCCACCTGCTTTTTTAACCTCGCTTAGCATGTTATTGTTTACCTTGGTAAGATCCTCAACTGAATATAATCCTTTGGCTATGCCAGCCTGATTGGAAATAACTACTACTTCATAGCCATAAGAATTTAATTTCTTAATAGCAGAAAGGGAACCAGGAAGGAATTGAAATTCTTCAACTCTTTTTACATAACCTTTCTCGGGATCCTTATTAATTACTCCGTCTCTGTCTAAAAAAATTATTTTATTCATAAAAAATGCTGGATTAACTAAATTGCTTCTTTTATTTTATTTGATATATATTCTATCTGTTCTTTCTTCATGCCCGGGAACATCGGCAAAGAAATAATGCTCGATGCAACTTCTTCACTCACTAAAAAATCTCCCTTTTTATAACCTAATTCCTTGTATGCCTTCTGCAAATGAAGTGGTATAGGATAATGAACAATAACTCCAATATTATTTTTCTTAAGTTGCTCAACTACATTATCACGATCACTACCTCTTATCCTAACTGCATATACATGATAAACATGCTTAGCGTAATCTTTCTCAACCGGTGTTATAATCTCTGATATTTCACCAAGTAATTCATTGTAAAATTCAGCGTTCTGACGGCGCAACTCATTCCATTTATCCAATCTTCTTAATTTGACTTTAAGTATAGCCGCTTGTATAGTATCTAATCTTGAATTATATCCTATTTCATCATGATGATATTTATCGCTTCTTCCATAATCTCTTAATCTCCGTAGTTTATCCCTAACTGTTTTATCATTGGTAACTATCATTCCGCCATCCCCAAAAGCTCCTAAGTTTTTTGACGGATAAAAACTAAAGCAACCAACATCTCCAATTGAGCCCACCATTTGCCATTTGCCATTTGCCATTTGCCATTTAGCCCCGTGAGCCTGCGCGCAGTCTTCTATTACTTTTAAATTATATCTCCTAGCTATGTCTAAAATTGGTTCCATATTTACTGGATGACCGTATAAATGAACAACCATAACAGCTTTAGTGTTTTCTGTTATTTTATCTTCCATAAGACCAGAATTGATATTATAGGTATCTTTTTCTATATCACAAAAGACCGGCCTAGCACCTGTATGAGATATGGCAAAAGAGGATGCTATATAAGTAAATGCAGGAACTATTACCTCATCCCCCTCTTTTATGTCTAATGCTTTTAATCCTAAAAATAAGGCATCAGTTCCTGAGTTTACACCAATTGCATAATCTACGCTGCAGTAACCAGCAAAGGCTTCCTCAAATTCTGAGACTTCTTTTCCTAAGATAAAATCGCTTCTTTTATATATCTCATTTAAGACCTTATTAACCTCATCTTTTATCTCTTTATATTGTATGCTTAAATCTAAAAATGGCACCTTCATTTAAACCTCCGATTTGTTCCTTGTCTCTATTCGTGCCTATCCCATTGGTGCAAATTTCGCTTCATTTGGCGAAATTTGGCATAACTTATTAACTGATAGATTGATGAAAGATAAGCAACCATAAATCCATAAAAACCATCCATAAAACCCTTTTTTATAATATATACCCTTACAAATCTATCCAAAGTTCTCCATAATGCATGAGGTAGATTCATTTTATGCTCAGCTTTAAGCCATTTCTTTGCCTCTAAAGTCGTTTGATTATTAAGTTTGTTTAAATAATCCTGCCAGTCTCTATATGAATAATGAATTATGTCATTCTCAAGCTGTCTGCAGCTTATTTTAACAGATGGTTCAGGATGCACATTTTCTTCTTTCCATTTGAATTTATCCTTTCTGAATAATTTAACCTGGGCTGAAGGATATAATCCACCCCATTTCAACCATTTCCTTCCTATATAATTTCTTCTGGGTATAGTGTATGAATCACAATCAGGATTAAATAAAACTTTTGCAATTTCTTGCTTTAGCTCTTCTGTAGGTCTTTCATCTGCATCTAAGCTTAATACCCAGTCGTTTTTGGCCTGTCTATAGGCCCAGTTCCTGTGACGTCCTTCTATATCCATCTTTCTCGCCAAGACCTTAACACCTAACTGTTCTGCTATCTGGGTAGTCCTATCAGTTGATTCATCATCAACAATAATTATCTCATCTGTCCAATCGTAAATGTTCTTAATGCAGTCGGCAATTCTTTCTTCTTCATTTTTAGTTAAGATAACTACTGATAGGAGAATTTTACTCATAATATACTTCCTCTAGATAAATTTCACTTTGGCCTTATGAAATTTCTTTAGCTTAGTTAATATATTAAATAATTTTCTATCATCTACAAAAATATGAGTATATTTTTTCTTCTTCACCAATATTCTGAAAATACAACGCAGCCTGAACAAAA
>CAZKQD010000017.1:0-20773 GCA_964554835.1 uncultured Planctomycetia bacterium | reverse complement strand
CTTTTAGTTGGAGTAACAAGAGAAGATGAGAAAAAGATTTGTAAAAAATGTGGTAGTAAAAAGATAAAGAAGACATTTGCTTCATTTTCTGTATCAAGCGGTAATAATTCATCTGGTAGTAGTTGCCCCACAGGTACTTGTCCGCTTAGTTAAAGGAGGTAATTATGCCAATTATGCAGATTAGTGTAGTGCCTTTGGGAACAGAGGTTCCTTCAGTTAGTAAGTATGTTGCTGATGTAATAAAAATTTTAAAAAAAGAAAAAGATATAAAGTATGAACTGACTTCTATGTCAACAATTATTGAGAGTGATTCTTTGGATAGATTATTTGAAGTGGCTAAAAAAATGCATAAAGTGCCGTTTGATAAAGGAGCATTAAGAGTTGTAACCTCTATTGCCATAGATGACCGCAGAGATAAAAAGATTACAATTAAGGGTAAGCTGAGTTCTGTAAAGAAGAAATTAAAATAGTTTATATAGGAAATGCAATGGAAAACGAAAGTATTAATATACTCAAGAGTAAATGTTCACAGGATTGTATAAACAAACTCTTAGAGCTTGATAATCAAGGTCTCTTAGACTTTGTCGCAAAATATATTAAACTCTGCAATCCTGATTCGGTTTTTGTTCGTTCTGATTCTAAAGAAGACGTTCAGTATATAAGAAATAAAGCAATAGAATTAAAAGAAGAATCTCCACTTAAGACCGAAGGACATACGATCCATTTCGATGGCTATTATGATCAGGCAAGAGATAAAAAAAATACCAAATATTTGCTGAATAAGCAAACTGACCTTGGTCCAAACATAAATAAAAAAGATAAGCAAGAAGGTCTAGAGGAAATTCACAGCATATTAGCCAATATAATGAAAGGCAAAGAGGTTTATGTTTGTTTTTTCTGTCTTGGGCCCGTTGATTCTATATTTTCTGTTCCAGCGGTTCAAATTACTGACTCAAGTTATGTAGCCCATTCAGAAGATATACTTTATAGAAGTGGATACAGTCAATTTAAGAAATTAAAACAAAGGGATAATTTCTTCAAATTTGTACATTCTCAAGGAGAATTAGAGAATGGAGTAAGTAAAAATATTGATGAAAGAAGAGTTTATATTGACCTAGATAATACAATAGTTTATAGCACTAACACCCAATATGGTGGTAATACCATTGGCCTTAAAAAACTTGCTATGCGCCTTGCTATAAATAGGTCATCAAAAGAAAGTTGGCTTACAGAACATATGTTTATTATGGGTATCCATGGAGAAAAGAATAGAGTTACCTATTTTGCCGGTGCATTTCCAAGTGCCTGTGGTAAGACTTCAACTGCTATGCTCGAAGGCGAGACCATTGTAGGCGACGACATAGCTTATCTAAGAAGGATAAACGGCAAAATCCGTACAGTAAATGTAGAACAAGGTATGTTTGGCATTATAAGGGACGTTAATTCTAAAGCAGATCCTTTAATCTGGGAAGCATTGAATACCCCCGGTGAGGTTATTTTCTCAAATATTTTAGTAACTGAAAATAAGGAACCTTACTGGTTAGGCAAAGATGGCGATGTGCCTGATGAAGGAATAAATTATTCAGGTACTTGGCTTAAGGGCGAAAAGGATAAAGAGGGAAATGAAATTACACCTTCTCATAAAAATGCAAGATATACCCTAAAGTTAGAAAAGTTAGATAATTATGACTCTAACTTAAATAACCATGAGGGAGTAGTCGTAAGTGGCATGATTTATGGAGGGAGAGATTCAGATACTTCAGTGCCGGTTGAGGAAGCCTTTAACTGGAACCATGGAATATTAACAAAGGCGGCAACTTTAGAATCCGAGACTACAGCAGCTACTCTGGGTGAAGAAGGGGTTAGAAAATTTAATCCCATGTCAAATTTAGATTTTCTATCTATACCTATTGGTAAATATATTAAAAATAATCTTGATTTTGTAAAAGATATAGATAATCCTCCATCTATCTTTTCAGTGAATTATTTCTTAAGAGACAAAAGTGATAATTATCTAAACAGTATACATGATAAGCACATCTGGCTTAAATGGATGGAGTTAAGAACATATAGCCAAGTAGGGGCAATTAAGACACCTTCTGGTTTTATACCAAAATATGAAGATTTAAAGAAACTATTTAAAGATGTTTTAGATAAAGATTATACACAACAAGATTATGATGAACAATTTAAAATAAGGTGCAATGAAAATATAGAAAAAATGGGTAGAGTTATATCTATCTATAAGAACCAAGTGCCAGATGCACCAAGTATATTATTTGAAGAATTAGATAAACAAAAAGAAAGATTTATTAAATTAAAAGAAAAACATGGAGATTATGTGAATCCTGATGTATTAGAAGAAGGCTAAAGGAGTCTTTTTTATGCGAGATAACATATTAATGAATATAGAATTACCCGACATAAAATTATTTAAAAAGGGCAAAGTAAGGGATATATATGAGATAAATGATAAGTTGTTAATTATAGCAAGTGATAGAATATCCGCTTTTGACGTTGTTATGCCCAATGGCATTCCTGATAAGGGTAAAGTTTTGACGCAAATATCTTTATTTTGGTTTGAGTATATAAAGGATATTATAGAGAACCATGTAGTTACAAGCGATATTGATGAAATTATATCTTATGATGATAGATTAGAAAAGTACAAAGATTTGTTAAGGAGGAGGTCCATGTTAGTTAAGAAAGCTACCCCTCTTCCGATAGAATGCGTTGTGAGAGGATATTTAGCAGGATCCGGCTGGAGGGAATATAAAGAAGGTGGCAAAATATGCGGAATTAAATTACCTGAAGGCCTAAAACAGGCCCAGGAACTACCCAATGTGATTTTTACACCATCAACCAAAGCAGAAGAGGGTCATGATGAACCCATAACAGAACAACAGGTATCTGAAATAGTAGGAGAAGAAAATTTTAATTTTATTAAGAATAAAAGTATTGAGATTTATAAGAGAGCTAAGGAGTTTGCCTGGGATAAAGGAATAATTATAGCTGATACAAAATTTGAATTTGGCAAACTGGATGATGAAATAATTCTTATTGATGAAATTCTAACTCCAGATTCCTCCCGCTTTTGGCCTAAAGCAGACTATCATGTAGGTGAATCTCAGAAAAGTTTTGATAAACAATTTACACGAGACTACTTAGATTCATTGAATTGGGATAAGATGCCACCTCCACCTACCCTACCCGATGAGATAGTTAAAAAAACTCAAAGCAAATATCTTAAAATACTCAAAATGATTACTGGTAAGTCTATTTAGAATATAGTCTTAGAAAAATCTATTAAAATGGTTAAATATATAAATGATAAATTTAATTTGAAAGTAGTTCATTATATGGTAAACTTTTAAAGATAGATTATAAGTTTACCCCGTTAGTAATTTCCAATTGGAGGTGTAAATTATGAGAGTTATAATAGTTGGCATAGGCAGTATTGGTAAAGAATTAGCTAGAAATCTATCTCGAAGATCAAACATGGAACTTGTTTTAATAGATTCTGATGAAGAAAAGTGCGAAGATTTATCAAGGGACTTTGATGCCTTGATTCTTCATGGTGACGGGACAGAGTCTAATCTTTTAGATAAGGCCGGAGCCAGAGAGGCAGACGCCTTAATTGCATCAACTGAGTCAGATCCCTTAAATACAGTTATAGGGATGATGGCTAAGAAAATGAAAGTGCCTAAGGTTATTGTTAAACTTACCGATATAAATTTAAGGACCGTCTGTAAAGAAATTGGTGTTGATTATATTGTCTCACCTACATTATCAGCAGCTACTGAAATCAGTAGTCTCTTATACGGCCATGAGATACTTGATTTCTCCATACTCATTAGAGGAGGAAGCAGATTAATTGAGTTAAGTCCGGGCAAGACAGCAGGTAAGAAAATAAGAAACATAGACTTGCCTATAGGTTCATTGATTATATCTATAATACGGGAAGATCACGCTATTATTCCAAAAGGCAACACAGAAATTTTAGAAAACGACATACTTTTAATCTTGGCTGAGTCAGATAAGATTGCTAATAAATTAAAGGATATCTTTGGAGAACTAAAAGTTGCACCAAGATTAAGGAAATCTTAATATTTGCAGTTTTTGGATTAAAAAATATTTATTATGTTAAGAAAATTTATTCAACCTATAAATTTAAAGTTAGTTACTGTATATCTTGCGGAGTTATTGGGTATACTGGGTTTAATCTTTATCATTCCTTTATTAGTTTCCTTGATATTTAGGGAATTTACTTATACGGGTCTGATTTTAATATTATCAACAATTTTGCTCATAATTGGATTTATAGGAAGGAAATTTCAAAAAGCTTATAAAAAGAACCTAATTTTAAAAGATGCTCTCATAGTTACTGCTCTGATTTATCTCCTCTACAGTCTAATAGGTGGTTTTATTTTCTCGCCCCGGATACCCTATATTAATGGTGTCTTTGAGGTAATGTCTGGTTTTACCACAACGGGCTTAAGCATGGTTAATCCCGAAATATTGCCGAGGACATTGGTTTTCTTTCGCTCATATACTCAATGGTTAGGCGGTTTAGGCATTATAATTATCTCATTGGTTTTGTTATTTAGACCAGGCGGCGCTCCTTTTAAACTTTACGCTTCTGAGTTTGGCGAGGAGAACATTGTAGGAAGCGTAGTAGCGACTGCCAGAGTTATCACCAAGGTATATGTCATACTTACAATTAGTGGATTCATATCTTTATTATTTGCCGGCATGGGATATTTTGATGGTCTAATTCATATCCTCTCAGGCATCTCAACCGGTGGGTTTTCTCTTTATAATGACAGCATAGGTCATTATCAGAGCCTACCGATATACTTAACTCTGGCCTTATTTATGTTTTTAGGTGCAGTAAGTTTCCCCGTCTATTATAAAATTACTAAAAGTGGAATTAAGGAATTTTTCAGGGATATTCAGGTAAAAACTCTTTTTATTATAGTCATCATCTCATCGTGTCTATTTTTTATAAATTTTGGAAGCCATATAAAAAATCTAGGAGATGTTGTTTTCCAGGGAGTTACTTCTATAACTCAGACAGGCTTTAATACCGTAAATATTCAAGCACTATCAGATAAGAGCAAGTTCATAACTATTATTTTAATGATTATTGGCGGCGGCACAGCTTCAACAACAGGAGGAATTAAGATTTTAAGATTCTTGGTCTTAGTGGGTGCTTTGCGATGGCTTGTCTTAAAAAGAGCCTTACCAGAAGAAGCAAAAGTTTCACTTAAAGTAGGTGGAGTTGAAATATCTCCTAATACTATTAGTATGGTTATGGGTTTTGTTACTTCTTATTTAGTAATTTTGGTATTATCCACTATGGTTATTATGTATTTAGAAAATTACTCCTTTTTAAATTCTCTTTTTGAGGTTACCTCAGCGACGGGAACAGTAGGATTATCAGTGGGGATAACTCAAGCTAATATGAATATCTTCTCTAAGATGCTTTTTATATTTGATATGTGGGTTGGACGACTTGAGATTTTACCTGTATTAATATTGCTTTCACCTAAAACATGGATAAAAAGAAACAGAAAGAAGATCGGATACTAATTTACTGAGGCTCGGATGAATACAAATAATATTCGAATATACAAAGAAGCAAAAAAAGGTGCCTGGGTAGGTATTATAGCTAATATATTTTTAGCGGCTTTAAAAATTATAGTGGGTATTCTTGGTAGAAGTTTTGCTCTTATTACAGATGGTATTCATTCCTCATCAGATATTACCTCATCTCTTGCTGTTCTTTTCGGACTTACTATTGCTTCAAAACCAAAGGATAAATCTCATCCTTATGGTCATGGAAGAGCAGAATCAATTGCTGCGATAAGTGTTGCTATTTTATTAATTATTGTTGCTTTTTTAATAGCGGCAGAGGCAATCATTTCTCTCATTAAGAGAGAATCTTTGCCGCAACCTGCTTTAATCACTCTATGGATAGCTGCAATCTCAGTTTTGTTAAAAGAGTTACTTTACCAATATAAAATTCGGTTAGGTAAAAACTTAAAAAGCACATCCTTAATAGCAGATGCCTGGCATCATCGCTCGGATGCTTTATCCTCTATAGCAGTTATTCTTGGTATTGGAGGTTCAATATTAGGTGGCCAGCGCTGGCATTGCTTAGACAGACTCGCAGCTATTATTGTATCCGGCATAATTATATTTACTGGAATTAGGATATATATGAAAGCTACACCTGAATTAATGGATGAGTCAGTTGATCGAGATATTATGAATTTAATAAAAGATAAAGCAAGGCAAGTAAAAGGTGTAAAAAAGATAGAGACTCTTTTAACTAGAAAGTCGGGTCTTGACTTTTTAGTAGATATCCATATTGAGGTCAATCCTGAATTGGACGTAACCACTTCACATAATATAGCTATGAATGTAAAAAACAAAATCTTAGATGAAATGCCGCAGGTTAAATCAGTTTTAGTTCATGTTGAACCTTATAAATCAAAAAAGCACTAATTAAGTAGAAATTTTTAATATAACAGGAGGATGAAGATGAGGATATTTCTTTTAATAATTGGTATTTTTATGACGCTGGAAGGCATATTTCTTATTTTGCTTACTCGGCTTGTTAAAAACTGGTCAACTAAATTACTCAGTATAAAAAATTACAAACCTTGGGGCACAGTTGGTATTATACTCAGTATTCTGTTATTTTTAGCTAGCCCTTTTAGCAGGCTCAGTCTGCTTATAATTTTACTTGGTTTGGGCGCTTTATTTAAAGGATTATTTTTTACCTTAACTTCATATGATAAGGCTAAATTCTTTGTTAACTGGTGGATTTCACTTTCTGAAGGTAATTTTAGGATATTAGGTGTAGTTGTTCTTATATTAGGTATTCTTATAATAAGGTCAGTAATATAGCATAGAAGGAAAAGAGTGCCTATGCTGCAAGCCCTATTCAAGATTCCTCCTTTTTATAAATTAAATTAAAATTATTTTTTACTTGACAAACTAATCATTTTAGTGTTATATTGTTAATGAAAGTGAAAATCATTTTCAATAAGGAGGTAAAAGATTTATGCCAGGAGGTTCCCCTTGGTATCACGGTAAGATTAGAAGATTTGGTTATAGATTAACTTTTCCCAGGCAAAAGATTTTAGAAGTTTTAAGTAGATCTTCAAAACATTTAAGCGCAGAAGAGATCTATCATAGAACTCATAGGATTTATCCCGGAGTTGGTCTAACTACAATTTACAGAACATTAGAGTTGTTAGTAAATGCGGGATTGGTGTTTAAGTTTGATTTTGGAGACGGAAGAAGTAGATATGAATTATCTAAAGGCCCGGGGGCTACAATACATCACCATCATTTAATATGTACGAATTGCCAGCGTGTCATTGATTATACAGAAATCGCTAAGAGAGAAAAGAAGATGTTGCACGATATAGAAAGGGAACTTTCTAAAAAATATAAATTTGATATACATTCTCATCAAATTCATCTTTATGGTTTATGTGATAAATGCAAAAAAAAGAAGGAAATGAATGAACGCAATTCAGCAGATTATAGCTAATACTATACAGCAGGGAGGATGGCTTACATTCTTTATAGTTTTCTGGGCTGCAGCTATTTTGAGTTTTTCATCCTGTACTTTAATTCGGATTCCTGTAATTCTAGGATATATAGGAGCTGCTCCCACTTCTAAGAGAAAGGCTTTATTAGCTGTTTTATTTTTTGTTGCAGGTATAATTCTAAGCTACGTAATCATAGGAACATTAATTGGTTTTGCCTCTCAGTTTATACATAATATGCTTAAGTGGTCAAGATTTTTATATTATGGTTTTGGTATTTTACTTTTACTTGTTGGTTTGAATCTGTCTGATTTAATTAACTTTAGATTTATGAAATTTAAACCATTAGATATATCAAAGTTTAAAAAATTTGGATTATTTGGAGCTTTTATGTTTGGTTTAATTTTTGCCTTTTTTGAATCTCCTATTTGTCCATGTTGCGCGCCGGCTTTGTTGATAATTGCAGGTTTAACTTTCTTTAAAGGTAAAGTATTATATGGTATCTTAATGTTTTTAACTTATGCGATAGGCCAAAGTTTTCCTATATTATTGATAGGTATCTTTACCAGTGTGGTTAAATACGGAATGCCAAAGATCCATAGTTTTGAAAGAGTGGTTAAGTTTGTAGGCGGTAATGTCTTAATCATTGCCGGTATCTATTGTTTAGTGGTGGGCTGAGATGGAAATGAATAATTTAACCTGTAAAAATGACAATGAGTCCATATTAAATATGAAACTTAGATGGTTTATAACCTTAGCTGTAATAACTGCTGCATTGTTAATATTTAAAGGTTTTATTGCTGAGCAATTATTCAACAGAGCTACCTCATATTATGGATTTGCGATGTCTAAGGATGCCATAAGAGAATATAAGAAGGTTGTTTTACTTAATCCAGATAATGAGGAGGCCCTGAATTGGCTCGGGCATTCTTATTTTAAATCAGGTAAGATGCATGAAGCAAAAGATATTTTAAAAAAAGCAATTAAGTTAAATCCAAGAAATTATTTCGCTTGTTTGGACTTAGGATTGATATATGTACATGAAGGAGAACTTCAGAAGGCTAAGGATGTATTCTATAAGGTAAGTCTTACCAAGCCCGATGAATCTAATACTCAAGAAAGTTACCTAAGAGATTACAAAAATTGTTTATACTGGCTGGGGAGAGTTGAGATTGATTTAGGAGAAACTGATGAAGCCATTCAGACATATAAAAAGATTTTAGATTTTTATCCAGATGATAAAGGGGCTAAAAATCAACTTAATAAAATATTAAATAATAAAGGGAGGTGACAAAAAATGCCAAGAGGTGATGGAACAGGACCGGCCGGTTTAGGTCCTATGACAGGTCGAGCAGCCGGCTATTGTGCTGGATATTCAGCTCCGGGCTATACGAATCCTGTAGGCGGAAGAGGTTTCTATGGTGGAGCTTTCGGAAGAGGCGGCTTTGGAGGCCGTGGCCGTGGTTATAGAAACTGGTTCTATCAAACAGGTCTACCTGGATGGTATAGAACTCAAGTAGGTCTTCCTGCCTGGGGTGGATATGTAGATCCTAATTATGCAGTTCCTGTGGGTCAAATTAATCCAGAGGATGAAGCCCGCATACTTAAAGAACAAGCTAGTGCAATCAAACAGGAGTTAGATGCCATCAATGAGCGTGTTAAGGAACTAGAATTATCCAGCAAGAAAGATAAAAAGAAGTAATTCTTTTTTTGGATAGGCGGGAACCAAATGCCAATCCCGTCTATCCAGAAAAGAATTATATGTCTGCGGTAATTCAAGCCAAAAGAGGTGTAAAAAGTGAAAATTGCAATAGCTAAAGAGGGCAATGATGTATCTTCACATTTTGGAAGATGCCCCCAGTTTACCATTGTAGATGTTGAAAGTAATAAGTTAATTAAAAAAGAAACAATTAATAACCCTGGTCATAGAAAAGATTTCTTACCACAATTTTTTTATGATAAAGGTATAGATTGCATTATAGTAGGTGGTTTAGGGCACCGCGCCTCTATGCTATTTAAGGATAAAGGAATTAAAGTTATAGTAGGTGTAACTGGTGATATTGATAAAGTAATTGATGATATGTTAAAAGGTACTTTGGAGGGCGGTGAAAGTTTGTGTGAGCCCGGCAAAGGAAAAGGCTATGGCATAGAAAAAGAAAAAAAGGAGAATGATCTATGAAAATTTGTATTACATCTTTGGGAAACAACCTAGATTCTGAGGTTGACCCTCGATTTGGTAGGTGCCGGTATTTTATTGTTGTAGATTCAGATACATCAGAGTTTGAAGTAATAGAAAATCTAAATATAGCTGGAAGAGGAGGAGTAGGCATTCAGTCCGCTCAGCTCGTCAGCAACAAAGGCGTAGAGGTTGTTTTAACTGGTAATACGGGTCCTAATGCTTACAGAACTCTTGAGGCAGCTGGAATTAAGGCAATAACAGGAGTATCTGGTAAAATAAAAGAGGTGATAGAAAAGTTCAAAAAGGGTGAGTATGAAAGTGCATCTTCATCAAGTGTTAGTGCGAAATTTGGTATGCAAACTTCTCAGCCTCAGAAAAAACCAGCTGAGGAAGAAAGTAATCAAATAGATGATTTAGAAAAGCAGGCTAAGTCTTTAAGAGAGAAACTCAATGAGATAAATAAGAAAATGGATGATCTAAAGAAAGAATAAGGAGGTGAGATATTATGCCATTTGGAAATGGAACAGGACCAGTTGGAGGAGGGCCTGGCACAGGAAGAGGTTTAGGCCGCGGCGGGGGTCGCGGACGAATGGGAGGTAATCGTCCAGGTGCAGGTCCTAGTGGCTATTGCATCTGCCCCAATCCCAATTGTGGCGCCAGGATTCCTCATCAGGCAGGTAAACCATGCTATGAACAAACTTGTCCTAAGTGTGGAACAAAATTAGTGAGGGAGTAGGTAGATGGATGAGGAAGTGATAGAAAATCATAAAAGATACAATGAGAGACTAAATCTATACAAAAGCTATGGATATGATACTATCGCAAGTCGCGAATTCATCTTAAAGCAAAGTTTACCCTTAGGAGGTAGAATTTTAGAAGTCGGTACGGGAAAAGGCCATATGAGTCTTACTTTAGCTAAAGCCGACTATTCTTGTATAAGTATCGATATATCAGAGGAAGAACAGAAATTTGCTAAGCTGAATCTACAATACTATAATCTCCAAGAAAGGATAAATTTTAGGATTGATAATGCACAAAATTTAAGTTTTGGAGATCAAAGTTTTGATATAGTAATATGCGTGTGTCTCATGCACCATCTGAATAAACCATACCGGGCAGTTGATGAATTCTTGCGTATCTTAAAACCGCAAGGTAAAATCATACTCTCTGATTATTCAAAAGAAGGCTTGGATATAATAGGGAAAATTCATTCAGATGAAGGAAGAACACATTCAGCTACCCTTATTGGGCTATCTAAAATTGAGGATTATTTAAGTAAGAAAAATATAAAATATGATAAAAGTGACGATAAACATCACGAAGTTTTAATAATTAAACCATAAAGAGATATTATGAATTTTAGAAAAATTGATGAAGCTCGCAAATTGTTGAAGCTTGATGAGGAGGCTACATTAGAAGAAATCAATAAAGCCTTTAGAAAATTGAGCCTTAAATATCATCCTGATAAAAAAGATAAAGTTGATAAAAAAAACTCAGAGGAGATATTTAAAAAAATTAATAATGCTAAAGAATTAATTATGAAATACGTCACTTGTTATAGATATTCGTTTAAAGAAAAAGATGTAAAAAGGCAAACAATGGATAAAGAAACTTATAAACATTTAAAAAGGTTTTATGATGACTGGTTGGGAAAACTTGACTTTTGATAATCTTGATCCTGAAAAATACGAAAAGTGGTATGAAACCAAAGAAGGATTATATTTTGACAGGCGAGAAAAAGAGCTTATCATAGAAATGATTAATCCTGAACTAGGTGAGAGTCTTATTGAGATAGGTTGTGGAACGGGCCATTTCTTAAAATGGCTAAAGACTTTTGAGTTAAAACTAACCGGTATTGATTCATCAAAGACTATGATTGAGTATGCATCTAAAAATTTAGACAGAGACATCAAACTTAAAGTTGAAGATGCTAAAAACCTTTCATTTAAAGACAATTCGTTTGATATTGCGGTATTTATTACCACTTTAGAATTTTTAGACAATCCCGGGAGAGCCATAAAAGAAGCTTTACGTATATCTAAAAAGAGAGTATTTATAGGATTTTTGAATAAATTGTCTTTGCTTGCTATAAAACATAGAATTAAAGGTTTATTTAAAGATTCTATCTACAACAAGGCAACTTTTTATAGTGTTTTTCAGATAGAAAAGATAATAAGGAGTATAAATGATGAAATAAAAGTAACAACAAGGGGTATTAAAACTAAGTTAGGTTCAGGTAGTTTGTATTCACCATTTGTAGGGGTATTGATTGAAAAATAAGGAGGTATTAGAAGATGGAGAAAACTGATATATTGGTCGTGGGCGGAGGCCCGGCAGGGGTTATAAGCGCTGTAACAGCACATAAGTATTATCCAGAAAAGAAAATACTGCTTATTAAAGATGTAGCGCAAGGAGTTGTTCCTTGTGGAATACCATATATGTTTTCAAGTTTAAAAAAATGCGAAGATAATACTCTTGGCGATGAACCTCTTAAGAAGAACAATATTAATTTAATAATAGATGAAATTGTTAAAATATCCCCTGATGAAAAGATAGTAGAAACCAAGAAAAATAAAAAGTATCAATACGAGAAATTAATTTTAGCTATTGGTTCAAAACCAATTTTACCTCCAATACCCGGCATAGACAAAGAAAATGTTTTTTCTATCTATAAGGATATGGTTTATTTGAAAAGTCTGTCTGAGAAAATAAAGAAGTTTAAGAACGTGTTGATATTGGGTGGAGGCTTTATTGGAGTAGAATTTGCTGATGAGTTTTCTAATCATAAACATCTCAACGTGCATTTAGTTGAAATGCTACCTTCTATTTTAATGCGTTCTTTTGATCCTGAGTTTTCATCGTTAGCTAAAGATAAGTTGAAATCAGAAAAAGTGCAGGTATTAACAGACATTCGCTTAGAACAAATCTTAGGTAATAAAAAAGTTGAAAAAGTCCAACTGTCAAATGGTAGAAAGTTAAATATAGATTGCGTCATTTTAGGAATTGGTGCCCTACCTAACATTCAAATAGCCCGGGAAGCGGGAATAGATTTAGGCAGAGGTAAAGGAATATGGGTCGATGAATATATGAGAACCTCAAAAGCAGATATCATGGCAATAGGTGATTGTGCTGGCAAAAGAGACTTTTTTACTCGTAGAGATGCTCCTGTTATGCTTGCTTCAACCGCTACAGCAGAAGCCAGGATTGCTGGCGCTAATTTATATAAATTAAAAATAGTTCGTGAGAATAAAGGAACAATAGCTGTTTATTCTACTTATGTGAATGGATTAGTTTTAGGTTCAGCTGGGATGACCGAAAATACAGCTAAACAGGAAGGGTTTGAGATTATAACAGGTCAAGCAAGTGGAGTGGATAAACATCCTAAAAGTATGCCCGGGGCAAGTAAAACTAAAATTAAACTTATTTTTTCAAAACAGTCAGAGATAATTTTAGGAGGACAGGTGGCTGGTGGAATGTCCTGTGGAGAGTTAATAAATGTTATCGGTACCGCTATTCAAAAAAGAATTTCTTTAACTGAACTTGAAACATTTCAGATGGCCACTCATCCTTATTTAACTTCATCTCCAACTAAATATCCTTTAATTTTAGCGGCTCAGGATGCAGCAGATAAAATTTGAGAGGAAAAATATATGTTTAAGACTATCTTTAAAGAATTAAAGAATCACGCTCCTTTTACCACTTTTGGAGCGCTTACAGGCATCGTTGTTATGATATTTTTTCACCACTTACCTGGTAAAGTTGCTTATAATATTTTTTATATTCTCCATCCTCTTCATGTGGTATTAAGTGCCTTAGTGACCACTTCAATATATAAACTTCATACATGCGGTCGCATTAAAGGTAAATGTAATCTTTTTATCTTGTTAGCTATTGGCTATGTTGGTTCAATTGGAATAGCCACTTTAAGTGATTCAGTCATACCTTATTTAGGAGAGGCCTTATTGGGTATGCCTAATCGAGGTATTCATTTAGGCTTTATTGAAAAATGGTGGCTGGTTAATTTTTCAGCAATTATAGGCGTTGCTATCGCTTATTTTAGACCTACTACAAAATTACCACATGCAGGTCATGTCTTATTAAGCACCTGGGCATCGCTTTTTCATATAATTATGGCTATAGGTCAAAGTTTAAATTTACTTTCATACCTTGTTATTTTTGGCTTTTTGTTTATTGCTGTATGGTTTCCATGTTGTTTAAGTGATATTATCTTTCCTCTTTTCTTTGTAAAAAATTCTGAATATCAGCACGCACATTAATTAATTCGGAGTAGCTTAATAAAGAATGAATATAGTTATAGCAAGCGGAAAAGGCGGCACAGGTAAAACATTTGTTGCCACTAATTTAGCTTATGTTTTATCAAAAAATAAAAGAGAGGTTTGCTATCTTGACTGTGATGTTGAGGAGCCGAACGGGCATCTTTTCTTAAAACCTGATATTGAAAAAGAAGAAGATGTTAAAATATTAGCTCCAGCAGAAGTAGATGAGAAAAAGTGTACAAATTGTGGAAGATGTTCAGAAGTTTGTAAATACAATGCCATTGCAACGGTTAAAGATAAAGTCTTAATTTTTAAAGAACTTTGTCATAACTGCGGCGCCTGCGCAATTGCCTGCCCCGAAGGCGCCATTATTGAAAAAGAAAGAAAAATTGGGACTTTAAAGCATGGCAGAGCAGGAAATATAGATTTTCATTATGGATTATTAGAGACAGCAGAAGGCGGTATGTCGCCAAGACTAATTAAAAGAGTAAAAAGTTATGCGTCTAAAGATAAAATAAATATTTTAGATTCACCACCAGGGACTGCTTGTCCTGTAGTTGAAACAATAAAAGGTGCAGATTTAGTTATCTTAGTTACTGACCCCACTCCTTTTAGCGTAAACGATCTGAAACTTTCTGTTGATATGAGCCGCAAATTAGGCAAGGAACCAGTCGTTTTAGTAAACAGAGCTGAGTATAGTGATAATAAGCTAAAACAATACTGTAAAGAGGCTCAATTAGATATAATAGCTGAGATTCCTGACGACAGATTGATAGCCGAAGTTTATTCTGTAGGAGATTTAGTAGTTGAGAAACTTTCCCAATATGAGAGTTTATTTAGGGAAATTTCAGATAGCATCTTAAAGCTTAGCGGAGAAGAAAGAGAAGTTAGGGCGGTTAAATTAGAGATACAAACTGAGGATTTAGAGAAACCAATTAAAGCTCCGAAGCAATCACAAGCCAAAACAAAAAACTTTAAAGAGCTTGTTGTAATTAGCGGAAAGGGCGGCACAGGCAAAACATCATTAGTAGGGGCGTTTGCGTCTTTAGCAGAAGAAATAGTTATCTCTGACTGTGATGTAGATGCCGCTGATTTACATTTAATTTTGAATCCTGAAAATAAACAGCAAGGTACATTTACAGGCAGCATCAAAGCTGAGATTGACCAGGATAAGTGTATCCAATGCGGAAAATGTTTTCAGGAATGTCGTTTTGACGCCATCAAAAAGATTATAGATAAAAACTCTAACAAGACCTCCTATGAAATTGATCCTATTGCCTGTGAAGGTTGCGGAGTATGTGCCTTAGTCTGCCCTGTGCAGGCAGTAAAAACAGAAGATGCTATAAATGGTGAATGGTTTATATCCAGCACTAAATACGGCCCTATGACGCATGCTAAATTGGGAATAGCTGAAGAAAACTCGGGTAGATTGGTAACCCTGGTAAGAAATAAAGCTCAGGATTTAGTAAGTCAGGTAAGTGATAATAAAATTTTAATAGACGGTTCACCAGGAACAGGATGTCCTGTAATTGCTTCTTTAACCGGAGCGCATTTTGCTTTAGTTGTTACAGAACCAACTGTATCCGGTATTCATGACGCAGGGCGTATTTTCGACGTTATTAATTTTTTTGGTATAAAAGCCGGTTTAATTGTAAATAAATACGATTTAAATAAAGAAATGACAGAAAAAATAAAGAATTTGACAGAAAAAAGAGAGATTAAATTCTTAGGAACTATTCCCTATGATAAGAAAATAACTGAAGCTCAAATGCAGGCGAAGACTGTAATTGAATATGATAAAGATTCACCTTCATCTAAAAGCATAAAAGAGATCTGGCAGAAGGTAGAAGAACGTTTGGTTTAGGAGCAGTATTAATGAAAACTAACACAAGCTGTATACCATGTTTTTTAAGACAAGCCTATGAGGCCTTAGAGAGAACAGGTAAGGATGATGACAAAAAGAGGGAAATTTTAAAAGAGGTATCTTCCAGATTATTTGAATTGCCATTTGATAAAAGTCCGCCTTGGATAGCAAAAGAGGTCTATTCAATTATAAACAGAATGGCTGACACAAATGACCCATTTAAGAAAGAGAAAAAACACTCAAATAAGCTTGCCCTGGACTTATATCCAGAGCTAGAACAGAGAGTTGAACAATCAGATGATAAATTGCTTGAGGCAGTAAGATTGGCAGCAATTGGAAATATTATTGATTTAGGAGCAAAATCTACTTTTGATTTAGAACAGGAATTAAAAGAGGATGAAAATCAGGATTTTGCCATATTTGATTATGATAAATTAAAGAAAAGATTAAAGCAGACAGATAAAATTTTATATTTAGGCGATAATGCAGGTGAGATAGTATTTGATAAATTGTTAATTAAGCAATTAAAGAAACCGGTTATATTTGCAGTAAGAGATAAACCAATTATAAATGATGCGACGATTGAAGATGCTGTAGTTTGCGGTTTAGACAAAGTATCCAGAGTTATATCCAGTGGTTCAGATGCACCTGGTGTAGTTTTGGATTTATGCAATGAGGAATTTCTTAAAATATATAATGAGTCTTTCTTAATTATAAGCAAGGGGCAGGGTAATTTTGAAGAACTATCAGATGAAGATAAGCCAATCTTCTTTTTATTTAAAGCTAAATGCCAGGCTGTAGCAGACGAATTGAATTGTAAAATAGGTGATATGATACTAAGTTATAAAACACATAGAGAAATCAATGTATGAGTTATATTTTAGTTATTAGGGTATTAAAATTCTTATCCGTTAAAATTGGAAAATTAGGCCTGATAAAATTCAGGCCTGGTTTATATGTATATGTAGGTTCTGCAAAAAGGAATTTTTCATCTCGGATAAAAAGACATCTTGCAAAAAATAAAAAGAAATTTTGGCATATTGATTATTTACTTACCAAGAAGAATACAATAGTAGAAAAGATATATTTTACAAAAAGAAAAAATGAATGCCAGCTCGCCAGAGGTCTTGTAAAATTTCCTTGTATTAAAAATTTTGGTTCATCTGATTGTAAGTGTTCATCTCATTTATTTTATATAGAGAAAAGGAATAAAATATTTTATGATTTTTTAAAAAATAATTATCTAAATTTATGGAGGAAGTCATCATGAAATTAAAAATTATAGCAGATAAAGATACTGATGATAGGACTCTCAAAACTTGCTGGGGTCTCTCAATATTAGTTAATGATGATATTCTCTTTGATACTGCAGAAAGCAAAGATACCCTTCTTTATAACATGGAAAGACTAAATATTTCCAAAGAGAAAATAAAAAAGGTTATCATCTCCCATGATCATTATGACCACACAGGAGGATTATCTGGTTTTTTAAGAGAAAATTCTGACGTAGAAGTTTATGGATTAGCTAACTTTTCATCTAGTTTTAAGAAATTAGTAGAGTCCTCAAGAGCCAAGCTAAAAGAATCCTCTGAATTTAGCCAAATATCAGATAATGTCTATCTGACTGGTTCCCTTCAGGCTGGATATAAAGGCATGGGGCTTGTAGAACAAGCCCTTATTTTAGAGACAAAAAACGGACTTACTGTTATAACTGGATGTTCTCATCCTGGAATTGTTAAAATTATACAGAAGGTCAAAGAAAATCTATCTTCTGATATATATTTAGTTATAGGTGGCTTTCATCTATTAAATAAAAATACTCAAGAGGTAAAAGATATAATAGATGAGTTCAGGAAATTGGGTGCTAAAAAAGCTGCTCCTACTCACTGCACAGGTGAAAATGCTATCTCTCTATTTAAGGAAGAATATAAAGATAACTTTATTCAGGTAAGAGTAGGCCAAGGTTTAAGAGTTTAAAAAAATACTGGGCGAATATTGTCAGGAGCAAATTTAGTTCTATGCAGAAGCCATAGAATCTGTGTTGCAATCTGCCCTTATAGAACACTTGGAAGAAATTTGTTATGCATAAAATGACTGAAAAAGAAAAAGTTAAGCAGGACAGACGTTTAAAGGAACATATGTCCCATATAAGATACAAGATAATTGTAATCAGTGGCAAAGGCGGAGTTGGCAAAACTACAGTGGCGGTTAATTTAGCATATGGGTTAGCAGTAAAAGGAAACAAAGTAGGTATTTTGGATGTGGACATCCATGGTCCCAATATTGCCAAGATGTTAGGAATTGAAAGAGAAAAACTTAGTGGTTCTAAATTGGGCATTGAGCCAGTGAAAGTTACCTCTGGTTTAAAAGCAGTAAGTCTTGCACTTTTATTAGAAAACGAGGAACAGCCGGTAATCTGGCGTGGTCCGCTTAAAATGATGACCATAAAGCAATTTTTAGCTGATGTTAACTGGGGCGAGCTTGATTATTTAATTATAGATTCTCCGCCGGGCACAGGAGATGAGCCTTTAAGTGTGTGTCAACTTATTCCTGATATAAGTGGAGCTCTCATTGTTACAACGCCCCAGGAGGTAGCTATTCTGGATTCAAGAAAAGCTGTTAACTTTGCAAAACAAGTAAAAGTTCCTGTTTTGGGGATAATTGAAAATATGAGCGGTTTTGTATGTCCTCACTGCAAGAAAGAAATAGATTTATTTGGAAAAGGTGGCGGTGAGAAATCCGCCTCTAATTTGGATGTGCCATTTTTAGGAAGAATTCCGATCGAACCCGAAATTGTAAAATCGGGAGATTCAGGGAAACCGCTTCTTTCCATCAAGGAAGATAGTCCAGCTGCTATGGTTATGGGTAGCATAGTAAATAAATTAGAAGAATTTCTAAAACGCAATGAAGCATAATGAGATATGCAAACCCCACTTAGAGAAGATAATTTTCTAACGGGGTAAAGCCGGGGTTAATAAAGCTAATTTTTTTTCTTTTTGAGAAAATGAATGTTGAAGTTGGAAAGTGGATAGAAGAAGATGGAGTGAAGTTTTTACGGGAAATTGGCCTCCGGAAAGGACAAACGGTATTAGATTTTGGCTGCGGAGAGGGGCATTACACGATCCCCGCTTCAAAAGTAGTAGGTGCAAATGCTAAAGTATACGCCTTGGATAAAGATGAGGATGCTTTAGATAAGTTAAAAAGAATAATAGAGAAGAATAATATAAAAAACATTGAAGTAATAAAGGAAGATTCAAAAATTCCTTTAGAAAATGATTCGTTAGATGCAGTTTTATGTTACGACGTTATTCATTACCAGAACAAAAAGAAAAGAATCGCCGTTTATAATGAAATTCACAGGGCTTTAAAAAAGAAAGGCCTTTTTTCTGTTTATCCAAAACATCACAAAAGAGATTATCCTTTAATGGAGCTAGCCGATACTGACTTGGAAGGGGTTATGAAGGAGATAGAAGAGGCAGGTTTTATTCTCGAACATAAATTTTCAAAAAGACTTTTGCACGATGAATATTACAACAAAGGTTACATATTAAATTTCAGGAGGCATAAAGGAGGTGCGGGATGTTTCAAGTAGATAAAGAAAAATGTATAGGATGCGGAGCCTGTGTTAATGTTTGTCCTGCTGGCGCAATATCCCTGTCTGCCGGACAGGCAGGAATGGATGATGACAAGGCTAAAATTGATAGTAATAAATGTGTAGATTGCGGAAGATGTGCTCAGGTATGTCCTCAAGGCGCAATTTATCCTGATGCAAAATCGCAGCAGAGCTTTCCTCCGAACCAAGGACAGATGTTTCCTAATACCGGTTTCGGTATGGGAGGAGGTATAGGTAGGGGTCTAGGCCGAGGTATGGGTAAAGGTTTAGGAAGAGGCCCCCGTGACGGCAGAGGCCAAGGTAGAGGCGGCGGAGGTCGCAGAAGATAGGAATGCAGAATCTTTGTGTATAACTTTATGGAGGAGAGATTAAGTGTTGAAGAATAAAAAAGTAGTTATGTTAGTAGGCCCGGGTTATGAAGATTTGGAGTTCTGGGTGGTTTATATGAGAATGGTTGAAGAAGGAGCAGAGGTTAAGATTGTTGGTTCAAAGTCGGGTGAAGAATATTTAAGCAAGAGTGGAGGTTTAAAAGTAAGAAGCGAATT
The DNA here is from genome assembly GCA_964554835.1 of uncultured Planctomycetia bacterium. Lineage (GTDB taxonomy): Bacteria > Omnitrophota > Gorgyraeia > JAGLLT01 > CAZKQD01 > CAZKQD01. The sequence goes on along the minus strand of CAZKQD010000017.1, from coordinate 730 downwards.
TGAGGCATCGCAGATTCTCCCCGAAGAAATAAGCGCAGTTTTAATTCCTGGTGGTTGGGCTCCTGATAAACTAAGGAGAGATGAAAAGATTTTAAACCTGGTCAGAAAAGTTCATGAAAATGGTGGAATAATAGGAATGATTTGCCATGCAGGTCTTGTTGGAATTTCAGCTGGCGTTATTAAGGGCAAGAAAGCTACAGGTTCAAAAGGAATCAAAGATGACCTGGAAAATGCTGGTGCCATCTGGATTGACGAACCGGCTTTCAGAGAGAGCAATATTGTCTGGGGACGGGTTGTAAAAGATATACCTTTTTATTGTAGAGAATTAATTAAGGCATTCCAGTAAATTTTATGGCCGATTATTATCCTAAATCAAAGGTTGAAGTTAAAGGATTCACTGCAAGATATTACGATGAATTGATGAATATTATAACATTTGGAAGATATTCATCGTTTATAGAAGAGGTTATTAAGTTAATGAAAATTAGACCTCTTGATAGAATACTTGACTTAGGGGCAGGCACCGGCAGAAATGCATGTTTAATGATGAGATATCTTTCAAAAGAAGGAGAATTAATTGGAACCGACATTTCTAGGGGAATGATTTCCCAATTTAAGAAAAAGTGCGCCAATTTTCCCAATGCTAAAATCATCTATGCAAGAATTGACCAATCTTTGTCTTTTGAGGAAGAATTTGATAAGGTTTTTATTTCTTTTCTCCTGCATGGAT
>CAZKQD010000016.1:10431-21094 GCA_964554835.1 uncultured Planctomycetia bacterium | reverse complement strand
TTTTGCGGAGCAAAACATGTGGGGGATATAAATCATCTGTGCGAATTAATCCCCCTTCTTTCATTCTGCCCTTAGAAATCGCTATGCGATTTCAAGGACTTAGTCCCGGAAATCCCCTGGATTCCTCGGGGAAAGAATGAAGGGGGGATAAGTTTAGTCAAAAAATTTAATCTCCCTGCGGTCGCTTAAGTTCTGTCTTCACTTAAATTTACAGCCTTGCCTAATCTAGTAAGGTGCTTAATTACATCTTCTCTATCTTTTTTCTTGAACTTCCCTAAAGCTTTAATTAACTCTTTTTTCTTCCGTTGATATATAGCCTTAAATAAAATTTTACCTCTTTCAGTCAGCTTGATATTTATCACACGTTTATCTTTATTGTTTCTTTGCTTTTTTATTAAATTATTTTTACTCATTCTTTTAACTATACCTGTGGCAGCAGGCACACTAATGCACAAATAACCAGCCAGTTCTGAAATAAAACACTGCCTTGTTTTATATAGTTTCTCTAAAATTAACATTTGAGTTTTTGAAAAAGAATTTTGCGTAAGGAAGAAATATTCTTTAGGGATAAATTTTTGTGATATCTCATTTACAAGAAAAGTCAACTTATCTATAAAAATTGACATGTTATGGATGTCCATTTACTATCCTCTTGTTAAGTCGCCGCTCTATTAGTTAACAATGTTAACTATCTGTTATAAATATAGCATAAATAAGATTTTTGTCAAATATTTTTTATAGCAATATTTCCTATTACTGCAAGCTTACCGCCTTTTATAATTAATCCACCTAAAATTTTTGGATTCTTTCTTATTATTTTTAATGCTTTCTTAATATCTGAATCTTTCTTAATCATATTGGCTATTTTTGTGGCCCAGGCATCTGAGTACGGACAGCTGTTTGAAATGATTGCTACAGCGTCAGCTTCCCCGTAACTGAAGGAATGACCTACTGTTCCACTTGATGTACATACACCATAAGGTTTAGATGATGTCGGTAATCTTATAGCTATTTTTTCACTCAAGAGAGATCTTCCAGCATAGACACCTATGATTCTCTCCCTGGAGGACTTTAAGAATATATCACCGCCATTTTCAACCATAACTTCATCACTATCGGATAATAGTTTATGACCTATATAACCAGCAATAGCTCCTGCCACTGAAGCCATCGGACCAACATCGGCAGATTTTGACGCTTTTAGCATAGATTTTATTATGGATGGGGCTTTTATATCTAATTTCAAAGGTCTAGGACTTATCTCAAATTGAGGGTACAAATTAATATAATCTTCTATTTGAGTTCTTGCTTCTTTTAGGTATCTCTTAGCCTTCCTTTTTATGGGTTTTTTACAATATATTAGAATATTTGATTCTTTTATTCTGATTTTATAGGGGGTTAGGTTATTGTGTTTTAATAGTTTTCTGTATAACATTATTTAATCTCAAAAGAAATGATTACATTGAAAGTAGCCTCATTTTGTTTGAAATCCTCAGGAAACGGCGGAAAAGGAGTTGCCTCTTGTATGCTTTCTAAAGCAGCGGTTCTAAGCAAGACATTAGAAGTTGAAGTTTCTTCATTTATTCTTATCATTTCTAACTTACCGTCAGAAGTCAATCTAAAATTAAGATACACCTGTCCTTCATTTAGAGAATTTGGATACTTCACATTTCTTTTTATTTTTGCCCTTAATATTTGGTAATAACTAACATAGCTAGGCATTTTTTTCATTTCTGCATCAACTATAGGTTTCACATCAGGTTTTTTTACAAAGGTTTGTTTTTTTCTTGATATTACTTCAGGCATAGTTTTTTTTATAACTACTTCTTTTTTATATGTAGGTTTATCAACAACAGAGGCATATCTTTGAACTTTTTCATCTTTTAGGATTGTATAATAAATAACCTCTATAGACTTATAGCGAGGTGGCTTAATGTTTAAGAAGAGATGCCCGAAAGGAAAAAAAATGACACTATGACATAACAAGGATATAATTAAAGCTATTTTGAAATTTTTATCTTTTGAGTATACCATAATCTCTTAAAATTATGCAACAGATTCACTTTAGAATTCTGATTCTGTGGGGGGGCCACCATATTAGGAATGCTCTACCTATCCTATTCTCTTTAGGCACATATCCCCAGAAGCGCGAATCTCTGCTAACTTTACTATTATCTCCCAAAACATAATAATGTCCTTCTGAGACAGTAATCTTTTCTTTGCCATATGGGCCATTAGCATAGTAGTAAAATTTATTGATTGGTGGTATATTTGAAACTTTGCCATTTATAAAAATTTTACCGTCTTTTATTTCTACTCTATCTCCTCCTATTGCTATTACTCTTTTTATAAAATCTTTTTTAGGACCAAGAGGATATTTAAAAACTATTATATCACCTGTTTGTGGTTCTCGTATAACAGGCAGGAAAATGTCAGTAAATGGTATTCTGGCTCCATATATAAACTTATTAACCAAAATCTTATCTCCTACTTTTAGGGTGGGCCACATAGAACTTGATGGAATCTTAAAAGGCTCCGCAATAAATGAACGGATTATTAAAGCTATTATAACTGCTATAACAATAGTTTCTATCCATTCTCTAATTGCTGATTTTTTGCCTGCTTTCTTTTTGTTTGCTTTAGGGGACATAAATCTCTCCTTATAGTTTTAGTATTTCCTTAAATGCCTCCTGGGGAATTTGAACATTACCAAATTGCTTTAAGCGCTTCTTGCCCTTTTTCTGTTTCTCCCATAGTTTCCTTTTGCGAGTAATATCTCCGCCATAGCACTTACCTGTTACATATTTTTTTAAGGGGGCTATTCTAGTTTTAGCAATTACTTTCTTATTTATTGTAGCCTGTATTACAACTTCAAATAACTGCCGCGGAATAAGCTTGCTTAATTTTTCAATTACCTCCCTGCCTTTATAGTATGCTTTATCTTTATGTTCTATAAAACTAAAGGCATCGAATACGTGGCTATTAATAACTATATCAACTTTAACCAGATCCGAGATGCGATATCCAATAAACTCATAATCAAATGAACCGTAGCCTTTAGTTATAGATTTTATTTTATCATAGAAGTCAACAATAACTTCAGCAAGAGGTAACTCACAAGACAAAATTAATCTGCCTTCACTCAGATATTCTGATGAAATATATATGCCTCTTTTATTTTTAACCAGTTGCATAATATTACTGATATAATCTTGCGGTATAATAATAAAGGCTTTAATCCATGGTTCTTGAATATTTTTTATATCTTGAGGAGCTGGTAACTTTGAGGGATTATCAATATCTAATGTTTCTTGAGTGACTTTTTCAATTCTGTACACTACACTCGGAAGGGTAATAATAAGGCTTACATCGAATTCTCTTTGCAATCTCTCCTGGATAATATCTGAATGAAGAAGTCCCAAGAAACCACATCTAAAACCAAAACCAAGTGACTCTGAAGATTCTCGGTTATATGTAAATGAACCGTCACTCAGTCTTAATTTTTCTAATGCCTTTTTTAATTCTTCAAAATCTTTATTATTTTCAGGGTAGATACCGCAGAAAACAAAAGCTTTTAATTTTTTATAACCGACTACAGTTTCCTTAGCAGGTCTTTCGCTTTCAGTAACCGTTTCTCCTACATTTACCTCTCTTGCATCTTTTATATTGCAGACTACATAGCCAACCTCACCGCACTGTAATCTATCTACCGTTTGAGGACCCGGCGTGAATACGCCCATCTCCTGAATTTGATGAGTTGTCTTTGCGTTTATCAATCTGATTTTCATATTAGGAGTAATTTCTCCATCTAGTAAGCGCACATATAAAATTACCCCCTTATAGATATCGTAACTTGAATCGAATATTAGCGCCTTAAGAGGATTACCAACGTCACCTTCAGGCGGAGGAATCTTCTCTACAATCGCTTTTAGAATCCTTGCTATTCCCTCTCCCTTCTTAGCACTTGCTAGTAGGATTTCATCAGGATTAAATTTAAAAGCACTGACTAATTCATCCTTTACGCCATCGATATCGGCATGGGGTAAGTCTATCTTATTTATTACAGGTATTATCGTAAGGTTACTTTCTTTAGCTAAGTGATAATTTGCTACTGTTTGAGCCTCAATGCCTTCTGTGGCATCTACTAATAATAAAGCTCCCTCTGATGCAGAAAGTGATTTTGATACCTCGTAAGTAAAATCTACATGTCCCGGCGTATCAATTAAATTAAGTATGTATTGTTTATTGTCTTTGTGGGTATATAAAAATCTTACCGCAGAGGCTTTTATGGTTATACCTCTTTCTCGCTCCAGCTCCATATCATCCAAGAGTTGCTCCTTAAAATCTCTTGAATTTACAGCTCCTGTGTATTGAAGCAGTCTATCACATAAAGTGGACTTGCCGTGATCTATATGAGCTATAATGCAGAAGTTCCTTATTAAATTTTTATCCATATTAAATTAGATATTTTTTATTGATTTCTTAGCAAAATTTAATAAATCTAAAGTTTGTTGTTCTTTGTAGCTTTCAGCGTAGAGTCTTAAAACCGGCTCTGTACCTGAGAATCGATACATTAGCCAGCTTTCATCATCTAAGATAAACTTTATTCCGTCTATTTTTTTTATATTTTTTACCTTTTTCTTTAAAATTGACTTAAACGATTTATCTTTTAATTTGTGAACTAAATCTTTACGTCTATTTTTAGCAAATTCTAAATCAATTCTCTGATAGTGAAATCTACCGAATTCCTTTTCCATTGACTTTAAAAGAACAGTTATATTCTTTCTGCTAACAGTCAATGCTTCAAGTAAAAGCATGCTCATCATAATCGCATCTCTATCATATATATAATCCTTTACTCCAATACCGCCTGATTCTTCTATTGCTATTAATACATCCTTTTTTATCATTTCTTTGCTTAAATACTTAAATCCAATAGGAGTTTCAATCAGCTTCAAATTATATTTTTCTGCTATCCTGTCTATCAAACTAGAACACGATATAGTCTTTGCTATAATCCCTTTTTTATTTTTATACTTTATAAGATATTGAATTAAAAGCCCCGCAATCTGGCTGGAATTAATAAATTTACCATCTAAACCAATGCAACCCAACCTATCCCCATCCCCATCTAAAGCTATACCTATATCAAAATTTCCTCTGCTTACAACCCTGCGTAACTTAGAAATGTTTTGTGAGATCGGTTCTGGGTTATCATTACCAAAGTCAACGCGCGGTTTACTTCTAATAGTATTTACTTTTATTTTTGTATTTTTTAAGATATCTGATATGATATTATCTGCTGCCCCGTGCATGCTATCAACAGCAATGCTGGCATTACTCTCTTTTAGGATAGCCCAATTTAAAAACTTCTTTATATTCTTTTTATAACCATCTAATATATTGACAATCTTAATTTTTCCTTTATTCTTAGCTTGCTTAATATCGGTAGATTTTACCTTATTTTTACCAATGTAAGATTCAATCTTTTTTGCAATTTTAGATTCAATTGAACAACCGGGGTAAACCCTACATTTTATTCCATTAAACCGAGATGGATTATGACTGGCGGTGACCATTATCCCGCCAGTAAGGCGCTGTTTTTTAACGATAAAACTTAAAGCTGGAGTTGGAACATAGTCTTCAACTAAGAGAGTTTTAATATTATTGCCGGCAAGAACCTCGGATATAACCGCAGCATATTTATCTGATAGAAATCGGGTATCATAACCAACTATTATAGTTGGCCTTTGCCTCTTTAATCTAACTTCTTTTACATAATCACTAATAGCCTGAGCAGTTATTTTTACATTTTCAAAGGTAAAATCTTCAGCTATAACTGCCCTCCAACCATCAGTGCCAAATTTTATTACTGTAGATTTTTTAATTTTTGCACTGCCTCCTTTACATTCTTACTTTTAAACAAATAAGTGCCTGCAACAATTATATTAGCGCCGGCTCTAATTGACGTCATTGCAGTTTCATTATTTATACCGCCGTCTACTTCTATATCACCTGAAAATTTTTGTCTAAGTTTTTTAATTTTAGGAATACATGACGAGATAAATTTTTGACCTCCAAAGCCCGGATTGACTGTCATAATTAAAACCATATCTACTATATCTAAAATTGGCTCTATTTTATCTATAGGCGTTGGGGGATTTATAGAAATTCCAGCTTTTAATCCTAAATTTTTTATTTGCTGTATTACACTTCGTGGCTCTTTTAAGGCCTCAATATGAACGGTGATTATATCGCTTCCCGCTTGTTTAAATACTTTAATGTATTCATCTGGATTTTCTATCATGAGATGGACATCTAAAGTTAAATTAGTGCTTTTCCTTAAAGCTTTAATTACTAACGGCCCGAAGGTTATATTAGGAACAAAATGTCCATCCATCACGTCACAATGAATGAAATCAACGCCGGCTTGCTCTATCACCTTAATTTCTTCAGTCAATTTAGAAAAATCCGCAGCTAATATCGATGGTCCTATTTTTATATCTTTATTCATTTTTATTACCTCTTGCCTCATGCGTGGGTTTGCCGCGAGTTCTTCCTAATATATTCTCTTTAGCTAAAATTTCTTTATCTTTATTTATTCTTCTAAGCATCTTCTGTTTTATGCTCTTAGCTTTTCTCTCTTCTCTTCTTGACTCAGCAAGCTCCTGTTTAAGAAAATCCTGATGTTCCATTTTTGATTTATCCTTCTGGTCTAATTGTTTTCTTTCTTTTCTAAAGATAGATAAAGGTTTGAATTTCAATTTCTACCTCCTTTAAATGAGCACGTAACTTATGGAGCGAAGTGCTCATAAGTTGCTGTGCGAATTTATCCCGAAGCTTACTTGTGCCCGTTAGGGTAAGCTAAAATTATTGAAAAGAATTTTAGCTTGTTTAAGCAAGGGGTTTTTAATAACCACTATCGTTTTGCTCCCAGACTATAAACTCTCGCTAAATCCTCCAGAGTAATTATTCCCTGCAAATGTCCATTCCTTAAGACAGCGATTACTTTAGTATTATTATTAACCATTTTATTATAAGCTGAATTTAAACTTTCATCAAGACCTACAGTAAGTAATCTCTTAGTCATTGCCTCACTTACCTTTTTATCTCTGCCAAATTTATGTATGGTAGACATAAGGTCCTGCAAGCTAAGCACACCGAGAAGTTTATTGTTTTCTACTACAGGAAAATTATGCTGAAATGTTTTCATAGAGAGCTCTAAAACTTTAGACAATAGTGTATCTGGACTAAGGGTTATAAATTCTTCATTCAATACATCCTTAACCTTAAATTCCTTTAAAATCAGTTTTAAATTGACCTGGCGTTCTTCCTGAGAGGCGGCCATATAAACAAAAAAAGCAATAATTATTAAAGGAATACTTGGTAACAATAAACCAACTATACCAAAGATAATGGCAAAGGTATGCCCCATGGAAACTGCTATCCTGGTAGCCTTTGATATGCCTATCCGCTGGGCTAAAAAAGCACGTAAAGCCCTTCCGCCGTCCATAGGAAATGCTGGTAAAAGGTTAAAAAAAGCTAAAATTGGATTAATCCAGAATATATAAAGTAATATTGATTTCCATGAATTAAAACCCAGGTTCGCTATACTCATACCCCTTAAGCCTTCACCAATAATTAAATAAATTGGATAGACTAATAAAGCTGCTAAAACAAGGTTAAATAAAGGACCAGCTATTGCCATAAGGAATTCCTGTTTAGGTTCCTCTGGCGTACCCTGCATTGAAGCTACACCGCCTATGGGCAAAAGAGTAATATCCTTTACTTTTATGTTGAATTTCTTAGCTACTAAGGAATGACTGAGTTCGTGGAAAGTTACAAAACAAAATATAATTAAAACAAGTATTACTCCTCTTAAGGCCGCCATAGGACCATCAGTATATAACAGACTAAAACCAATAAAAGCCGGCAGAAGCACAAATGTTATATGAACCTTAATTGTAATACCGAATATTGTAAATAATTTAATTGATTTGTTCATAACTAAATTTTCTCAATCGAAGTCGTTTATTAAAAGTCTTATATTTTTAATGGTTTTCTTAAGAGGGCCAATTAAGGCTAAATTAATATTATTTTTCTTTAAAAATTCATTAGCAACTCTTTTAATATCATTTGAGGTAACTGCTCTTATTTTCTTTATTATCTTTTTGATATTAAGGGTGGGGTCGTTTGTTATAATTTTAGCTCCAACCCAAAGCATGCGATCTGCGCTATTTTCCAAACCTATTAAGGTATGACCTATAATATATTCCTTTGCTTTTTGCAATTCTTCATCAGTTACTCCTTTTTCTTTTATTTTTTCTAATTCATCTAAAATTAAACTTATAGTTTTTTGCACCTTTTTATGTTTTACCCCGGCGCTTATAATAAAAGCGCCGGTATCATGAAATTTCTTCAAAGATGCAGATATCTGATATGCTAAGCCATGTTCCTCTCTTACTTTTTGAAATAACCTGGAAGACATATTACCACCCAGAATAGTACTTAGAATAGATAGTGGATATCTATCTGGATGGGTGCGGTGTGTTGTGTGAAAACCTAAGCATAGATGACTTTGCTGAGTATCCTTATTTAAATATTTTATTATGGGCTTGCCTTCTTTGTATATGAACTTTTTTAATTTATGGCAACGTCCGGACTCTAAATCAATAAATTTATCTTTTATATTTTCTGTTACTCTATCAATATTCAGGCTACCACCGACTACTACTGCCATATTGGCTGAGTGGTAAAATCTCTTTTTGTAATTTTTAAACTCGTTATAAGATAAGCTGCGGACAGATTTATAAGTACCTGCAAGAGGCCTTCCCAATGGATGGTCTTTCCACATAGCTTCGTTTAATATATCCTCAATATGATATGAAGGCATATCTTCGTACATTTTGATTTCTTCAATAATGATTTTTTTTTCTCTTTCTATGTCGCTTTCCCGCATAAGAGGATTTAAGGTAATATCAGAAAGAACGTCAATTGCCGTATATATGTGTTTCTTTGGAGTTTTAGCATAAAAACAAGTATATTCAGAAGAAGTAAATGCGTTTATTAGACCACCGATTCCCTCAATAGCCTGTTTTATCTGTTTTGCGGTTCTTTTCTTAGTTCCCCTAAATGCGAGGTGCTCTAAAAAATGAGAAATGCCTAAGTTCTTCTTATTTTCATATCTTCCACCTACATTAATCCATATTGATACGGCTACTACGTCTCTTTTGGGCATAGGAATAAAGGCAGTTTTTAGTTTATTTCTAAGTTCTCTAATAATACATTTCATTATATTTAAAACCTATTCTTTAGAATTTAAGTAATTCTGTAAAATAATTTGCGCAGCAATCTTATCTATTTTCCCTTTTCTTTTCTTTCTTGATATGTCAGCTTTAATTAAGATGGCTTCTGCTTCCTTTGAGCTAAGACGTTCATCGTAGGTCTCCACATCTATTCCTATTTTTCTCTCGATTAAATCTTTGAATTTGAGTATTTCTTCCGCTTTTTTCCCTAAGGTACCATTCATATTAAGGGGCAAACCCACTACAATTAGATGCACTTCTTTTTCTTCTACTATATTTTTTAAAGTCTTTAAATCGTCCTTTAAATTTTTTCTATTTAAGGTCATTAAATTCTGCGCAATTACACGCGTTTTATCACTTATTGCAACGCCTACTCTTTTCTCTCCAACATCTAAAGCCATTATTCTCATCTTTAAGAACCAATCAGGTGAACTTTTTCGTATTTTTATTCTTGGAAATCTTATTTACCATATTCTTTATTTTTTGCGCATTGTCTTTATTTGCTACTAAAGTAACATCAGGAGTTTGAATAATGATTAAATTGGATATACCAATTGTTGCTATCAAATGATCTTTTTTGCCATAAATAATACAGTTTTTGGTATCTTTTGCAATATTTAGGGTGTTGATAACAGTATTACCCTTTACTTTTAAGCTGATTTCTTCTAAACTCCTTAAGCTACCCAAATCAGACCATCTAAACGTTGCCTTTTCTGCTTTGATATTATCTGTTTTCTGCATAAGTCCACAGTCAACTGATGTAGATTTTATCTTTTTATAAATTGAGGCAATTTTGTTGATATTTTTTTTGCTGTTAAATTTTTTCTCTTTTTTTGCAATGTCTATCAATATTTTATATAACTTAGGCATATAAATTTTGAGTTCTTCTAAATAAATTGAAGTTTTCCAGATAAACATACCGCTATTAAAATAGTATTTTTTAGACTTTACATATCTTAAGGCCATTTTCTTAGATGGTTTTTCAGTAAACTTATCTACATTATAGAAAAAACCACCTCCAATTTTCGTCCTTTTGCCAAATTTAAGATAACCATAGCCAGTTGAAGCAAAACTTGGTTTTACGCCTATAGTTATTAAGACATCTTCTAATTTAGCCGCGTTAATTGCTTTAATAATAACTTTTCTAAAGTCAGCTTCCCCTTGTACGTGCTGATCGGCTGGCACAACTACCATTATGCCTTGAGGATTTATTGTTCTCATTTTAACTGCAGCAAGGCCTATAGCAGCTGCTGTCCCCTTGGGTTCTGGTTCAATGACTAAATTTTCTGATTTAAGATACGGAAGTTGTTTTTTTATAAGGTTAACCTGACTTAAAGAGGTAATTATATATATATTTT
>CAZKQD010000016.1:0-10331 GCA_964554835.1 uncultured Planctomycetia bacterium | reverse complement strand
TTATCTTTTGATTTTGCCTGATGAATTCGATTAATTATAGCGCTTCCAACTATAACTCCATCAGCAACTTTACAGATCCCCTTAACCTGCTTAACGTTTGATATGCCAAAGCCAACACAAACAGGTTTTTCAGTCAACTTTTTAATCTTTTTTATATCTTTTTTGATTTCATCAGGAAGAATCTTTCTTGCGCCAGTAACACCAGTAAGTGATAAATAATATATAAACCCTCCAGAATGTTTTATAGTATTTTTTATCCTTTTATCTGTTGAGGTTGGAGATATAAAATAGATAGTTGCCAATTGTTTACTACGAGCGAACATCTCCATCTGAGAAGCTTCCTCCGGCGGTAAATCCGGAATAATCAACCCATCTACGCCGCTTTTTTTAACATCTGCAAGAAAGGTTCTTATGCCATAATGAAATATCGGATTATAGTAGCTCATAATAACAAAAGGTAAATCGATTGTCTTTCTTAAATCTTTAGCTAAAAATAAGAGTTTCTTTAAAGTAACTTTATTTTTCAAGGCCTCTTCTGAGGCCTCCTGAATAGTTGGGCCATCAGCTAAAGGATCAGAAAATGGCATACCCAGCTCTATTAAATCCACTCCGCTCTCAACTAATATCTTGACTATTTTTTTGCTTGTATCTATATCGGGGGCACCGCAGGTTACATAAGCAATAAAGGCTTTCCTATTTTCTCTTTTAAGCTCTTTAAACTTTTTATCTATTCTGTTCATTTTTATACCCTAGTTTGTTTCCAATTTAAACGCATCTGCTATTATATCTACATCTTTATCTCCTCTTCCAGATAAACACAAAATAACAATTTTATTCTTACTTAGCCTTAATGCTATCTTCTTAAGATAATAGATAGCATGAGATGGTTCTAAGGCAGGTAAAATACCTTCGGTTTTTGAAAGTAATTTGAAACCCTCAAGCGCTTCTTTATCAGTTACAGCTACATATTTTGCTCTTTTAGTTTTCTTGTAATAGGAGTGCTCCGGGCCAACTCCAGGATAATCAAGTCCGGGAGCAAGGGAGTGAGCTATTTCTATCTGGCCATCTTTATCCTGAAGAACATAACTTTTCGAACCATGCAAAATACCTATGTCTCCTTTGACAAGTGTAGCTGCATGTTTTTTAGTATTTAAGCCCTCGCCAGCAGACTCTACGCCAATGAATTTAACTTTATCACTATAAAAAGGATAAAATAACCCTATTGAATTACTGCCACCGCCTATACAGGCAATCAGATAATCAGGAAGCCGGCCTTCTAATTGCATTATTTGTCTTTTCGCCTCTTTTCCTATTACAGTTTGAAAATCTCGCACCATAACCGGATACGGATGAGGTCCAACTACAGAACCCAATACATAATATGTAGTTTTAACGTTTGTAACCCAATCTCTTATAGCTTCATTAGTTGCATCTTTTAGTGTCTGGCTGCCTGATTCAACAGGGATGACTTCGGCTCCCAATAACTTCATACGCAGGACATTTAATCTCTGTCTTTTAATATCCTCTACTCCCATGTATATATAACAGTCTATATTAAATAAAGCGCAGGCAGTAGCAGTGGCAACTCCATGCTGTCCGGCTCCAGTCTCAGCTATGATTCTTTTTTTACCCATCTTAAGAGCTAATAAGACTTGACCGATTGTGTTATTAATTTTATGGGCACCAGTATGAGCTAAATCTTCTCTTTTCAGGTATATTTTGGGACCCTTTATAGCCTTAGATAAATTATCAGCTTTATATAATGGGGTAGGCCTACCAGCATAAGTTTTTAAATAATAATCTAACTTATCGCAAAAGTCTTTATCGTTTTTAAATTTATTATAAGCCGCATTAAGTTCTCTTAAAGCTTCCATTAGTGTTTCTGGAACAAACTTCCCGCCAAAAGGACCAAAATAACCTCGTCTATTAGGAATCATTGTATCTTTCTTATGCTTTTTTAACATTGGATATAAATTCCTCTATGAGTTTTTTAGATTTTCTCCCCGGCGTCTCCTCAACGCCTGAGGCAACATCAACTGCATATGGACGGACTTTGGTTATCGCTTCTTTTACATTTTCTGGATTTAGCCCGCCAGATAAAATTATAGGTTTATCTAATTCGTTAAGTCCCTTAAGCAAGCTCCAATCAAATGTTTTGCCAGTTCCTCCTATTTTATTTTCTGAATATGTATCTAATAAAAAAGCGTCAGCTTCACTATAAGTTTCTATTATCTTTAGGCTCTCTGCGTCTTTTATTCTAATAGTTTTTATTATCTTTTTGTGAGGTTTAAAATGTAATAAAAGATGCGGACCTTCTTCTCCATGAAATTGTAACGTATCAAAGGGACAGTTTTTTAAAACCTCACTAATGTATTGAACCGGCTGATTGGCAAAAACTGCTACACAGCTTATGAAAGGCGGAATCGTCTTAAGCATATACGATGCATTTTCAATATTTATCTTTCTTAAAGATTCAGTAAAAATAAACCCTAAAGCATCGCATCCGGCGTTAATGGCTATCTGGGCATCTTCAAGATTTGTTATTCCGCATATCTTTATTCTTGTCATCATATTTTCCCCTTAATCTCATTTATTTTACTCATAAGATTACCGCTTCTCATAAAAGCTTCACCTATTAATATAGCATCTACACCCAAATCTTTTAAAAATATTACATCTTTAGGTGCCTCTATTCCGCTCTCAGATATAATAATCTTATCTTTACTCTTTGAAATTAACGGAAGCAGCTTTAGAGTATTGGCTAAATCAACCTTAAAGGTTTCTAAATTTCTATTATTTATTCCTATAATGTCAGCCTTAGCAGATAAGGCTTTTTTAACGTCTTCGGGTGTATGGACTTCAACTAATATATCCAAGCCAAGATTTTTTGCAATCTTCATAAAAGAAGCAATCTCTGCCTCCGTCAATATACTCGTTATCAACAAAATAGCATCAGCTTGCAAGTAAGCAGAATAATACAACTGATATTCATCTATTAGAAAATCTTTCTGCAAAATAGGTATATTTATATTTTTCTTCAATAGCGGTATATAAGTTAGGTCACCTCCAAAAAACTCTTTCTCGGTTAAGACACTGATAGCATCTATGCCTTCTTTTTCATAAGTTTTAGCTATGTCTAAAGGATCGAAATCAACCGCAAGTAGCCCTTTTGATGGTGACATTCTTTTAATTTCTCCAATAAGCGCTAATTGGTTATTTTTAATAAGCGCTTCTTTAAAAGGATTCCCCTCTTTTTTAGTTTTTATTTTCTGCCTGAGGTCATTAAGAGAAAGTTGAGACTTTAAAGTTTTAATCTCCTGTTTCTTTTTTTCTATAATCTTATCTATCATAATTGGTGAGTTATTTTTTTCAACTGCTCTAGCTTAGCAATTGCTTTATTTGAATCTATCGAATCAGCGGCTAATTTTATTCCTTCCTTGAAATCTCTAGCTTTAACTGCAGCTACTAAAGCGGCTGCTGAATTCAATAAGACCACATCGCGTTTGGGTCCTCTTTGACCCGATAAGACATCTATTATAATTTTAGCATTCTCTTTCGCATTTCCGCCTTTAATGTCTTCTAAATCAGCAACAGGTATATCAAAATCTTGAGGTTTTATATAATAGGTGTTTATCTCATTATTTTTTAATTCAGCCACTTTAGTTGGGCCAGTTATGGTTATTTCATCTAAAGTATCTAATCCATGAACTACAAAAGCAAAACGACAACCTAAATTTTTTAAGACATCCGCCATCGTCTCAACAAGATGTTCTTCGTATACTCCTAAAACTTGAGCGTTTGCATTGGCGGGATTTGTTAAAGGACCGAGGATGTTAAATATAGTTCTTATGCCAATTTCCCTTCGCGGCCCTACGGCATATTTCATAGCGCTGTGATATAAAGGAGCGAACAAAAATCCAATACCTATTTTTCTTATACATTCAGCTGTTTTATCAACAGATAAATCTAAATTAACGCCTAATTCATTAAGTACATCTGCTGAACCACACTGGCTGGATACAGATCTATTGCCGTGCTTTGCGACTGTAACACCACAGCCAGCAACTACAAAAGCGCAGGCAGTTGAAATATTGAAGGTATTTGTTCCTGAACCCCCCGTACCGCAGGTATCAAGGATCGTCTCTTTATCGATATTTATATCCTCTCTATCAATATCAACAGAAGTTTTTAAATCTAAACGGAGAACCTTCTTTCTCATAATCTTAGCCGCAGCTGTTATTTCATCAACTGTCTCACCTTTTAATCTTAAAGCAGTTAGAAAGGCTCCTATTTGAGAATCTTTCGCCTTACCACTCATTATTTGGTTAAAAACTTCCTGCATTTGCTTTTCAGTTAAGTCAATATTTTGGATTATCTTTTGAATTGCTTCTTTAATATCCATTTCTTGCCTCTATATTTTTAAGAAATTCTTTAATATCTTTTTACCCTCATCAGTTAAAATTGATTCAGGATGAAACTGTACCCCGCATACAGGAAGTCTTTTATGTCTAATAGCCATTATTTCGTTATCTTTAGTCCAGGCTGTAATCTCTAAACACTTAGGCAAAGATGTTCTCTTAACAATAAGAGAATGGTATCTTGTAGCCTCAAAAGGATTGCTAATGTTTTTAAAAATACCTTTCCTATTATGGTAAATCTTAGAAGTCTTGCCATGCATAATGAGAGGTGATTGCACTATTTGTCCACCAAAAACCTCTGCTATTGCTTGGTGTCCAAGGCATACACCCAAGATTGGAATTTTTTCCGCGCTCATCTTCTCTATTAGAGAATTACTTATTCCGGCGTCTTTCGGTCTGCCTGGGCCTGGTGAGATAACTATGCGCTCCGGTTTCAGCTCCAGGGCTCTATCAACTGTAATTTTATCGTTCCTGTAAACTTCTAAATTCTGACCTAATTCAGCCAAGTATTGAACTAAATTATATGTAAAGGAATCATAATTATCTATAACCAGTATCATTATATAGCGCCTTTTTCAGGATATTCTGCTAATCTGATAGCCTTTAACATTCCTTTGGCTTTATTAATAGTCTCTTGGTATTCTTTTTCGGGAATAGAATCAGCTACAATTCCAGCTCCTGCCTGAATATAAGCTGTGCCTTTCTTTATAATTATTGTTCTTATCGTTATACATGAATCTAAATTACCCGAGAAGCTAAAATACATAACACCTCCAGCATAAGGACCTCTTCTTTCTCTTTCTAATTCTTCAATTATCTCCATTGCCCTTACTTTAGGAGCTCCGCTAACTGTACCTGCCGGAAAGGTGCTCTTTATAACATCGAACATGTCTTTGCCTTTTTTTAATCTACCTGTGCAATCACTCACTAAATGAATTACATGGGAATATTTCTCAACCGTCATTAATTCAGGCACTTTAACAGTTCCGGATTTTGAGATGCGACCGATATCATTTCTGCCTAAATCAACAAGCATAATATGTTCTGCTCTTTCCTTTGGATCGCTCAGTAAATCTTTTGTTAATCTTTCATCTTCTTTTTCATCTTTCCCTCTGGGTCGCGTGCCAGCAATTGGTCTTACTTCAACTTCTTTGCCATCTAATCTAACCAAAATCTCAGGAGAAGAACCAACTAATTCAAAATCCTTAAATTTTAAATAAAACATATACGGCGATGGATTAACATATCTTAAAGTTCTATAAATATTAAAAGCCTTTGTCTTTATCCTTATCCTAAAGCGTTGTGATAAAACCACTTGTATAATATTACCTTTCTTTATGTAGCTTTTAGCTCTGGATACTATTCTTTTAAATTCCCTTTTTGTAAAATTGGATTTAATAACATGAAAGTTACCCTTTTTCTTTTTTCTTATATATCTATCAGGGCTAACGTTTTCCTTAAGTAATTTAATCTTCTCTTCTATTTTTTTAACTGCTTTATTATAGGCTTCATCTACTTTATTGTTTTTTATGTGTGCGTTAGATATAATCTTTAAGGTTTTAGTTA
This sequence comes from uncultured Planctomycetia bacterium, assembly GCA_964554835.1. Classification (GTDB taxonomy): domain Bacteria; phylum Omnitrophota; class Gorgyraeia; order JAGLLT01; family CAZKQD01; genus CAZKQD01. The sequence goes on along the minus strand of CAZKQD010000016.1, from coordinate 4,347 downwards.
CATTATCAAAAATTAAAATAGTGTCAGCAAGCATTAGCACAGAGTCAGGTAAATTTAATTTATCTTCTGAGTTATCAGGGACGTTTTCAATGAATCTCACCATATCATAACCCAGATATCCAACCAGTCCTCCACAGAATATAGGCGTTCCTTTGACCTTAACAAATTTATATTGAGACATAATCTTTTTTATCTCATCAAGCGGACTCTCTTTAACCTTATATCTTTTTATCTTTCTTCCATCTAATATCTCAAAACTGTTCTTCTTGCTCTTTATTACTATCTGTGGATCACTGCCCAAGAAAGAATATCTTCCTACCCTTTCCTGAGCTTCAACCGATTCAAATAAAAAAGAATAATCTGATTTATCTATCTTGACAAAAGCTGATACGGGTGTCTCAAAATCTGCTAATAAGTCACGATAGACAGGTATAACATTGCCCTTTTTTGAAAGTTTTCTAAATTCAGTCTTGGTCGGATAATAGCAATTTTTACTCATAGACTTTTTCCGGATCAAATACTTTCTTAGCTATAATTCTTAAGTTATCAAAATTACCTTCAACTTTTCTAAAAAAACAACTCCTGTAGCCAGTATGGCAGGCACCGCCTTCCTGCTGCACTTTAATTAAAAGTGTATCCATATCGCAATCAATGAGGATTTCCTTAACGGTTTGAGTATGCCCTGAGGTTTCACCTTTCTTCCAAATTTTTTGTCTTGAGCGAGAATAAAAATGGGTTTTACCTGTCTTTAATGTTTTAATTAGCGATTCCTTATTCATATAAGCCATCATTAAGACTTCATTATTATTGACATCCTGGATAATTGCAGGTATCAAATTCTGCGAATTAAATTTTAGATTATTCATTAAGTTCATAATCTAACTGGCACTCCTTTCTTTTTCAAATATTCCTTAACTTCCTTAATTGAATACTCACCATAATGAAAAATAGATGCGCACAATGCAGCATCAGCCCCCGCCTTCATGAAAACTTCTAAAATGTGATCTGGATTGCCAGCGCCACCTGAGGCTATTACAGGAATATTAACTGCTGTAGTTATACTTTTGGTTAATTCTATATCGTATCCTTCCTTTGTACCATCATAATCCATGCTGGTTAGAAGTATCTCACCTGCACCACGTGATTCTACCTCTTTCGCCCAGTCGACAGCATCTATACCGGTAGGTGTTCTGCCTCCATTAATATAGACCTCCCAACTTGCCTGTGCCCGTGAGGGTATGACTTTCTTTTTTGCATCAATTGCTATTACAATACATTGACTTCCAAACTTTTTACTTGACTGATTTATAAAATCTGGATTTTTAACTACTTGAGTATTAAGTGAAACCTTATCGCTTCCAGCATTAAGTAACGACCTTATATCTTCAGGATTTTTAATTCCCCCGCCAACAGTAAAAGGTATAAAAACGCATTCGGCTGTTTTCTCAACTACATTAAGCATGATATCCCTTTTCTCATAACTTGCTGTAATATCTAAAAAAACTAACTCATCCGCCTCTGCCTCTTCATATCTTTTTGCTGTCTCAACCGGTGAGCCAGCATCTTTTAATTCGAGGAATTTAACTCCTTTAACTACTCTGCCATCTTTTACATCTAAACAAGGGATTATTCTCTTGGTTAACATTTTATTGTACTTTTAAGGCTTCTTTTAAAGAGAATTTCTTATCATATAGAGCCTTGCCGACAATTACTCCTTCTAAGCCAAATTTTTCTAATTTTTTGAGCTCTTTTAAATCCTCTAACTTTGATACTCCTCCAGATACAATTACTGATAAATTTGTATTAAGTAAAAAACTTTTTATCTTGGTAATGTTTACACCACTTAAGGTTCCATCTGATTCAATATCTGTATAGATAATAGTCTTAAGTCCTGAATTTTCTAATCCTTTAGCAAAATCGAATAAATTTATATGAGAACTTTTTATCCAGCCCTCTACCATAACTTCGTCGTTTTTAGAATCTATGCTTACGGCTATCTTATTATTAAATTTAGATATAGCTTTTTGCAATAATTGTTTATTTCTATGAGCAACAGTTGAAAGTATTACTCTTTTTACTCCTAAATTAATAAGTTTTTCAATATCCTTATAATTTCTTATGCCTCCACCAACTTCTATTGGAATATTAATTTTTCTTATTATCTTTGCGATAGAATCTAAGTTTTTCATACTATTAAATAATGCCCCATCCAAGTCTACCACATGAAGCATTTCTGCGCCTTCTTTTTCCCACCTGCAAGCTATCTCTTCAGGTCTATTGGAGTAAACCGTTTCTTTTTTAAAATCACCCTTTATTAAACGAACTACTTTAGCGTCTCTTATGTCTATTGCAGGCAATATTAACATATATTAGATCCTGATAAAATTTTCTAAAATTTTTAATCCTACTCTTTGACTTTTCTCAGGATGAAATTGCGTTGCGTAGATGTTATCTTTTATCAAAGATGAACAAAATTTAATGCTGTATTCCGTTGTTGAGGCTATAATTGAAATATCTTCTGGTTCGGCATAATATGAATGCACAAAATACACAAAACTTCCCTCCTTGATTCCACTTAAAAGATTGGAGTTTTCACCTTTTTTAGTTAGCGAGACCTGATTCCAACCAATGTGAGGAATTTTAAATTTTTTATCTTCTGATATAAAAGGAAGTTTCTTTACTTAGCCCTTTAGAACCCCCAGGCCTTCTGTTTGTGGAGCCTCTTCGCTCTCAGCAAATAACAATTGAAGTCCCAAGCATAAACCTAAAAAAGGCTTCTTCTTATCAATAGACGACTTTATTGCGCTAATTAAACCTCTTTTGGATAAACCTAACATTCCATCAGCAAATGATCCAACACCCGGGAAGACAATCTTTGATGCTCTGTCTATATCAGAAGCATCTGATGTAACTTTTACTTTAGCATTTAGCTTTTCAAATGCCTTAGATACACTTTTTAGGTTACCCATTCCATAATCTATAATGGCAATCATAGATCTATAATACCCTTAGTTGATGTAATTCCTTGACGTCTAGGTTCAATGGAGCACGCCGTCTTTAATGCTAAGCCTAAACCTTTAAAAATTGCTTCTAAGACATGATGAGTATCTTGACTTCCCTTGATTATTCCAACATTCAGATTAATACCGCACTGCCTAATGAAAGAGTCAAGGAAATGTTCACCTTCTTCGTAAGAATATTTTAAATCTGGCGAAGATTGAGGCAATAGTTGTTTTTCGGCATAGTCAAATTTGGAACGACCGCATATATCAATATTTACCCTCACCAGACACTCTTCCATAGGTACGGTGGCTTCGCCAAATCTCTTGATTCCTTTTGCATCACCTAAAGCTTCTTTAAGGGCTTTTCCGAGAGTTATGCCTATATCTTCATTTGTATGATGTATATCAACACTTAGGTCACCCTTTGCTTTTATTTCTAAATCAAAAATTGCAAAAAAAGCAAATAATTCAAGCATGTGATCCAGGAATCCTAAACCAGTATTGATATCACTTTTACCTTTGCCATCAATATTTAATTTTACTTCGATTTCAGTCTCACGTGTTTTTCTTAACTGCGTCGAGCTCCTTTTCATAATATATTCTCCTAAATGAGCACGTAACTTATGGAGCGAAGCGCTCATAAGTTGCTGTGCGAATTTATCCCGAAGCTTAAGCTAAAATTGTCGCAGAGAATTTTAGCTTGTTTAAGCAAGGGGTGTTTTGCACGAATTCACTTACATCTTATATCTACTGATTCTTGATGTTTTATCATCCCTTCCACTTTAGTTATTCTCTCAAGTGGTTCTCTTATTTTCTCTAATGCTTTTTTAGTATAAGAGATAATATGAATGCTCTTCATAAAATCGTCTAAGCTTAGACCAGAGAAAAATCTAGCTGTTGAGCCCGTAGGCAAAACATGAGATGGTCCAGCAATATAATCTCCTACTGCAGTTGGCGTATAAGAACCTATAAATATTGCTCCTGCATTTTTAACTTTCTTAAGTAATTTATGAGGGCTTTTCACCATTATCTCTAAATGCTCTGGAGCAATTTCGTTTGCTATATCTACTGCCTGATTTAGATCATAGACTTTAATTATATAACCGCCTTTAATCTCTTTTTTTAATTTCTTAGATAGAGACTTTGAAGTAGTAATTAATATTGCGATTCCTCCTTTATGTTCAGCCTGAGACAATAAATCTGCTTTTACAAATTCAGGATTAGCAGAATTGTTAGCTATTATGACAATCTCGCTTGGACCTGCAGTCATATCAATATCAACATAGCCAAACACCTGACGTTTTGCCTCAGTTACATATATATTGCCAGGACCAATAATCTTATC
>CAZKQD010000015.1:3077-21379 GCA_964554835.1 uncultured Planctomycetia bacterium | reverse complement strand
AGGACGCCGGATTCTCATTCCGGTAGCACGGGTTCAAATCCCGTTGGGGCTACCATAATAATGTGTAGCTAAAAAAGGAGGAAAGATATGCCATATGACAGTGAATTAGATAAATCTTTGTTTTCAAAATCCTATGAATCTGCAGAGCAACGATTGACTGTAAGTGTTTATTCTTACAATCAAGGACCTAAAAAACTGCAAATCAGCAGACAAAATAAAGATGAAGAGGGGGATTTCAAATTTTTTAAATTGGGAAGGATGACTAAAGAGGAAATAGAATCTCTTCTTCCTTTGCTTAAGGAAGCCTTGGATTATATGGATTAGCGGCTGATGAGATATATTTGAGGAATAAAGATGTCACATCAATATAAAAATAAACTAATCTGGACTGAAGGCAAAAAGGGTAAATTCGCCATTGAAGGTAAACCTTCATTAGAGATTGCTACCCCGGAAGAATTCGGAGGGCCAGGGGGGTATTTATCGCCTGAGGACTTATTCGTGGCTTCTGTAAATGGCTGCCTTATGACAACCTTTCTTTATTTTGCTGACAAAAAGAAAGTAAAGATTAAAAGCTATGCATCAGAAACTGTAGGTACCTTATCAAGGGGATTAAAGGGATTTTGCTTTTCTGAGATTGAAGTAAAAATAGATGTTTTAGCAGAAGATAATGAGGCTCAGAAAAAGATTCCTGATTTAATAGAGCTTGCTAAGAAGTATTGCCTTATCTCAAACTCCATTAAAACTAAAATAAAACTCAAAATCTGACATCGTATTGTTTATAAACATAGCTAATATTTAATAAAGTTTATATCTTGACTTAATTTTCTTGGGAACGCTCATTTTATCCCAGCGAGATAAAATTTCGCTCGGCTTCAGGTCTTCGCTCTTTCCGATTTTAATCGGAAAACCATGCCCGCTTAAGACCTTCAGACGTCCCTCTAAAACCAAGTCAAGAAAATAGCATTACCTATATTTTCATATAATGTGTTCAAATATTAACATATAACTTGACTATTTTTCATTTTTATAGTAATCTTATGGATGTATAGATTTAATTTTGAGATATTAAAACATAAGGGGGTGGCGGAATGTTGTTTAAGAAAATCTTAAAGCACAAAAAGGTGTATGCAAGTATGTTTATATGGGCTTTATTTTTAGGATGCTTGCCGCTAAATGCTATTGCAACGCCCATTGCTTCTAAGGCGGGTTTTTCAAAATCTTACCAAAATGATTTACAGACTGTTTCAAGATTTTTAGAGAAAGAAACAGTTGCTAAAAGATTATCCGGATTAGGATTATCTTCTGAACAAATAAAAACCAGACTTAGCTCATTAGATAGCCAGCAAATTCATAATTTAGCTCAGAGAGTTGAATCTATTGAAAAGGCATCAGGCGCAGGTCTTGCGTTAGCTATACTGGCAATTCTTTTACTTGCAATATCATTCTTATACTTTACTAACCGCAGGATTACTGTACAGAAAACTTACGAATAAAATCGTGAAGTTTAAAAAAGGATATTTTCTCATTTTAGCAGGAGTTATCCTTTGCTGTATCTTTGCTGGTTGCGCGACTTATAGTTTTGTCGGCATCAAAGAAAGGTTAGATAGAACAAAAGCTCAAGGCTATTACATAGAAGGTCTTGAATTTGTAAAACAGAAGAAAAGCTGGTGCGGACCAGCTGCTTTAGCTTCTGTTTTACATTTTTGGGGAGAAAATATTAATCAGGATGAAATAGCCGGAGATATATACCTTCCTAACGTAAAAGGCACGCTTACCTTTGATTTAGAGAATTATGCAGTAAAAAAAGATTATTTTGCCCAAACCCTCCATTCAGATATCCATCATTTAGGAAGAAAAGTTAAAGCGGATATTCCAGTTATAGTGATGTATCAAATCCTACCTATCTTTAAGTGGTATCATTACTTAGTAATTTTTGGCTATGATGATACAGATAGAGTTATGTTGGCTTATACCGGCAAACAGAAACCTCAAATTATTTCATATTATAATTTTATCCGGAAATGGAAGGGAGCTAATAATTGGATGCTGGTAGTCTGTCCGCCTGATAAAGTAACATGGGAATTAGATGCATATTACTCAAACAGATTAGGCTTATTATATGAGAAAAAAGGTAAACTTAATTTAGCTAAGAAGAGTTATGAGAACTCTCTTAAAATAGAACCAGACAATTCCACCTATGCTTATAATATTGGAAATATATATCTTAAAGAAGATAACTATAGAAAAGCCATATCCTTCTATGAGAAAGCTATTACTTTAGATTCTGAATTCGCCGATGCATATAATAATTTAGCTTATAGCCTTTGTGAATTAAAAGAAGATCTAGATAAAGCAGAGAAATACATCAAACAAGCCATCAAGTTAAACCCCGATAATAAGATATACTACTTAGATACATTGGGAGTGATTTATCTTAATCAAGGAAAAATAGAAAGGGCTATTTCTACATACGAAGAAGCTCTTAAATTATCTGGTTCATTCAACAAAGAAACCCTATCTGTTATCTACCAGCATTTAACAGAAGCCCTCAAAAGAAAAGGCAATTTCAAGGAATATAAAAATTATATTGATAAAATGGAGAGTTTAAGGGGTAGCAATTAACTGAATGTTATTGACGCTTATATATAAATCTGTTAAGATAAAGATATCCTATAAAAAAAGAAGCAGGATATCTTGATTACAGAAATTAAAGGACAGATTACACAGATTAGAAACGGACAATGAACACTATATGAGAGGTATAAGATGATAAAAAGATACACGCAAGATAAGATGAGCAGAATCTGGGAAGATGAGCATAAATTCCAGAAGATGCTTGATGTAGAAATAGCGGTTTGTGAAGTTTTAGCTGAATTGAAAGTAATTCCCAAAAAAGATTTACAAACTATAAAAAAGAAAGCAAGATTTAGTGTTAGAAAGATAAAAGAAATTGAAAAGCGAACCAAACATGATGTAGCCGCCTTCGTTAAAAATGTCTCGTCTTACTTGAAAGATTCGGGTAAATATATCCACTGGGGCCTTACTTCATCAGATGTCTTAGATACGGCTTTAGCCTTACAGTTAAAGGAAGCATCAAGTATATTAGTTGATGATTTAAAAGGTCTTATAAAGGCATTAAAGAAGAAGGCGCTGCGTTATAAAGATACTCTTTGTGTAGGAAGAACACATGGTATGCACGCAGAACCTACTACATTTGGTCTTAAGATGGCCTTATTTTATGATGAAGCAGGCCGTAATCTAACTCGCTTAATGGCGGCTAAGAAAATAGTAAGTGTTGGCAAAATATCTGGTTCTGTTGGAACATTTTCACATCTAGATCCTAAAATTCAAGATAGAGTTTTAAAAAATCTAAAATTAGACTCAGCTTTTATCTCAACTCAAGTTTTACAAAGAGACAGACACGCACAATTTGTTAGCACCTTAGCCTTAATTGGTTCTTCTTTAGAGAAAATAGCTCAAGAAATTCGAAATCTTCAAAGAACTGAAGTTCAGGAAGTAGAAGAATATTTCTCAAAAGGACAAAAGGGTTCATCTTCTATGCCTCATAAACGAAATCCTGTAAGAAGCGAGAGAATCTGTGGATTAGCTCGGGTTTTAAGAGGTTACGCTCAGAGTGCTTTAGAAAATGTCGCTTTGTGGCATGAAAGGGATATTAGCCATTCATCGGTTGAAAGAATTATCTTGCCAGACAGCACAATACTTCTTGATTATATATTAGGCGAGATGACCGATATAATAGAACACTTAGTGGTATATCCAAATAATATGAAAAAGAACATTGAGAAATCAGGAGGTCTTATTTTCTCGCAGAGAATTATGCTTTATTTAATTGAAAATAAAGGATTATCAAGAGAAAAGGCCTATAGCCTGGTCCAAAAAGCAGCGCTTAAAGCATATAATAAAAATTTACCCTATAAAGAGCTTCTCTTAAAAAGCAAAAAGCTATCAAAATACCTAAAGCCTAAAGAGTTAGATAATTTTTTTGATTATAAGTATTATCTGCGCAATGTAGATAAGATATTTAAGAGGGTAGACATTAAAAAAGGATAAAAAGGAACTTATATGTTTTGGAGAATTGAAGTAGAAAACAAACCAGGTATCTCTGACGCTGTAGGTGATGCAGTAAAAGAAGATATCCAGGATTTAAGGATAGATACTGTAAGGGATGTAAGAGTTAAGGAGATTTATATATTATATGGTGAGTTAAAAGAAGAGGATATAAAAAATATCAGTGAAAATATCCTGGTTGATAAGATTATTCAGCAATATCAATATTTTTCTCAAGATGAGCTTAACTCAACTCGCATTAAAGATATAGATAATCTTAAAATTGTAGAAGTTGCCTATAATCTGGGAGTTATGGATCCCTGGGAAGAAAGCATAAAAAAGGCAGTTTTGGATTTGGGTATCAAGAGTTTAGAGGATGTTAAGACTGCTAAACAATATCTAATTGAAGGTGACATTGATAAAAAAGAGCTTAATTATATCTGTGAGAAAATCCTATACAATAAACTCATTCAGCATATAAGAAGCAAAGACGAAATTTATAATACTCATTCCTACCTCAAAAAAGAGCTTCCCCAATATAAATTTAAGAAAATTGAAGTTGAGATTTTAAGAGTGGATGATGAAGGACTCTTAAAAATTAGCAAAGATGGTTATCTCTATTTGAATCTTGACGAGATGAAGATGATTCAAAAATATTTCAGGAACTTAGGGCGTAATCCAACGGATTGTGAATTAGAGACCATCGCCCAGACATGGTCTGAACACTGCTCGCATAAAACCTTCAAAGGATTAATTGAGTACGAGGGAAAGATTATTGATAATCTTTTAGAATCAACAATTATGCAGGCAACAAGAATGCTAAATAAAGAATGGTGTATTTCTGTCTTTGAGGATAATTCAGGGATTATAAAATTTGATGATAATTACAATGTCTGTTTTAAGGTTGAGACGCACAATCATCCCTCAGCTTTAGAGCCTTATGGCGGCGCTTCAACTGGTATCGGTGGTGTTATAAGAGACCCCATGGGCACAGGTTTAGGCGCCAAACCCATAGCCAACACCGATATCTTCTGTTTTGGACCGCCTGATTATCCGCATGATAAACTTCCCAAAGGAACCCTTCATCCAAAAAGAATTATCAAGGGAGTTGTCTCAGGCGTAAGAGATTATGGCAACAGGATGGGCATACCTACGGTAAATGGAGCTGTTTTGTTTAATGAAGGTTATATAGGTAATCCGTTGGTCTATTGTGGAAATGTAGGCATTATGCCGGAAGACAAAAGCTTTAAGAAGGTAGAGCCTCACGATGTAATAGTTGTTGTGGGCGGTAGAACGGGGAGAGACGGAATCCATGGCGCAACATTTTCATCAGGCGAACTTACCCAGGACTCAAAAGAAACCTTAAGTTCGGCTGTCCAGATAGGTAATCCTATAACAGAGAAAAAGATGGTTGATGTTCTTTTAAAAGCCCGCGACAAAAAGCTCTATAAGGCCATTACAGATTGCGGAGCCGGTGGGCTTTCATCGGCGATTGGTGAGACGGCAAGTGATACAGGCGCAAAAGTCAATTTAGAAAAAGTGCCTTTGAAATACCAAGGCCTGAATTACACTGAAATCTGGATATCAGAATCTCAAGAGAGAATGATTTTAGGCGTAGACAAAAATAAGGTGCAGGAACTTCTGAATTTATGCTCAAGTGAGGACGTTGAGGCAACGGTTATCGGTGAATATACTGATACGAAAAAGTTAGAACTTTATTATTACGAAGATAAGATTTGCGATTTAGATATGCAGTTTTTACATAACGGATTACCCAGGTTAAAGAAAAGAGCCGTCTGGAGGCAGCCTGATTTAGAAGAACCTAATTTAAAAGAGAAAGAAGATTATACTCAAGACTTACTCAAACTTCTTTCAACTTATGATATTTGCAGTAAAGAGTGGATTATAAGACAGTATGACCATGAGGTTCAGGGCGGGAGTATTCTTAAACCTTTAGGTGGTAAAAATAATAATGGTCCTAATGATGCTGCCTGTATCAAACCGCTCTTTGATTCAAAAAAAGGGTTGATTATTTCATGTGGAATTAATCCTTATTATGGCATGATAGATCCTTATTGGATGGCAGTTAACGTAGTGGATGAGGCGTTAAGGCAAATCATAGCATCAGGCGGCAACTTAGAGCAGGTGGCAATATTAGATAATTTCTGCTGGGGTTCACCTGAGAGTGAGGAACAAATAGGTTCGCTAGTGAGAGCGTCTATTGGCTGTTATGATGCCTCATTAAGTTATGGGACGCCTTTTATCTCTGGCAAAGACTCACTCAATAATGAATATAATGTAGATGGAAAAACTATCTCAATACCCGGAACGCTACTTATATCAGCTTTGGCGGTTATTGATGATATAGGCAGAATTATCTCAGCTGATTTAAAAAATAAGGGTAATCTGATATATATAGTTGGTTTAACAAAAGATGAATTGGGCGCGTCAGCTTATTATAGATTAAAAGGTTATTTAGGTAAAAATGTTCCTATGAGTAAACCCGATGAGTCAAAGACTTTAATGCAGACTTTAGCTAAAGTAACTCACAAAGGATTCATTGAAAGCTGTCATGATTGTTCTGAAGGAGGATTAATAGTTACCTTAAGTGAAATGACATTCTCAGGCGGTTTGGGCCTTGATGTGCATTTAAAGAGAGTGCCTATAGATATGCAAAATCCGAAAGATAATAAGATTCTCTTTTCAGAATCGATGACCCGCTTTATCTGCGAGGTAAAAAAAGAAAATAAAGAAGAGTTTGAGAAGACATTAGAAGATATTTCTTTTGGCTTAATTGGTGAAGTTCGCGATAATGGACAATTTAAGATATACGGTTTGGATGGCAAGGTTAAAGTTTTAGCCAAGATTGATGATTTGAGAGAAAACTGGCAGAAACCTTTGAAATGGTAAATAAAATGACCAAAGTAATAGTTCTTCGTGCCGCAGGAACAAATTGTGATTTAGAGACAGCCTATGCATTTAAAAAACACCAGGCAGAGGTGGATCTAATACATATAAATGAGTTAAAGTCAAAAAAGAGAAAACTTTCTTCATATCACATATTAGCCATTCCCGGAGGCTTTACATACGGAGATGATGTTGCTGCCGGTAGAATTTTAGCCAACGAACTGAGGTTTAATCTAAAAGAAGATTTAGCAAAATTTATTCAAGACGGAAAACTTATTATTGGTATCTGCAATGGCTTTCAAGTATTGGTTAAAGCAGGACTGCTGCCCGATTGCGAAAGTCTTAAGCAGAAGGCAACCTTGACATTAAACGATAGTGGTAAATTTGAAGATAGATGGGTGTATTTAAAGAAACCAGAAACCCCCGAAGGACAAGCCTACGGGGCAGGCAGAAACCAGAAACCCCCGAAGGACAAGCCTACGGGGCAGGCAGAGGACAGCGACCGAAGGGAGTCCCGAGCGGAGTCGAGGGGAAACCAGAAACCAGACAGCTGTGTGTGGACAAAAGACATCAATGAAATTATCTATTTACCTGTAGCTCATGCTGAAGGGAAGTTTATAACAGATAAGGATACTTTAGAGGAATTGAAAGAAAATAATCAGATAATATTTCAGTATGTAGATAAAGAAGGTAAATTGGAAAGATATCCCTATAATCCAAACGGCTCGGTTGAAAATATCGCAGGTATCTGCGATAAGACAGGCCGAATATTAGGTCTTATGCCTCATCCTGAGAGGTCTATTATGTCTTATCATCATCCCCACTGGCAAAAAAATCAAGACATAAAAGAAGGCGATGGTAAATTAATTTTTAAAAATGCTGTCAGTTATATAAAGAGCCGCTTATTATAAATAATAGGAGAAAAGTTAAGATGTCGATAACATACAAATCAGCCGGAGTTGACATCAAAAAAGCAGATAAATTTGTAAAATCAATTAGAAGGCTGACAAAAGGAGATATTGGCGGTTTTTCAGGCCTCCTTAACCTAAAGCTTAAAAAATACAATAATCCCCATTTAGTTGCAAGTTGTGATGGCGTGGGAACGAAATTAAAAGTTGCCTTCTGGCTAAATAGACACAAAACTGTAGGTATTGACCTTGTGGCTATGAGTGTAAATGATGTAATTACCTCTGGCGCCAGACCTCTTTTCTTTTTAGATTATATCTCGACCTCAAGTCTTAATACTAAACAACTTTATGAAATCCTAAAAGGCGTAAATATTGCATGCAAGGAAGCAAATTGTCTGCTCTTAGGCGGAGAAACTGCCCAGATGCCCCAATTTTATAAAAAAGATGAATATGACTTAGCTGGTTTTTGTGTGGGTATAGTTGATAGAAAAGATATTATAGATGGCTCAAGAGTAAAAGAAAATGATGTCATTATTGGTTTAACCTCAAATGGTCTTCATTCAAACGGATATTCTCTGGTAAGAAAATTATTTTCCAGAAGCTACATAAAAAAGAATCAAAATCTTTTCTATAAGTCAACCAGAATATATGTAAAGCCCATCTTAAAATTAAATAAAGAAGTAAAAACCAAAGGCATTGCCCACATAACAGGCGGTGGCTTTTACGATAATATAATAAGAATCCTGCCGAAAGGAATCTCTGCGCATATTAATAAAAATAGCTGGCCAATGACGAGAGTATTTAGATTAATTCAGCAAAAAGGGAAAATATCTGATAAGGATATGTATCACACTTTTAATATGGGCATTGGTATGGTTGTAATAGTTGATAAAAAAGATTCAAAGAGGGTCATGAATCTTTTATCCAAATTTAATCTCAAGTCATATCTTATAGGTAGCTGCCTAAGAGCTAAAAAGGTCGAGGTAGTAATAACGTGAACCCCGTTAGACATTTTCGATGTTATGGGGTTTATTGCGGATATTTAAAAGAAGTGATTGTAAAAATAGTGTAATTTCATAGGGGTGACTTGATGTCTAACGGGGTGAAAATCTTAGTGGTAGGTTCCGGAGGAAGAGAACATACTTTAGTTTGGAAGATAGCTCAAAGCCCAAAAGTCAATAAGATTTGCGCCGCGCCTGGAAATGGCGGCATAGAGGGATTAGCAGAGATAGTAGATATAAAGGTAGATGATATAGAAGGATTGGCTGCCTTCGTTCAAAATAACGCAATAGACCTAACTATTGTTGGCCCTGAATTACCGCTGGTCAGGGGCATAGTGGATGTTTTTACAAAAAAGAATTTAAGAATTTTCGGACCCACCAAGGAAGCCTCACGTTTAGAAGGTAGTAAAGTATTTACTAAAGAGATATGTAGAAAATACGATATTCCCACTTCAAATTTTGAAATCTTTGATAATCCTAAAGAAGCAAAAGATTATATAGATAAAACTGACAAATCCCAGGTTGTAAAGGCAGATGGTTTAGCAGCCGGCAAAGGCGTTATCGTTACAAAAGATAAAGAAGAAGCAAGAGAGGCAGTAGAATCAATAATGGTTGATAAGAAATTTGGTAAAGCAGGTGAGAGAATAGTAATTGAGGAACGTCTTTACGGAGAAGAAGTATCAATATTAGTCTTTAGTGATGGTGAGAATATTTTACCTTTGGCTTCCAGTCAGGATCATAAGCAGATATATGACGGAGATAAAGGCCCGAATACGGGAGGTATGGGCGCTTATTCTCCTGCTCCCGTTATTACCGATGATATATTTAAAGAGATAATTGATAAGATTATGAAACCTGCCATCTATGGTATGCAAAAAGAGGGTCATCCCTACAAAGGTGTTCTCTATGCAGGATTAATGCTCACAGATGAAGGTCCTAAATTATTAGAGTTTAATGTGCGTTTTGGCGACCCCGAATCTCAAGCAATATTTCCAAGACTAAAAGGTGATTTAGTTGAGGCAATTGAGGCGACTATTGATGAAAGATTAGATGAAATTAAGCTTGAGTGGGATGAGAGGCCGTGTGTTTGCGTAGTTATGGCATCAGGTGACTATCCGGGAAGTTACGAGAAAGGAAAAGAGATTTTTGGTCTGGAAAAAACAAAAGATTTAAAGGATATAGTAATCTTTCATGCTGGAACCAGGAAAGAAGATAATAGGATACTTACAAACGGCGGAAGAGTCTTAGGGGTTACAGGATTAGGTAACGATATAAGGGAAGCTATAGACAAGACGTATAATGCAATTAGCCTCATCTCCTTTGATAATATGTATTATAGAAAGGATATAGGGCAGAAAGCACTTAAGTGTTAAATGGAGGAGAGTAAAGCTATGAAACAAGTAGATGTAGCAATAATTATGGGTAGTAAATCGGATTTAGAGGCAGCTAAAGAAACCGAGCGAATCTTAAAAAAATTTGATATAAGATACAAAATGAAAGTTCTATCAGCCCATAGAACCCCTGATAAAACAGTTAAATTTGCAAAAAATGCAGAAGAAGAAGGCATAAAAGTTATTATTGCTCTAGCTGGAAAAGCAGCCCATTTAGCTGGTGTTATTGCAGCTCATACAATATTACCCGTAATTGGTGTACCTATGGACACAAAAGACTTAAAAGGCATTGATTCCTTGTTTTCAACTGTCCAGATGCCAGCAGGAGTTCCGGTTGCCTGTATGACTATTGGCAAAGCTGGTGCAAAGAATGCAGCTTATTATGCAGTTGAAATTTTAGCACTTAAAGAGAAGGTTCTTAAAGAGAGATTAAACAGACACAAAGAAGAAGGAGCTAAGGGGGGCATTTAGCGTTTCTTCTTGACGATGTATAATACTATTGTTATACTAAAAAAAGCAAGGTAGAAATGATGACTAAAGAAGAATTAAAAAAAGTAATTAGTGAAGAATTGGGCAATTATAAATTAATTATTGTCTCAAATAGAGAACCCTATATACATAAATTTGAAGGCGGTAAGATTAAAATTTATCGTCCCTCAGGCGGAGCTGTAACAGCTCTTGATCCTGTCGCCAGAGCCTGTGGGGGAACCTGGATTGCTCACGGAAGTGGTAGCGCAGATAGAAAGGTAGTAGATAAAAACGATAAAATCAGGGTTCCAGAAGAAGACCCCAGTTATACATTAAGAAGATTATGGCTTTCTAAAGAGGAAGAGAAGGGGTATTACTATGGATTTTCAAACGAGGCTTTATGGCCTCTTTCTCATATAGCTTATACCCGTCCTATCTTTAGAGAAAAAGACTGGCAAATGTATAAGCAGGTTAATAAGAAATTTGCTGATGCCATATTAGAAGAAAAGGAACTTTCGGGCAACGATAAGATTTTAGTCTGGATACAAGACTTTCATTTATCTTTAGTGGCAAAATATATAAAAGAAAAAGCTCCAGATGTAATCTGCGCATATTTTTGGCACATTCCCTGGCCTAATCCAGAAGTTTTCAGGATATGTCCTTTTAAAAAAGAGATTATTGAAGGATTTTTAGCCAATGATTTAATTGGTTTTCACATTAGATATCACTGTGATAATTTTATCGAGACCGTAGAAAGAGAGATTGAAGCTAAGATAGATAAGGAAAGAAATTCAGTCATAAAGGGAGGTCATGAATCTTTAATTAGAGATTTTCCTATCAGTGTTGATTTTGATTATATATCAGGACTTACCACATCAGAAAGAACCAAAAAAAGAGTGAAAGAATTAAGAAAAAATCTTTCCTTAGAAGATAAAATTGTGTTTTTAGGTTGTGATAGAATTGATTACACTAAGGGTATTCCAGAAAGGCTCGTAGCTTTTGATAGATTTTTAGATAAATATCCAGAATATAAAGGAAAGGCCGTCTTTATTCAGATAGGCGCTATAAGCAGAATCTTAATTCAAGCGTATAAAGATATCAACAACGAAATCAACCGTCTGGTTCAGGAGATAAACTGGAAACACTCAACCAGTGATTGGGCTCCAATAATTTTTTCAAAAGAGTTCATTCCTTATGAGGATATCCTCGCCTTCTATCTTTTAGCTGATGTTATAGTAATAAGTTCTCTGCATGATGGTATGAATCTTGTTGCCAAGGAGTATATCTCATCGAAATTTAACAACAAGGGAGGAATTATCTTAAGTCAATTTACAGGCTCAGCCAGAGAATTGCAGGAAGCAACATTCATTAATCCCTATAATATTACGGAATTTGCAGATACCCTCAAAAAAGTCTTAGATATACCCAATAAAGAGAAAAGAAGAAGAATGAAGACATTGAGAGAAATTGTTAAGGAAAATAATATATATGAATGGGCAGCTAAGGTAATTCTGGAACTATCTAAATTTTATCTTTATTAATTCTTATCAACATGAAAGATATTTTTAAAAACTGGTCCAACATCTCAAAAAAGATTCAAAAATACAAACACCTGCTTTTACTTTCAGATTTTGATGGCACTTTATGTGAAATAGCCAAAAAACCTGAGCAAGTAAGATTAAGCAAAAAAGTTAAATTTTCCTTAAAAAATTTGAAAGAACTTTCCAGTGTAACACTAGGCATAATTAGCGGCCGCCCATTAAAAGATATTAAAAAAATTATTGGTATAAAAAAAATTTTCTATGTCGGAAATCATGGATTAGAATTAGAATATGTAAATAAAAGAGAGAGAAGAAAAATCTTTACTCTCAGCGGAATTAAAAAAACCTTACCTACGCTTAAAAAAATAAAAGATGAACTAAAAAAAGAGTTAGACAGCATAGAAGGTATTATAGTAGAAGATAAATTGTATACCTTAAGCGTCCATTACAGGATGGTTAAGAAAAAGGATATAAGAAGAGTTAAGAGAATTTTTCAAAAAGTAATGAGAAACCATAAGATTTCAGGAAAGGTTAAAGTTACATCTGGCAAGAAAGTATTTGAAGTGCGTCCACCCATAGATTGGCACAAAGGAAAAGCAGTAATAAAGATAAAGAGGATTTTAAATAAAAGAAATTTAATAACTATCTATTTAGGTGATGATGTAACAGATGAGGATGCGTTCAGGATATTAAACAGAAATGATATAAGTGTCTTTGTTGGCGCAAAGAAAAAATCTAATGCTAAATATAAAATAAAAAATACAGATGGCGTTAAGAACTTTCTTGATATATTATATAAATTAAGGTCTAATTATGAAGAAGACTAAAATTATAAAAATAAATCCTGATAGAGTTAACTTGGGAAAAATCAGGCAAGCGGCCAATATTTTAAAAGAAGGAGGCTTAGTAGCTTATCCTACAGATACGGTCTATGGCTTAGCAGCCAATTATTATAATAGAAAAGCGGTCAGAAGACTATATGAGATAAAGAAAAGACCTAAAAATAAGCCCTTTCCCATACAAGTTGAAAGTGTAGAAAAAATAAAAGAATTTAACATAATCATATCAGAAGACGCCAGAATATTAATTGATAAATACTGGCCCGGTCCTCTTACCTTAATCTTAGAGACTAAAAATAAACAAAAATTCGGTTTTAGAATTCCAGCTAATGAAATAGCAAAAAGCCTGTTAAAAGAGACTGATGCGCCTTTATGCGTACCGAGTGCAAATTATTCAGGAGAAGATCCTGTCAAAGATGCAAAAGATGTAATTATCAACTTTGATGGGATAATTGAAGCTATAATTGATGGCAGGAGTTGTTCTGGTGGAATTGAATCTACAGTAATTGATTTAACAAGCAAGCCTTATCGACTCTTAAGAGAGGGAGCTATCAGCTTAGAAGAACTTAAAAACAGTCTAACAGGCAAGGATGCATTCGTTAAGGTTAAAAATATTCTCTTTGTTTGCACAGGTAATAGCTGTCGCAGTGTTATGGCTAAAGGCTTATTAGAAAAAGAAAAAAAGTCTTCATCTAATTTAAATATAATATCTGCGGGCACAATGGCTTTCTCCGGGATGCCACCCACAAAAGAAACAATAGCAGTGATGACTAACGAAGGGATTGACGTATCTAATAATAAATCACGAGGAGTTTGGCCGTCGTTGGTTAATAAAGCAAACCTGATTTTAGTAATGGAGCCAAAACATAAACAGTTTTTGATAGAAAGATACCCCAAAATTGAAGATAAAGTTTTTTTGCTAAAGGAATATAAGAATAAACAAGACATTAAATATCCAGCCATTAAAGACCCCATAGGAGAATCAATGAGTGTGTATAAAGAAGTCTTTAATGAGATAAAGAAGGAAATAGAAAGAATTAAGGATATACTATAACAAATAAATGCTAAGTCCAAAGTCCTAAGTCCAAAGTCCGAGGTCAGAAGAAAGACATAGGATATAAGACTTAGGACATAGGACTAGTTGTCATTAAAGGAGTTGAACTATGATTATAGCTATTGGAGCTGACCACAGAGGTTATAATTTAAAAGAAAGTCTTAAAAAATATTTAGAAGGAAAAAATCATAAGATAGTTGATTGCGGAACTAATTCTGAAGAAAATGTTGATTATCCTGATTTTGGACTTAGGGTAGCCGAAGAAGTATATCATAAAAATGCAGATAGAGGTATCTTAGTATGCACAACCGGCATAGGCCAGTCAATTGTTGCTAATAAAATACCCAGTATAAGAGCTGCTTTTTGTATGAATGAAGACCAAGCAGAATTCAGCAGAAGGCACAATAATGCAAATATTATTGTCTTTGGCGCAAAATATACAAGTGATACTCAAGCTAAAAAAATGATTGATATTTGGTTAAAAACTGAGTTTGAGAAAGGTCGCCATAAGCGAAGAGTTGATAAGATAAAAGCTATAGAGAGGAAATACTTTAAAAGTGAGTAATTTAAAAAAATCTGATCCTGAGATATTCAGGGCACTATTGAATGAGACGAAAAGACAAAACGATAATCTTGAATTTATAGCCAGTGAAAACTTTGCATCAGAGGACGTACTTTACGCGCAAGGTTCAACTTTAACTAATAAATATGCCGAAGGCTATCCTGATGCCCGTTGGTATGGGGGATGTGAGTATGTAGACATAGTAGAAAAATTAGCCATTAAGAGGGCCAAAAAATTATTTAATGCAGAACATGTTAATGTTCAGCCTCATTCAGGTTCTCAAGCCAATATGGCAGTTTATTTTTCAGTTTTAGATGTTGGAGATACAATACTTGCGATGAGTTTAGCCTGCGGAGGGCATCTTACCCACGGACATAAAAAGAATTTCTCAGGCCAATTCTTTAAGATTGTGCCTTATGGTGTAAATGAGGACACAGAACAGATAGATTTTAATGAAATTGAAGACTTAGCGAAAAAACATAAACCAAAGATGATAATAGCTGGTGCAAGTGCTTATCCACGCACAATAGATTTTGAGAAGTTTAGTGAAATTGCAAAAAGGGTCGGCGCATATTTAACAGTTGATATGGCTCATATTGCAGGGCTTATCGCTGCAAAACTTCACCCGGATCCTGTACCTTATGCAGATTTTGTGACCACAACAACTCATAAAACACTAAGAGGCCCAAGGGGTGGTATGATTCTGTGTAAGAAAGAATTTGCCAAAAAAATAGATTCTCAGGTCTTTCCAGGAATCCAGGGAGGGCCATTTATGCATATTATTGCAGCAAAGGCTGTCTCGTTTAGTGAAGCCTTAAAGCCTGAATTTAACCAATATCAAAAACAGATTATTAAAAACGCTAAAAAGTTGGCTTCTGAATTAGATAAAAGGGGTTTTAGGATAGTATCAGGAGGGACTGACAACCACCTACTTTTAATTGATGTATCCAGTGTTGGTTTAACCGGAAGAGAAGCAGCTGATATTTTGGATAAAGCCAGAATTACAGTTAATAAGAACATGATTCCCTTTGATAAAAAATCACCCTGGGTGACAAGCGGCATTAGAATGGGAACACCTGCTGTTACAACAAGAGGTATGAAAGAAGATGAGATGATTAAAATCGCAGAATTAATAGAACTCTTACTTAAAAATCCTAAAGATGAATCTAAAATAGAAATTGTATCAAAAGAAGTAGAAAAACTTATAAATAAATTTCCTCTATATAAAAAAAAGATTAAGAAGATGGAAAGTGAGTAAGGATAAATGGGTAAGAAGAGAAACAGGCGGCCTGACTGGGATGAGTATTTTTTAAAGATAGCTGAGGAAGTTTCAAAGAGAGCTACTTGTGATAGAGGTAAAGCCGGGTGTCTAATAGTCAAGGATAAAAGAATTCTTGCTACCGGTTATGTGGGAGCGCCTTCAGATTTACCCCACTGTGATGAGGAAGGTCATATGTTAAGAGATGTCATAAATCCTGATGGTTCTGTTTCAAAACATTGTATAAGAACAATACATGCTGAGCAGAATGCTATCTGTCAGGCAGCTCGGTTTGGGATTTCTTTAGAAGGAGGAACTCTATATTGCAAAATGGAGCCCTGTTTTACCTGTGCAAAAATGATAGTTAACGTAGGCATAAAACGGGTTGTTTGCAAAAAGAGGTATCATGCAGGAGAATATACAAGAGAACTTTTTAAAAAGGCAGGAATAAAATTAGAGATTTTATCAGAAGAAGTTGAAAAGTATGAAGACCAGGAGTGAGTATTTTAAAGTATACCTGCGGATTTTTTAGATATGGCAATTTATTGACCAAATTCTACCGAAAAACCCCAATTTTTTCTAAATTTCTGGACTTGACAAATTCTAAATATAGTGTATAATTAAACTGCTTCTATACAATATAATGTGTTTTTTCCATAATATTCTTTTTTCTCTTAAGGTTTAAGATAACAGGAATTTACAAGATGAAGTGTCCATATTGCGGTCATATACAAGATAAAGTAGTTGATTCACGCTCCTGCCAAGAAGGTAATTCCATAAGAAGAAGACGAGAGTGTCTTAAATGCGAAAAAAGATTTACAACCTATGAACGCATAGAGAATTTATCCTTAATGGTGGTAAAAAAAGATGGTCGCAGAGAATCATTTGATAGACAAAAGTTGCTTGTTGGAATAATGAAAGCTTGCGAGAAAAGAAAGATAGGTGTGGATCAAGTTGAAAGTTTAGTTGATGATATTGAAAGAACATTACAAAGGAAACATGATAAAGAAGTCTTATCCAGTGAAATAGGAGAACTGGTTATGGAAAAATTAGGCAAGTTAGATCAAGTAGCTTATGTAAGATTTGCCTCTGTCTATAGAGAGTTTAAAGATGTTAATCAATTTATGAAGGAGTTAAAGCAAATACTTGCTAAAGAAAGGAGTTCCTGATGGTTCAAAAAACTGCCATGATAAAAGAAGATAACCATGAGATAAATGATGTTAAATATTTCATTCAAGTAAGAAAAAGAAACGGTCGTATTGCGCCTTTTGATAAAAAACGAATTGAGAATGCCATATTTAAAGCCGCACAGGCAGTAGGCGGTGAAGACAAACTTCTGGCTGAGGAATTATCCAATGTTGTTACATTATTTTTGAAAAAAAAGTTTGGGAATAGGATACCTTCTATCGAAGAAATTCAGGATATAGTAGAAAAAGTTCTAATTGAGACAGGCCATGCTAAAACCGCTAAAGTTTACATTTTATACAGGCAGAAAAGAACCCAACACAGAGAAAAGTTAAAGGTAAGAAAAAGAGTTCACGAGAGTCTGGATGCTACCGATCTTTCTTTATTAGTTACACCTTTAGCTAAAGATGAAGTTCTGCAGTGGGATAAGAAGAGGATAGCCCAGGCGCTTCAAAGGGAAGCTCAGATTAACGAAAGATTGGCCTGGGATATAGCATCTACTGTAGAGCGTAGAATTTTCAACTCGGGCATGAGTCAAATATCGACTTCTTTAGTTCGAGAATTGGTAGATAATGAATTATTCGAAAGGGGCTTAGGAAAAAAACTTACAAAACAGGCAATAATTGGAATGCCTTCATATGATATAGAAGAGTTGATTTATTCTAAGAGCGCTGAGAATAGTAACATAACATCCAATAATCCCGAGGCCATAAATTTAGCGATTGCAGAAACCACTCTGAAACAGTACATGCTTCAAAATGTATTTTCAGAAGATGTAGCTACAGGTCATTTAAAAGGAATGATTCATATCCATGACTTGGGTTATCCGAGGGTTTACTGTTCAAGTCATTCTTTGGAATACCTCAAAAAATATGGTCTGCATTTAGAGAATCTTGATACATCAAGCGCCCCCGCTAAACATGCAAGAACCTTGACAGGACATTTAAATACTTTTTTAGCTTCTATGCAGGCTTATTATGCAGGCGCTTTAGGAATAGGATATATAAATATATTCTACGCCCCTTATGTAGAAGGGATGAGTTTTAAAGAAATGAAGCAGGAAGCTCAATATTTGATATTTTCTGGAAGCCAAAATGCGTTTTCCAGGGGCGGCCAGAGT
>CAZKQD010000015.1:0-3067 GCA_964554835.1 uncultured Planctomycetia bacterium | reverse complement strand
TTTAATATTCATACCGGTATCCCAAATTATCTAAAAGATATTCCTGCTATTGGAAAAGGAGGTAAATATACTGGTAGGACTTATGGAGATTATGAAGAAACCGCAAGAGAATTTACCAGAGCTATGTTAAGTGTTTGGCAAGGAGGTGACAGAGACGGTCATCCTTTCGCATTTCCTAAAGCAGATTTTCACATCAATGAAGATACGCTTAAAGACCCTAAGCAGTATGAACTTTTAGAATACGCCGCTCAAATTGCGAGTGAGAATGGCGCTCCTTATTTTGTCTTTGATAGAGACGAAGTAACACTTTCAGCTTGTTGCCGTTTAAGGACTAAAATAGAAGATAATTACATGATAGAACATCCAGAGTCGATGCGTTTCTGTGGATTTCAAAATGTAACCATAAATCTACCCCAGGCAGCGTATAGAGCAGGAAGAGATAATATAGATAAAGTATTCAAAGAGATAGATAGAGCAATGGATTTAGCCGTAAAGGCACATTTACAAAAGAAAAAATTTATTTCAAGATTGATGAGTGAACCAGGTATGCCTATGTGGCAAGTTGGCAAAATAGCCAAAGATGGACGGCCTTATATTGATTTAGATAAAGCTACATATATTATCGGTATTATTGGTCTAAATGAATGTGTTCAATACTTAACAGGTAAAGAACTTCATCAAGACGATAAGGTATATCATCTGGGAATTAAGATAATTTCCCACATGTTCTTAAATGCTAAGAAAAAAGAGAAAGAATTAGGACTTAAGTTTTCATTAGAAGAATCTCCAGCAGAATCTGCAGCCAGAAGATTATCTAAGATGGATTTGAGAGAATATCCGGAGGCTAATTCCGTAGTAAGAGGTAATATTGAGCAAGACGAAGCCTACTATACTAATTCTATTCACTTTAGAGCGGACGCAGATATAGATATGATTACCCGCATCCAGAAACAGAGCAAGTTTCACACTATGATTGAGTCGGGCGCCATCCTGCACGCCTTTGTCGGAGAAAACAGACCTTCTAAAGAAGCTATACTGAAGTTAGTTGAGAGAACATTTAAGAATACTCAAGCAGCTCAACTTGTTATTTCTCCTGAATTTACTATCTGTAATGACTGCGGAAAGGTTTCGAGAGGTTTGCTTAGTAACTGTCAATATTGTAATTCTAACAATGTCTATGGAGTAACAAGAGTTGTCGGTTATTATTCAAGAGTGAATAATTGGAATAAGTCAAAAGTTGGAGAGTTGAAGGATAGAGAGAAAGGTAATTACGCAGTAAATAGTATAAATGTGTAGTTATTATAAGTTTTATTAAGGAACTTTCAATCCATTGCTTACAAGGGGGAGAACAGATATGCAAGTTAAAATCTTCGGCAAGAAGGATTGCGCTAAATGCAGGACTACTAAAAATAAGATAGAATTTTTTGTCTCAAAGTGGAATCTTAAAGAAAAATTAAAGATATTATTTTTAGATTTGGATACAGTAGAAGGACTGACCGAAGGCGCCTTAAACGACGTTTTACGTGTACCAACGACAATATTAGAAAGAGATGGTGATGTTCTTGTCAGATGGGATGGAGAAGTGCCTAATTCTGATGAGTTTAAGAATTATATTATATAAAACTTTTTAAATCTGCTTCCTTTTTCAAATTATTGAACCAGATGTTAAAAATTTCTATTTTTTTCTCTTCTAAAGCTTTCTTTCTAAAATCTTCTTTTTCTTCTTGAAATTTTTTATTATCCATAGGTTTAAATTCTTCAGCTTTTAATATACAGTACCCTTTGGGCGTTTTAATTACAGAGGATATTCCACCTTCTTTACGCGAGAATGCTGCATCTTTAAACTCTTTTGATTGGCCAATGCCTTCTACGTAATCTTCCCTTGTAAAAAAGTTTGTCGTTTTGATTTTAAGAGAAAGTTCGTTAGCAGCCTCTTTGAAAGTTTGCCCTTTATTGATTTTTTCTTCTATTTGTTTTTGGTATTCTTCTGCTTTTTCTTTTGCCAGGGTAAGTGATTTTTCATTGACATAGGTTTCTTTAACTTTGTTTTTTATCTGTTCATATGCTGGAATACAAGAATCTTTTTTAGCCTTCAGTTTTAAAATGTAATAACCATCAGGTAATTCAATTATATCGCTTACTTTATTTTTTTCGAGATTAAAGGCTGTATTTACAAAACCATAAGACCATCCTATTTCTGGGATGGATTGTGTCTTTGAGAAGAATCCTGATTCTTTTATCTTAATCTCGTATTCATTTGATATTTGACTAAACGTTGCTCCATTCTTTATCTTGTGGCGAATTTCAACAGCAATATCCAGGGCCTTGTTCTTGCTTTTTCTATTGATAAGTAAATGTTCTATATCTTCTCTTACTTGCTCATATGGTTTATATTGAGTTTTTTCATTATTGTTGTTTGTTTCGTTTTCTTTGGTTTGGTCCTTGACTTTAAAATATTCTTTATTATCCTCATAGTAGGCCTTTATTTCTTCATCTAATACCTTAACTTCATCTTTTGTTAAATCAATAGTTATGGGTAAGTACTCAACATTTACCTGAGGAGGTATTTTAAATTTTTCTTTATTTTCCTGGTAGTATTTTTCAAATTCAGACTTAACGATTTTAACCTTATCCTTGAAACTGTCGGGTTCTATTAGAATATAGGATACTTTAATTTTTTCATGTTTATTTTTATATATTTTTTCTAATTCTTTTTCTGATAGAGTGATATTTCCTGCAATATCTTGATAAAGTTTTGATAGTTTTATATTATTACGCATTTCCTCTTCATACGACCTTGGGTCTGTTCTAAAGTAACGCTTAACAATAAAATTGTATATTTTTGGATTAAAAGTGCCATCTTCTTGAAATATCGGCATCTGTTTGATTCCTTGAATTACTTCATCGTTTGATACTTCAATTCCTCTTCTTCTTGTTTCTTCTAGAAGCATTAATCTATCCCAGGCCTGCTTATCTAAATTAAGATAATCTATAACCTTAGGAAGGTTCTTCCCATAAAGCATTAAGGCCTGATAATAGCACTGTTGTTTACTTTTAATGTAGTTTT
>CAZKQD010000014.1:12684-23419 GCA_964554835.1 uncultured Planctomycetia bacterium | reverse complement strand
TGGTTCTATTGTGAAATCTGAAGTAGTGGAGTAATTAATAATCTTAGTGCCTAAAAGAGTCACCGCACTCTGGTCTGTAAGTCCAGTTACTGTTGTTATGGTGCCGCCTGCATAGATGGTGCCGTTTGTTGTAGAGAAGTTGCCGTCTGTTGAAGAGAAGTTGCCGTCTGCCTGGATGTTGCCGTCTGCCTGGATGTTGCCGTCTGAATCAATGTGGGAGACCTCTATACTATCGGAGTCTTTTATAGACAGAGAAGTGCTCCCATTATTAGAGTCCAATATTGCCTCTAAGTTATCTGCTTCTGCTTGGTGGTTTAAACCCAAAAACAATACTACTAAACTAACTACAAAAACTAACCTTTTCATCGCCTACCTCCTTTAATGAGCCCCTACTGATTCGTTTTGCATTCGCAAAAGCGAATCAAAACGGTAGGGGCGAATTAAAAAAAGACCTCTTAAAATAAGAGGTCATCTTTTATTCTTCATCTAGCCCTAAAATTTGTTTTAGCTTCTTGATGTCATCTTCTGTATATTTGCGCCAGCTATTTATTGAATTACGCCTGGGATTAGGAAATATGCCTTTTCTTTCATAACGAAAGAGTGTTCTCTTTGAGATGCCTAAAATATCCGTTACATCTTTTGGCCCATAGCGTCTTTCGTGATTAAAGGTCAAAATAGCCGAACTCCTTGTTTAAAAACAATAGCACCTGTATTTTTTATATTATACACCATAGTGTCTGCTTTGTCAATAGTTGCTATTGGTTTCAATGAAAGGATGCCCTAGTCCTTGTCTGCTATTTTTGCTATGGTTATACATAATTGTCACAAGTTACAATAGGTGTCATGGTATTTGGTTACAAAAAGGAGGGTTGTTTTGTAACTTTTGTAACTGGGGTTATTTCTTAAGAATCTTTATTAGTCTCTCAAGGTCAGCGGGGGTATAAAATTCTAATTGAATCTTGCCTCTTTTTTTGCCCTGGGTAATTGTAACTTTTGTACCCAGGATACGCTGCAGTTCTTCTTCTAATTCCTTAACATATAGGTCTTTTGTCTTTTTGGGCTTAACTATTTCTTTCTCTTTGCTTCTGTTTACCAAACCCTCTGTCTCTCTTACGGATAGGCCTTTTCTTGCTACTTCGTCTGCTATCTTAATCTGCTGTTTTTCATTCTCAATACCCAAAATAGCCCTCGCGTGGCCCATAGACAACTTTTCACGTGAAACATAGTCTTGTATCTTCCTGGGCAACTTTAATAATCTTAGGGTGTTAGATATGGTTGACCTATCCTTGCCTACTGCTTTTGCTATATCCTCCTGAGCAAGATTAAATTTATCTATAAGTTCTTTATAGGCATGGGCTTCCTCTATTGGATTTAATTCTTCTCTTTGGATGTTCTCAATTAAGGAGAGTTCAAGCGCTTCTTCATCACTTACCTTCTTAATAATAGTCGGTATCTCCTCAAAGCCAAGTTCTTTTGCCGCCCTTAGCCTTCTCTCGCCTGCAATAATTTCAAATCTTTTTCCGTTCTTCACAGGCCTTATAAGAATCGGCTGCACAATGCCTTTTTCTTTAATAGAAGCGACAAGTTCTTTGTGTCTTTCGGGGTTAAATTGTTTGCGAGGTTGAAATCTGCCCGGTGAAACCTGATTTATGTTGATGTTTACGATATTTCCTGTTTTTGCTCCTTCTTTCTCTGGAATTAAGGCCTCAATGCCTTTGCCCAGGGCTCTCTTTTTCATAATAAACACCTTTCTTATGGAAGTAGGGTTTTAGGAGAAAAAATCATATATCCTATAAGAAGAACCATAAAGATTAAACTCAAAACTATACCAAAAATCGCATAGCCCCTTCCTATTTTATTAGTATTAGCTATCTCCCTTAAGGCAACCATACCTAAAATAAACGCAAGAATTGCCTTTTCAAATCCAAAAAGCTGAACAAAAGATATTATGGCAATTAAAAAACTAGCTACTGCAAGTTTGCTAATCTCTAACTCATTGTTATTGTTGGGGTTGAGTTGAGTTTGTGTCCTCACGTTTCAGGAATTCCTCTGTTAATTCCTTATATTTTTGGGCGCCAGCTGAGCCTTCATCATATAATAGAATTGGCTTTCCATAACCCGGTGCCTCGCTTAGCTTTATGTTTCTGGGGATTATGGTCTCAAAAACCTTTTCATTAAAATAAGAGCGCGTTTCCTCTATCACTTCTTGTGTAAGCTTGGTGCGAAAATCTGCCATAGTTAAAATTACACCGGCTATCTCAATTTCAGGATTAAGGTTCTTTTTTACTAACTCTATGGTGTTTAATAACTTAGTAAGCCCCTCAAGGGCATAATATTCGCATTGTAGGGGCACCAATATCTCACTGCAAGCCGTAAGCGCATTTATGGTTAATAGGCCTAAAGATGGCGGGGTATCAATAATTATATAATCAAACTTCTCTTGTATGTCTCTAAGCGCGTTTCTGAGTTTATATTCACGAGCCACAGCGCCAACTAGTTCTATTTCGGCGCCGGTTAAATCTAAGCTGGAAGGGGCCATAAAGAGGTTGTCCAGGTGGACGTTTTTAATAATTTCATCTAAGGTGGCGTTGCCGAGCAGACAATCGTAAATGCTTTTATCTATTGATGTTTTGTCAATATTAAGTCCGCTGGTTGCATTGCCCTGGGGATCCATGTCAATTAAGAGGACTTTTCTGCCCAATGAGGCCAGATAAGCTGATGTGTTAATGGCAGTTGTGGTTTTGCCTACGCCGCCTTTCTGATTACATATAGTTATTATTTTGCCCATAATGTTCCACGTGAAACATCCTATTTGGGATGTTCTTTTAGTTCTATTCTTATCTTGGCTCGTCTCGCTCCTTCCATGCCAAACAAACCCTTGTTTTCTTCGGCTAATACCTTAACTTCTATCTTATCACGCGATACGCCTAGCTTCTTCAGGCCTTTCTTAATCGCATCTTTTACTGTTGCGCCCTCAACTTCAATTGGTCTCACAATAGTCCTCCTGTCGTCATTATTGTTGTTCCTTCTGGCTCTCCTCCGCTGAGAAGCGTCTCTGTATTATATAGTACATAGCTGCCATAAAGATTGTATTAATAGTCCAATATAAAACCAGGCCAGATGGCAGATTATATAGCATTACGCCAAAGATTATTGGCATAAAGAGCATCATCTTTTGCTGTTGGTGAACAGGAGATTTTGGATCTTCTGACCCTTTCATGCCAGTTGAAACCTTCTGCTGCACTATCATAGCAAAAGTCATAATAATAGGAAGCAGATTAAGCGTCTTTCCCAAAAAAGGAATAGCAAAAGGAAGTTCAGCTAGTGTATCAGGTTGTGATAAGTCCTTTATCCATAGGAAGTTAGAACCTTTGAGTTCTGCTGATCTGGCCAGCGCTATATATAAAGCAATGAATATTGGCATCTGTATAAGCATCGGCAGGCAGCCTCCTAAAGGATTCACCCGATGTTCTTTATATAGCTTCATCATTTCAGTCTGGAGTTTATGCTGGTCGTCTTTGTGTTTTTCTCTTAATCTGGCCAGGTGTGGCTGTACGGCCTGCATCTGTTTCATTGATTTTACATTTTTAAGAGTAAGCGGGTATATAAATATATTTATAATCAGCACTAATAAGATTATAGCAACCCCGTAATTGTGAGAGATACTGTAGAAAAAATTTAATGCTTTAATTAATGCCTGACATATTACATTTAGCTTGCCGTAATTGGTAGCTTGTTCAAGGCCAAGCAGGGCGAGTTCGCTTCCTGTGGTGGGCCCTGCATAGAATGTGTATTTATGTATAACTGATGCTCCGGGGGACAATGTGGTCTCTTTGGTTTTTACGCCGACTATCCAGCTCTGAACCTTTTCTTTTGAACCCTCTATGCCTTTTATAAATGTATAACTTGTTGCCTGCTCAGGCCTTAAAATAGAAGAATAGTGTGAATTTCTTAAGACCACCCAGTCAACATTGCCCGGCACTTTAACGCTTTTGCCTATCTTAGGAAGTCGCTGCCAGAGAATCTTGCCGCCCTGAGAAACGCCGCTATTTGTAAATCTACTGTCCATTCTGCTCTCTCTATTAATTTGGGAGGCGCCAATTAGGCTGTATGAGAAGACTCTGTCGTTTTTGGTCAGATTAGATATTTTTATTTGTAAGTCTATGCTATAATTAGAGTTATTAAAAATAAAATATTTGGTAATTTTAAATCTATTATCTAAACTATAAGAATATTCTATCCTGTCCTGACTAACCTTCTCTGTTTTATAAATTACTTCTGCGAGGGGTACATTGTTGAATTCCTCAATGGTTAGCGCGCCTTGTCCTGCCTTGTGCGGGGCCAACAGACAAAAGGATTCTTCTTCCCGGCCAATTCCGCGTCTTGTTAAATACAGGCCTTTAATGCCTGCGCCCTGATTGCTCAATATAGCCTGAATAAAGGGAGTTTTGATGGTGTTTTTGATTGTCTTAACTGTCTCTTCCCGCGGCTCCTTTTTCTCTTTGGCTATTTGAGCCTCTTCTTTTTGCGCAACCACCACCTGTTTCTTGGGCACGATGGGTTGCCTCTTGGGAGCAAATAAGGTAGAATAGACAATCATTACTGCCAGGGTTAAGAGTATGGTTATAAGAAGTCTTCTCTGGTTTTCCATTTTGTTGTTATCCGCTTCTCTCCTTAATTATTAGTTATTAGGCGGATCATACCCTCCCTTTGAGAAAGGGTTGCACCGTAAAATTCTCCAGGTTGACTTAAGCAGTCCCAAGAATACTCCCTTTTTCTCAATGCTTTCTATTGCATATTGTGAGCAGGTTGGATAAAATTTGCAGGTTGGTAATTTACATATAGATAAATATCGACGATAAAACTGTATTGCTCCTATTAAGATTTTTTTAACTATGGACATAGAATTTCTTCTCAGGCTGATAGTTTTTTGCGTCCCCTTTTTCGTCGGGCTTCAATTATGCGCCTGCCATTTTTGGTGCTCATTCTTTTTCTAAATCCGTGCTTTCTTTTTCTCTTTCTGTTGGAAGTCGGCTTAAGGTTCTTTTTCATAATATGAAAAATTATAACACACTTTATTATTAAGTCAAGTTATTTTGAGAGAGTTCTGAAAAACTATTTCTGAGGTCACTGATGCATTTTTTAGTGACCTCACAAAAAAAGACTTGCAAATAATTTTTTATTTGCTATAATACAAATATAAGTGAAAACTTTTGACTTTCTTATAAAAAATTACCTCTGTGAATAATCTGTGGAAAACTGTTAGTAACTTAAAAGGCGACCATCCACATATGGATAAAAAATTTACCAAAGATATATGGGATGAGGTAAAGCGAGTTTTAAAAGATCAGCTTAATCCTCAAAGTTTTCAGGTCTGGTTTGCTCCTACCAAAGGGCAATCTCTAATTGGTGAAATTCTTACTGTTGAAGTGCCCAATAAATTTTTTAAGGGCTGGCTGGAAGAACACTATCTTGAAAAAGCGCGTGAGGTTTTAAAGAGTGTAACTCAAACAGATCTTCAATTAAATTTTGTAATTGGCGAGAATCAGGTCAAGCCCCCCGAGAAAAAATATCACTTCTTTAAAAAACCAAAAATAGAACAAATTAATTTAAACCCAAAGTATACCTTTGAAGATTTTGTAGTTGGGCCGTCAAATAGGTTCGCCCATGCGGCTTCATTGGCAGTTGCTGAATCCCCGGCCCGGGCATACAATCCTTTGTTTTTGTATGGCGGCGTTGGGCTGGGCAAGACTCACCTTATGCAGGCAATAGGCCACCATCTTCTAATCCACAAACCAAGAGTGAAAACTTTTTATATATCGAGTGAGAGATTTACTAATCAGTTAATTAATGCTATACGAAATCGGACCACCTTAAAGTTTAGAGAAAAATATAGAAACGTCGACGTGTTGTTGGTCGACGATATTCATTTTATCGCCGGAAAAGAAAGCACACAAGAAGAATTCTTCCATACATTTAACACCCTTCACGATGCTCACAAACAGATAGTTATATCCAGCGATAGGTCTCCAAAAGAAATTCCTACATTAGAAGAAAGGCTGGTTTCCCGCTTTGCGTGGGGGCTGATTACAGACCTCCAGCCGCCTGACCTTGAAACAAGAATTGCCATTCTAAGAAAGAAAGCCGAAAAAGAAGTAATATCAATTCCCGATGATGTAACTTATTTTATAGCTGATAAAATAAAATCTAACATTAGAGAGCTTGAGGGAGCATTAATTAGAGTAGTAGCTTATGCTCTTTTAATTGAAAAGGAGATTAACCTTGATCTCGTGCGGGAGGTTCTAAAAGAGACCCTCTTAACTGAAAAAGAAGAGCGCATAACAATTGATTTTATTCAGAAGAAGGTTGCGGAGGCCTTTGATATCAGGCTTTCTGATATGAAGACAAAAAAACGCACCAAGGTAGTGGCTTTCCCAAGACAGGTAGCTATGTATCTATCCAGAAAATTAACCGATTCATCCTTGCCTGAGATAGGAGAGGCGTTCGGCGGAAAGGACCACACTACAGTAATGTATGCCTGTGACAAGATAGGGACTTTAATGAAGAAAGATCCTGAGAAAAGAGATAGAATAAACAAAGTGCTGTCTAATATAAAAAGTTAGTTGTGGATAATTTGTGGATAACTTTTAATAGATTGTTAATGAAAATATTAACAGAAACCCCTTTCACTGTTTAGTTTATTGTGGTTTCTAACATACCAACAATGCTTACTAATGCTTCTACTATATTTTATAATATATAATAATATATAATAGCGTGAAAACAAAAGGATATTTTTATGAAAATCAAAGCCTTTAAAGATGATTTAATACAAGGTAGCCAAACCGTACAAAATGTAATTTCACCACGCACAACCTTACCCATATTGTTAAATATTTTAATTGAAGCCAAAAAAGACAGGGTTAGCTTTACCAGCACTGACTTAGATATTGGAATAAGCCTCTCATTCCCTGTTAAAGTAGAGAAAGAAGGTTCAATAA
The DNA here is from genome assembly GCA_964554835.1 of uncultured Planctomycetia bacterium. Taxonomy (GTDB): domain Bacteria; phylum Omnitrophota; class Gorgyraeia; order JAGLLT01; family CAZKQD01; genus CAZKQD01. The sequence goes on along the minus strand of CAZKQD010000014.1, from coordinate 16,418 downwards.
CCGTGCCAGCGAAAAAATTTGCTGATATTGTAAGAGAACTATCAGAAGAAGACGTTGAGATTGAAGTTAAAAAAAACAACTCTATTAGCATTGAAGCGGGCAGGTCTCACTTTAAATTGATGGGTATACCAAAAGACGAATTTCCAAAACTACCCGATTTTAAAAATAAAGAATTTATAACTCTACCTCAAAACATTTTTAAAAGGATGATAGAAAAGAGCGCTTTTGCTATATCAAAAGATGAGACAAGATATATATTGAGCGGGGCATTAATTGAGATTAAAGAAAACTCTATTAAGATGGTAACAACAGATGGAAGACGCTTAGTTTTAATAGAAGAAAAGCAGAGCTTTCCACAAAAGATAAACAAAAAAATAATAATTCCATCCAAGACAACTCAAGAATTAATCCGCAATTTATCAACAGACACAGATTTGAAAATTGTATTTGGCGAGAATCAGGTCTGTTTTGAGTTTGATGAAACCATAATAACTTCTCGATTGATTGAGGGTAATTTTCCAGACTACGAACAGGTTGTCCCCAAGGAAATAAAAGACAAAATAAAAATAGACAAAAAGCAATTTTATCACGCAATAAGACGTGTATCTTTATACACCAATCCTGACTCGCAAGCAATAAAGATGGATGTCTTAAAAGATAAAATGATTCTATCAAAAAGCACGCCCGAAGTAGGAGAGGCAAAAGATGAGATAGAAATAGAATATAAGGGCGACGCTTTATCAATCGGATTTAACCCTAATTATCTATTGGATTTCTTGAAGGTCTTTGAGAAAGACAAGATAGACATAGAATTAACTGATCCACAAAAACCAGGCGTAATAAGAATGCAAAAACCCTACAAATACATTTACGTAGTCTTGCCCATGCAATTAGTATGAACAAACACAAGCCCGAACCAATAAAAGACACAGTGCAGGACATAATAAAACAGTTAAAAAAGAAAGGTTTGGTTGAAGAAGATGACATTGTAAAGCGCTGGAAGAAAGCAGCCGGTAAAAAAATAAATGCCCACACCAAACCAGTAATGATAAAAGATTCTGTTTTAATTGTCAACGTTGAAAGCTCAAGCTGGCTGTTTGAATTACAAGCAAAATATAAAAATAAGCTTTTAAAAAAAATCAAAAAAAACACAGAAAGACCCAAAATAGAAAATATAAGATTTAGATTGGGAGAGATAAAAGATGGCGCTTAACTCGGGCAAAAAGTATGACGCAACCACCATACAGGTATTAGAAGGAATAGAGGCGGTTAGAATGCGCCCCGCTATGTATATTGGCGACACATCAACGGGCGGCCTTCATCATTTAGTCAGCGAGGTAGTAGATAATGCTATCGACGAGGCCATGGCGGGCTACTGTGATAAGATAGACGTAATTATACGCCAGAACAACAGCGTAACGGTTATAGATAACGGCCGAGGCATACCCGTAGATAGGCATAAGACCCAAAAAAAACCTGCAGTTGAGGTAGTTATGACTACCCTTCACGCAGGAGGCAAGTTTGATCATAGAGCCTATAAAGTCTCAGGCGGCCTTCATGGCGTAGGCGTGAGCGTTGTAAACGCGCTCAGTGGATGGCTTGAAGTTGAGATAAGAAGAGACGGAAAGGCATACCATCAGCGATATGAGAAAGGCAAGCCAGTTACTAAGCTTACCACGATAGGAAAAAGCAAGAAATCAGGCACCAAGGTGAGTTTTAAGCCAGACAAGGAAATATTTAAAATAATAGAATTTAGTTTTGACGTCCTCTCAAACCGCCTAAGAGAACTGGCCTTTTTAAATAAAGGCGTAGAAATCAAAATAGAAGACCAGCGTCACAACAAAGAGAACATCTTTAAGTTCAATGGGGGAATTGTCTCTTTTGTTCAACACTTAAACAAGAACAAAAAACCTCTTCATAAAAAGGTAATATATCTTGAGAAAAAGATAGATAGAACATCTTTAGAGGTTGCTCTTCAATATAACGATGGTTACGCAGAGAATATCTTTTCATTCGCCAACAATATAAATACCATAGAAGGCGGCACTCATCTGACTGGATTTAAAACCGCGCTCACCAGAGCAACTAATCAGTATGCGAAAAATAAAGGACTTTTTAAAAAGGATACAACCCCGTTTAATGGTGAAGATGTAAGGGAGGGCTTGGCAGGGATAATAAGCGTAAAGATTCCCAATCCTCAATTTGAGGGCCAGACTAAAACAAAGCTGGGCAATAGCGAGATTGATGGTTTAGTCTCCTCGGTTGTTAACGAATTCCTGAGTACCTATTTTGAAGAAAACCCAACAACTGCTAACAAAATAGTAGATAAAGCAATTAACGCAACGAGGGCGCGAGTAGCGGCCAAAAAAGCCCGCGAGCTTACCAGGCGAAAAGGAGCCCTGGGCATATCCAATCTACCTGGAAAATTAGCTGATTGTTCTGAAAAAGACCCCAGCCTTTGTGAATTATACCTTGTGGAAGGGGATTCTGCCGGTGGGTCGGCAAAATTAGCCAGGGACAGGCGCTACCAGGCCATCCTGCCTCTTAAGGGTAAAATTTTGAATGTACAGAAGGCAAGGCTTGATAAGATGCTTAATAATAATGAGATTAGAACCATCTTTACCGCCTTAGGAGTAGGAGTTGGCGATGAGTTTGATTTATCTAAACTGAGATATAATAAGATTGTTCTGATGTGTGATGCCGACGTCGATGGCTCACACATCCGCACCCTTCTTTTGACTCTATTTTACAGGCAGATGAAACAATTAATAGAAGAAGGCCATATCTACATTGCCCAACCTCCTCTATATAAAATAAAAAGAGGAAAGCGCGAAGAATACATAAACACTGAAGACCAGATGAACAATCTCTTAATTGACTTAGGCCAAGAAGGCACAAAGCTGTATAAGGTGAAAGCCAAGTCAAGGGCAGATAAGCCCTATACCAGCAAAGAGTTTAAACAGATTCTAAATCTGCTTTTTGAGATTGAAAAGCTTGAAAGCAGCATAGAGAAAAAGGGAGTAAAACTTGCAGAATACTTGGACAAAATGAACAAAAAGACCAACAAATTACCTATTTATAAGGTAAAAGTGGAGGAGAAATCCCACTTTTTATATAATGATGAGGAATTAGCTAAATTGGTAAACCGACTTGAGAAAGAAAAGGGCACAACCGTTGAGATTAGTGATGAGGAACAAGAGGAAGGGGACAAGCCAGAAAGCAAGGTGGACATGATTGAGTTCTATGAAGCGCCTGACATTGAGGACTTAATTAAAAAATTAGAAAAGATGAACCTTAAGATAGATAGCTATGTAAAAGACGAAGCTGGTTTCTCAGAAGAAAAAAAAGAAAAAATGAGAAAAAATCCATTATTTAAATTAGAAACTGACAAGGGCAACGAAATCCCTCTGTATAATCTAAAAGAAATCCTTGCCAAGAGCAGAGAGATAGGCAAAGAGGGTATGTCTATTCAAAGATATAAAGGTTTGGGCGAAATGAATCCAGACCAACTCTGGATCTCAACTATGGATCCCGAAAACAGAACTCTATTAAAAGTTACACTTGAGGATGCGGTTAAGGCAGACGAGATGTTTACAGTGTTGATGGGCGACATGGTGGCTCCGCGTAGGGAATTCATAAAGAAACACGCGAAAGAAGCAGAAAACATAGATGTGTGACTTCTAAATCATAAAAAGTCCTAAGTCATATTGGCTCATAGCTGATAGCTGATAGCT
>CAZKQD010000014.1:3823-12584 GCA_964554835.1 uncultured Planctomycetia bacterium | reverse complement strand
TCTAAATCATAAAAAGTCCTAAGTCATATTGGCTCATAGCTGATAGCTGATAGCTCATAACAGAAAACAGAGGACAGAAAAGAGAGAACAGACGATACAAAGAAATTTTGACTTATGACTTTTGACTTAAGACATAGGACTTATTAAAATAGGTGAAAGATAATGTATACCAAGGGTGAAAAAATTATACCGGTTTATATTGAAGACGAGATGAAAGGCTCATACATCGATTACGCGATGAGCGTAATCGTAGGACGCGCCCTTCCTGATATAAGGGATGGTCTAAAGCCGGTACATCGAAGGATTCTATACACCATGAAGGAACTAAGCTTGTGGCACAATAAGTCTTATAAAAAGTGCGCTCGTATCGTAGGGAATTGCCTTGGTCAATACCACCCCCATGGCGACATGGCAGTTTATGATGCCCTTGTTAGGATGGTGCAGGATTTTTCTTTAAGATATCCCCTTATTGACGGGCAAGGCAATTTTGGTTCGATCGACGGGGACCCAGCTGCGGCTCAACGTTATACAGAGGCAAGGTTAGAAGCAATTGCCGAGGAGATGCTAAAAGATATTGATAGAGACACGGTTGATTTTACGCCAAACTTTGACAATTCCCTAAAAGAACCAACCGTTCTGCCCGCCGCATTGCCCAACCTTTTAATAAATGGTTCAAGCGGCATTGCCGTTGGTATGGCCACCAACATACCATCACATAATTTAACAGAGGTAGTCTCGGCAATAGTTAAACTAATAGATGAACCAGAGGCCGCCGTCAAAGACCTGATGAGGCACATAAAAGGACCTGATTTTCCAACAGGAGGCGTCATCTGCGGAAGGGAAGGAATAAAAAGCGCCTACTCAAGGGGCAGGGGGCTTATAAAGGTTCGCGCCAAGGCATATACGGAGACATCCCAGGGCGGCAAAGAATCTATTGTAATTACAGAACTCCCTTATCAGGTCAATAAAGCTACCCTAATTGAACAAATCGCAGACCTTATTCAGAATAAAAAGATAGAAGGAATAAGCGATTTAAGGGATGAATCTTCAAAAGAAGGCATAAGGATGGTGCTGGATTTAAAAAGGGGGCAAAACGCCCAGGTTATACTTAATAAACTTTATAAACACACCCAGCTTGAGATAACCTTTGGTATAATTATGCTGGCTCTGGTTGATAGTCAGCCAAGAGTATTAAATCTAAAGCAGATACTTTCTTTATATATAGACTACAGAAAGGAAGTAATAACAAGGCGAACCAGGTTTGAGTTAAACAAGGCAGAGGCCAGAGCCCATATATTAGAAGGGTTAAAGATTGCCTTAAAGCATTTAGATGAAATCATAAAAACAATAAAGAAGTCAAAGGATCCCGAGAAGGCAAAAATAGCCCTGGTTAAAAAATTCTCCCTCACCAAAAAGCAGGCCCAGGCCATCTTAGAGATGCAGCTTCAAAGATTGACCAACTTAGAAAGGGATAAGATTGAGAAAGAATACCTGGGTTTAATCAAAAAAATAGAGACCCTAAAGTCAATCCTTGAGAGTCCCAAGAAAGTTTTACAAATAATTAAAGAGGAGGTTCTTGAGCTAAAGAAAAAATATGAGGATCCAAGACGAACAGATATAATTGGCGAGGTTGAAGAGCTTGACATTGAAGACTTTATAGCAGAAGAAAGCATGGTTATAACCGGAAGCCATTCCGGCTATATAAAACGCATGCCAGTTTCCTCATATAAAAAGCAAAAAAGAGGAGGAAAAGGCATAACGGGAACTCAGCTTAAAGAGGAGGATTTTGTCGAGCATCTTTTTATTGCCTCAACCCATGACTACATTTTATTCTTTACAGATAAAGGGCAAGTCCACTGGCTGAAAGTTCATGAGATTCCACAAAGCGGCAGGATGTCTAAAGGAAGAGCAATAGTAAATCTCTTAGAAATCTCAAAAGACGAAAACATAACCTCTTTTATACCGGTATCAGATTTTTCGCCAAACGCAAATCTGGTTATGGCAACAGAAGGAGGGATTATAAAAAAGACCAGCCTTTCAGCTTATAAGAATCCTAGAAAAGGCGGCATAAGAGCTATAACCTTAAGGGGCAACGATAGGCTTATATCCTGCGGCTTAACTAATGGAAAAGATGAAATAATCTTGGCCACAGAAAAAGGCAAGGCTATAAGATTTGATGAATCCGAGGTAAGAGATGTGGGCAGGGCTGCCTCGGGCGTAAAGGGCATACGCCTTGCAAAGAAAGATTGTTGTATTGGCATGGAGATAGTTAAGAAAGGAACCGATATTTTAACTGTAACCAAGAACGGTTTTGTCAAGCGCACCCCGGTTAGCAAATACAGAACCCAGTCAAGGGCAGGAAGCGGTGTAATTAACATAAAGGTAGGCAAAAGAAACGGTGAAGTAGTTGGCATGAAAAGCGTAACTGAAGGCGACGAGATTATGGTTATTACCTCAAGCAGCATGGTAGTAAGATGCGCGGTAGGAGGCATTCGCTCTACCGGGAGGAACACCCAAGGAGTTAAACTTATTTCTTTAAAACCCAAGGATAAGGTTGTCTCCTTGGCAAAGCTCGCGCCCGAGCAAGAAGAGGAAAAGGGTGAAGAACAAGAAGAGTAACTTCAGAATACTTGACCATACTGCTGACTTGCGAGTTAAGATAAGGGGCAACTCACAAAAAGAACTTTTTAAAAATGCAGCAAGAGGGATGTTTTCTGTTATTACACAAATTAATAAAATTACACCCAATCAAAGCATTCCCATCAAGCTTAAGGCTCAAAGAGAAGAAGATTTGCTTGTTGATTGGTTGAATGAACTCATATATCTTATGAGCACAAGGGATATTTTATTTTGTGATTTTAAAATAGACGAGATAAGCCCAGAGCACATAAAAGCAGAAGCATTGGGTGAAAAATTTAATAATAAAAAACACCGGATTAATTCAGAGATAAAAGCAGCAACATATCACAATCTTAAGATAGACTCTCATAGACAAAGTCAGTCTGTTGAAGTAATCTTTGATGTATAACTGTTAATTAGGAGAGAAATTATGGGTTGCCAGGCTATTAGACTTATATCTAATATATTTATAATAAGCGGAGTTGCGCTTTTTGTGGGCGCGGTTGTCCTGGCCTTTTTAAAATATAAAAGCGCGCAGAGGATTAACTTTTATAACTTTGAAAAAATAAAAAGCCGCAGGGAAGACAAGGAAAAACGAACCAAACAAAGAGCGGATTATTCTAAAGAAATCAAATTCAAACATCCAGAAGCAGATCAAACAAAAGGTACTGCGAGGGGTAGAGATCTACACGCAGAAGGAGTGGGTTTATATGTGCCAGTTGATATGAAGATAAAACCGGGCACCAGGTTAGAGGTAGAGCTTCATTTTGAAGGCGAAGAAGAACCCATGAAAATAGGAGCGGAAGTTGTTTGGACAGAGGGCCTTGAAGATAAAGATTTAGAGGAACTCTCTGTGATTTCGGAGTTTTTTTCAAGAAAAATTGGCTTAAAATTTACAGACATAGATACAGAGAAAAGACAGAAAATCGATATTTATGTAAGAGGAATTTCTAAAGACAACCAAGGAGAAGAAATAGGTGAGTAAAATCTGGGATGGACCGCTGGAGAAGATAGGCGGATACAGATGGAGAATTCCTCGGACTTATAAAAGCTGCATGAGAGTCGATGGTATAATTTATGCAGATGATGAATTTATTAAATCTATAAGCGGAGACCAGGCGCCTGAACAGGTAGCTAATGTGGCTTGCCTGCCGGGCATTATTAAATATTCACTTGCTATGCCTGATATTCACTGGGGGTATGGGGCGCCGATTGGCGGCGTAGCTGCATTTGATTTGAATGAAGGAATAATTTCTCCTGGAATCTGCGGTTATGACATAAATTGCGGCGTGAGATTAGTGCATACCAATTTATTTTATGATGACATAAAAGACGAAATAGAAAGTGTAATCAACCAGCTATTTAAAGATGTCCCGTCGGGCCTGGGCTCAAAAGGAGAAATCAAGACTAAAGGCAAAGAAATGACAAAGCTCTTAAAAAAGGGGGCTGCCTGGGCGATTGAGAAAGGATATGGAGACAAAGAGGATTTAGAATATACCGAAGAAAATGGTGCCATTGATGGAGCTGATCCAGAAGCGGTATCAGAAAGGAGCTATGAGAGGGGCAAATCTCAAGTTGGAACTTTAGGCTCTGGCAATCACTTTTTAGAAGTGCAGGTAATTGACGAAATCTATGATGAGAAGGCAGCTCAAATTTTTGGATTAGAGAAAAACCAAATTACTATTATGATACATTCAGGCTCGCGCGGGTTTGGTTACCAGGTATGTGATGATTCGCTTCGCATAATGAGAAAAGCTGTAGATAAATATAACATAGACTTGCCCGACAGGCAGCTTGCTTGCGCTCCTTTTAACTCACCTGAGGGGCAGCAGTATTTAGGAAGCATGAGGTGCGCCGCAAATTACGCATGGTGTAACAGGCAGTACCTTATGCATTTAGTGCGCAGATCATTTGAGAAGGTATTCAAGCAAAGTTACAGAGCGCTGGGCATGAACTTAATCTATGATGTAGCTCATAATATTGTAAAAATAGAAGAGAATAATATTGATGGAGAAATTAAGAAATTATGCGTCCATAGAAAAGGAGCAACCAGGGCTTTTCCTCCGGGGCATAAAGATATCCCTGATAAGTATAAATCGATTGGACAACCTGTAATAATTCCCGGCGATATGGGTACTCATTCTTATCTTTTAATAGGAACAGAGGGGGCAAAAGATACATTCTACAGCACATGTCATGGGGCAGGAAGAGTAATGTCGAGGCATCAGGCAAAAAAACAGATCCGATATGAGAATCTAAAGGAGCAATTAAGAAGCCGGGGCATAATGGCCAGAGCTCATTCTATGGCTACATTAGTCGAAGAAGCGCCCGCAGCATATAAAAATATTGATAAAGTGGTTGATGTGGTAGATAAAGCAGGCATCTCTAAAAAGGTTTGCAGAATGAAACCCCTGGGCGTTATAAAAGGATGACTTTAAGAAACCAGACACCAGTTGCCAGAAACCAGAAAATTCTGAGGTTATTAAAAATGTCTTTCTGGAGGAGGATAATAAAGAGCTTTAGGCCGAGCCACTATAAGGAATTGTCTTTTAGGCCGGCAAGTGAAGCAGTTAAATATCTGTTTTTGCTCATTTTGATTACCAGTGTAATTATTGGCACATATAATATTTTCAATTTTAAGGTTAAGAGTTTAAATTTTCTTAGAGACAACAAGGCGCAAATACACAAAATAGCAAGAGAAGTTATTGTGCCACTTTCAATTAAAAAAGGTAAAGTTACAACCACCGTTAGGCAACCTTATATTAAAACCATAAAAGAGTATGACTCTAAAAGGGCTGTAGTTGTCATAGACACAACGGGCAAGATTACCTCATTGGATAAAAAAGAAGAAGGCTTGCTTATTACTAAAGATACACTGATTATTCAAACAATAAGGAGGGGCGCGATAGATATCAAAAAATATGACCTTTCTCAAATTGAAGATTTATCTATTAAACCCTCAACCAAAGAAGATGAATATCTTATAGCCTTTGTCGGCAAACGCACTTATCATGTAACCCACGATTTATTAAAAAAATGGGTAGGGATATTGTTTAGAGCAGGTTGGCCAATACTTTTAGTGTTTGGCTATATCTTTACTCTGGCGGCTAAGTTTATCCAGATTTTAATTTTTAGTGTTTTTCTTCTGGTCCTAAATCTTACCTCAATTAAAAAACTAAATTATCCAAACATATTTAATATTGGGGCATACGCTATGACGCCTCCTACAATCTTGGCTATTTTACATACGGTAAGCGGGATTCATTTGAGGTATTTTAATATTGTTTACATTGTAGTTTATATTATATATCTTGCTTTGGGTTATGCGCATGCAAAAGAAAACCTACCAGATACAGAAGAAGGTGAGTAATTATGCTAGATATTAAGTTCATTAGAGAAAATCCTGAGGTTATTAAAAATGCCTTAAGGAAAAGATATATGCAGTTTGATATTGATAAACTGTTATCTATGGATAAAAAAAGAAGGGATATCCTAAAGGAAGTAGAAGACCTGAAACACAGGAAGAATAAGACATCAAAAGAGATAGGTTCTTTGATAAAACAGAGCAAGGACGCAGACAAGAAGAAAGAGGAGATGAAGGCGTTATCCCAAAAAATTAAGGATATGGATAGCAAAGTGGAGGAATATAATAAAAAGATAGCTGTTTTTCTCTACAATGTCCCAAATATTCCTCATAAATCAGTTCCTGTGGGGAAAGATAAGAGATCAAATAAGGTTGTAAGAGAATGGGGCAAGCCCAAAAAACTTAACTTTAAAGCGCAAAATCACTTACGCCTTGCCGAATACCTTGATATTATTGATTTTCCGCGCGCAGCCAAAATTACAGGATCTAACTTTCCCCTCTATAAGAAAGATGGAGCAAGATTAGAAAGAGCCCTGCTTAACTTTATGCTGGAATTACATACCAAAAAGCATGGTTATATAGAATTATGGCCACCTTATTTGGTAAACCGGGATGCCATGACAGGTACGGGCCAACTACCCAAATTAGAAGAAGATATGTATAAATTAAAAGATGATGATTATTTCTTAATCCCAACAGCAGAAGTGCCCATTACAAATATCTATAGAGATGAGGTCATAAGCGGCGAGGACTTACCTCTATGTTATACTGCATATACGCCTTGTTTTAGACGCGAAGCTGGTTCATATGGTAAAGAGACTAAAGGCCTAATGCGGGTTCATCAGTTTGATAAAGTAGAACTGGTCAAATTTGTTAAGCCCGATGATTCATATAAAGAACTTGAGAAACTCTTAAAAGATGCAGAGGAAGTTTTACAGCTGTTAGAATTACCTTACAGAACATCTATATTATCAACAGGCGAATTAAGTTTTGCAGCTTCTAAATGCTATGACATTGAAGCCTGGGCGCCTGCTGCAGGTCAATATCTTGAAGTATCAAGTTGCAGCAATTTTGAAGATTTTCAAGCAAGGCGGGCAAATATTAAATATAGACGTAGGACTTCGGACTTACCTGTGCCCGCCTGTGCCCATGAGGGTACAAGGGTAGGACTTAGGACAGAGTATGTGCACACCTTAAATGGCTCAGGCGTTGCTTTAGCAAGAACAGTTATAGCTATTTTAGAGAATTACCAACAGAAAGATAGCACAGTTTTAATCCCTAAGGCCTTGCAAAAATATATGGATGGTCAAAAAATTATCAAACCTGCCAAATAATGTTTAGCCGTGCACTAAAAGCCTTAATAGGATTCTTGCTTATCCCAATATCTGTTTCTTTTTCTGTGTCTTTATTTGAACAAATCGGCACAATCCAAACAGTAAGAAATACACAAAGTTATTTTTTATACGGGATAGCCTCATACGCCTTTTTGCATCTTATTGTTTTTAGGCCAGTCTATCTTTATGTCCTGGGTCATGAGTTAATGCATGTTTTAGCAACGTGGATATGCGGAGGAAGTGTCAGTTCTTTTCATATTTCATCAAAAGGAGGAAGCGTTAGAACTTCTAAGTCTAATTTTTTTATAGCCCTGGCTCCCTACTTTTTCCCAACTTATACAATTTTAACCTCTCTTGTTTTTGTTCTTATTTCTATTATAAAGGATATAAGCGAGCACGTTAATTTATTTATATTTATGCTCGGATTTACCTTAATTTTTCATTTTATTATGACAATTGAGATGATTAAGAAAAAACAACCTGATATAATTAAAACAGGCTATATTTTCTCGGGCAATTTGATTTATATTGTTAATATCTTAATTCTGGCTTTAATCTTGAGCGCGCTTTTTAAAGAAGTAAATTTCGGCGCGTTCTTAAGCTCATCTATTTTAAAAACCAAAGATATCTATTCTATAATTTTTACTGGATTATTTTAATTGTTCTGCTGTGGTTATTATTGACAAACCCTCCTTCTGTCTATATAATAAATACGCTGTACAGTTTGGCTGGAGGAGTGGCTGAGTGGTTGAAAGCGGCGGTCTTGAAAACCGTTAGGGGCGCAAGCCCCTCAGGGGTTCGAATCCTCTCTCCTCCGCCAATTTGGCTAATGGCATATGGCAAATAGCAAATGGTAATTAGCGGTTAGTTGACAGTAAAGCGTTTAAAGATTTTATTTTACTATTGGCCATAAGCTATTAGCAATAAGCTAATTTGGAGAGATGGCTGAGTGGTTGAAAGCGGCGCTCTCGAAAAGCGTTGTCCGCCTTTGGTGGACCGGGGGTTCGAATCCTCCTCTCTCCGCCATTCTACTTCACCAAGATACTTTCGCTCTTGGCTTCGTAGGAATTGGCTTAATTGATATAGTATAATAATATGCATAAAGATAATTTAATAAATATATATAAAATGCCGGATGAGATAACAGGTATTGGCATAAAGAGTCTTTTAGAAAAAGAGGGCATCGATTGCGTTTTACAATCTTCTCAAATTCCCTGGTATGACAGTGTTATGGTTTCAGCTTTAGGGTATTGGGGTGAGATTCTTGTAAAAGAAAAAGATAAAGAAAAAGCAGAAGCTATTATAGAAGATTTTTTAAGAACAAGAGAGAATAGATAGCAAAAGATAGATTTTTCTGATTTCTGACATCTGATTTCTGTATTCTGATGAAAATGGAGAGGTGCCTGAGTCTGGTTGAAAGGAGCCGCCTGCTAAGCGGTTGTTC
>CAZKQD010000014.1:0-3723 GCA_964554835.1 uncultured Planctomycetia bacterium | reverse complement strand
TGCGCCCATAGCTCAACTGGATAGAGTAGCGGTCTACGAAACCGTTGGTTCCCCGTTCGAGCCGGGGTGGGCGCGCCACCGTACCATTCGCAAAACGTTGAAATATTTACTCAGGTACGGTGCACGCATTGTACCATTCGCAGAGCGTTTCTCAGGTACGGTGGTCCCGCACCCAAAAGCATTTGAGTGGTGCGGGGCAGATTAGGGTTTAAAATGTATTTTGTCTATGTGCTTATAAGCAAGAAAGATAAAACCTTTTATATTGGTTTTACAAAAGATGTCCAAAAGAGATTGAACGAACACAATAAAGGCAAAACAGTAAGCACCAAACCAAGAAGACCTTTCACATTGTTGTATTATGAAGGACATTTATCAAAAATAGATGCCTTAAGAAGGGAACATTATTTTAAGTCTAGCAAGGGAAGGACTACACTAAAGCAGATGCTCCGTGGGAGCTTAAGAAGTTACATATAGTCTATGAAGACGAAAGACATCCACTATATGCAGGAGGCCTTAAGACAAGCCCAGGAGGCCTACGAAGAAAATGAGGTGCCAGTCGGCGCAGTAATTGTCTATAAAGATAAAATTATTGCGCGGGCACACAATCAAATAAAAACCCTAAGAGATCCAACCGCACACGCAGAAATGATTGCTATAACACAGGCGGCGAGTTTTTTAAAGAATGAACGGCTGAATGATACTGTGATGTATGTAACTATAGAGCCCTGCGCTATGTGTATGGGAGCAATGGTATTAGCCAGAATAAAACAACTCGTTTATGGGGCAGATGATGAAAAAGCAGGCGCTTGTGGTTCTGTAATTAATTTAACTGAGAATAAAAAACTTAACCATAAGATTGAAATTAAAAGGCGCATCTTAGAAAAAGAGTCCAGGAGTTTAATTCAAGCTTTTTTTAAAGAGAAGAGAGGACCCTTCGACTTCACTCAGGGCAGGCAGAGGACAGAATTTTCTGATTTCTGACATCTGATTTCTGTGTTCTGTTGGAAATGGAGAGGTGCGTGAGCGGCTTAAACGGCACGCCCGGAAAGCGTGTGTACTTAACGGTACCCTGGGTTCGAATCCCAGCCTCTCCGCCACGAACCACTCACTTCGTTCAGGTACGTGGCAAGCCATCAGGTGAGTGGTGAGTGCCCAGCACCCAACGTGGTGCCGGGCAATAATCATTAAGAATAAGAACCCAAAAGATGAATCAAAAAATTTTCCCCCTCAAGTCTCTTAACGGAGCCCCACTTGATAGAATCTTAAAGACAATGGATAAAAACAACGACTGTGTCTTTTTAGAGACCAAAAGATATGATAGAGAAAACAGAAAAAGTTTTCTTTTTTTAAAACCTGAAGAAATCGTTAGCTGTTATTGTCTCGGTGACTTAGAAGAAAAACTCAAACGGCTGGATGAAGCTTTAAATCAGGGATATTTTATAGCCGGCTTTATAGGTTATGAAGCAGGATATAGACTTGAAGAGATAGTTAAAACCAATAAAGAATATTCCTTTCCGCTTCTATGGTTCGGCATCTACAAAAGACCTTACATTTATGAACACAATGCAGGCAGATTTGTTGGTCTTTCAGAAGAAGATAGTAATTTTTTAAGAGACCTAAATTCTAAATTAAAAAAGTTAAAAGGAAGATACGTAATTAAGGATATAAAACCCAATCTTTCAGAGAGTGAATACATAAAAGACATAAAAAAGATTAAAGAGTTTATAAGAAGCGGAGAAACCTACCAGGTGAACTTTACCTTTAAGCATAAATTTTCATTTTCTGGTTCTGTCTATGAACTTTATAAAGATTTAAGAGAAAAACAGAGCGTTTGTTATTCTGCTCTTATTAAATTTGATAATCATTTTATCCTTTCATTTTCTCCTGAGTTGTTTTTTAGAAAAAACAAAGACCTAATAGAGACAAGGCCTATGAAGGGGACATTAAAACGGGGGAAGGATTTAGCTGAAGACTCAAAGAACATAAGAGCCTTAAAGAAGTCTATAAAAAACAGAAGTGAAAACGTTATGATAGTTGATTTATTAAGAAATGACTTGGGGAGAATATCAGAAATTGGTTCAGTCAAAACAAAAGAACTTTTTAAAGTAGAAAAATATGAAACCCTCCTGCAGATGATTTCTATTATAAAGAGCACCCTCAGGAAGGATATTTTGTTCTCGGATATTTTTAAAAATATATTTCCATGCGGTTCAGTGACCGGCGCCCCCAAAGTAAGAACCATGCAGATAATAAAACAATTAGAGAGAGAACCTCGCCTTGTTTATACAGGAAACATTGGATATGTTAGTCCAAAAAGAGAAAGCGTTTTTAATGTAGCCATTAGAACTCTCATTATTAATAAGAGAGAGAACAAAGGCGAAATGGGCATAGGAAGCGGTATTGTTTATGATTCAGATCCAAAAAGTGAGTATGCTGAATGTCTTCTTAAATCAAAATTTTTAACTTCAAAAAATATTATTTTTCAATTAATAGAAACAATTCTCTATAGGCCCCGAAAAGGTTACTTTTTATTAGGCCTTCATCTAAAAAGATTAAAAAATTCTTCCAAATATTTTAATTTTTGTTATAATGAAAGAAAGATCAAAAATAAATTAAGAGAAATTTCAAAAGTTTTTAAAAATGATAAGTTTTATAAAATAAGACTGCTTCTTTCAAAAGACGGGAATATAAAAACTGCACACATTATAATAAAAGAAAGGGAAAGCAAAAGACCCCTAAAGGTAAAATTTTCTAATAAAAAAACTTCATCCGATAATATATTTTTATATCATAAAACGACCGACCGCAACTTTTATAATGAACAACATAAAAGATGCAAAAAAGATAACCTCTATGAATTAATTTTTAGGAATGAGAAAAACGAAGCAACAGAAGGCGCAACTTCGAACATCATTGTAAAGAAAGGAAAATTTTACTATACACCGCCGGTAGATAGCGGTTTATTAAACGGAGTTTACAGACAGTATTTGATGAACAGAAAAAATTTTGCTCTTAGAGAAAAAGTGTTATATGAATCTGATATAATAGAAGCAGATAGAGTTTATATGTGCAATTCAGTAAAAGGCATGCAGGAAGTTAATGTGATTTTATAAATATCTTGGAGTTTAAATGGAATACAGGGCCTTTGCTTTAAAATGGAGACCTCAAACTTTTGATGAGGTTGTGGCTCAGGAGCATATAACCACAATCTTAAAAAATGCTATAAAGCAAAACAGGATAGCTCATGCCTATCTCTTTGCCGGGCCGCGCGGTACGGGTAAAACTTCAACAGCCCGAATTTTAGCAAAAGCCTTAAACTGTAAACAAGGCCCAAGGCCTGTACCCTGCAATAAGTGTCAAAATTGCCTGGAGATCAGAAAATCAAACAGTTTAGACGTTTTAGAGATAGATGGCGCCTCAAATAGAGGAATTGACCAGATACGAGACCTGAGAAGCAACGTAAAACTTTCCCCATCAAGCAGCAGATATAAGGTCTATATTA
This sequence comes from uncultured Planctomycetia bacterium, assembly GCA_964554835.1. Classification (GTDB taxonomy): domain Bacteria; phylum Omnitrophota; class Gorgyraeia; order JAGLLT01; family CAZKQD01; genus CAZKQD01. Next base: position 221 of record CAZKQD010000014.1, on the reverse strand, counting down.
TTGATGAAGTTCACATGTTGACTGAGGAGGCCTCTAACGCTCTTTTAAAGACACTGGAGGAGCCGCCAGAGCATGTAAAATTTATTTTTGCAACAACCCGGCCACAGAAAATCTTACCCACTATTTTGTCAAGATGTCAGAGGTTTGATTTTAGAAGAATACCCATAAAAGATATCGTTGAGAAATTAAAAGAAATAGTAGAAAAAGAGAAAATAAAAATA
>CAZKQD010000013.1:0-25131 GCA_964554835.1 uncultured Planctomycetia bacterium | reverse complement strand
TCTTGTTTAATTTTAAGTATATTTTTAGCGAGATAACCTATTAATGAATCTTCTCATATCTTCAGGCATCGGGCTATTAAATTCTACATATTTTTCCTTCTTAGGATGTATAAATCCTAGAGTTTTTGCATACAACATCTGTCTGGGGGCATCTTTTCTCACTCCGTATTGCTTATCGCCTATAATAGGATGACCTATATATCTTAGATGAATACGAGCCTGATGAGTTCTTCCGGTTTTTAAATTAAGTTCCAATAAAGTAGCATTTTTAAATTTTTCTAATACTTCATAGTATGTTAAAGCGTCTTTTTTTGAAAGATAATCTACATCCATTTTCTTTCTGTCAGTTTGCGATCTGCCAATAGGAACATCTATAATTCCCCTATCAAGCTGCATTACATCCTGAACTAAAGCTATATACTTGCGCTTAACAGACCTCTCTTTAAATTGCTTAGCCAAGAGCTGATGAGTTTCATCATCCTTTGCTATAACTAAAAGTCCTGATGTATCTTTGTCTAATCTGTGAACAATGCCTGGCCTAAGTGGTCCTGCTAATTTGGATAAATTTTTGGTATGATAAAGCAAAGCATTAACTAAGGTGTTTTTAAAATTACCCGATGCAGGATGCACAACCATATTGGCAGGCTTATTCACTATCAGAATGTAGTTATCTTCATATACTATATTTAAGTCGAACTTCTCAGGTTGAGGTACTTTTTTTTTCTCTGGTGGGAACAAAATTTCAATATCCTCTAAACCTTTCAGTCTCAGATGAGCTTTGGCAGGATGATTATTAATTAAGACCATATCATCGCTAATTAATCTTTGGATATAGGAACGTGAATATTTTTTTTTAAATACGTTAACTAAATATTGATCAAGGCGCACACTTTTATCTTCTTGGCAAGTTTTAAATTTTACTTTCTCCATGTTTTTTGATGATTTCTTGTTCTCAAGCTTCTTTATTTACTAACATAATTAGCATAAGAAGTATAATCCCAGTGGTTACCGCACTATCTGCAATATTAAATACAGGCCAAAACTTTAAGTCAATATAATCTATCACATACCCAAATCTTAACCTATCAATTAAATTGCTCAAAGCGCCGGATAATATAAAGATAAGACTTAGCCGAAATGAAAAACTGCGTTTTCTGGTTTTGAAAAAAATGATAGTGATTACAGCTATGGTAATTAAGGCAATTATAGTAAATAAAATATTACTCCCTTCAAATAATCCAAAAGCAGTGCCTGTATTTTTAACCAAGGTGACATTTAAATATTTCCATCCTATAGATTCTATAAAATTTGGCCGGGAGATTAGAAAGTTTTTTATAAATTGGTCTAATAACAATATTAAAAATCCTACGTAAAATAGAACCATGAACTACTTTTCCTTTCTCTCGCTTTTCTCTTGATCTTCTATGCATAATTCAGTGTAAAGAACCGCTTTTAGCCTTCTATCTAATATCTTCTTGCCGCATTGCAGGCAATATCCATATGTCCCCTCATCTATTCTCCTTAGTGCCTGATTTATTTTATAAAGTATTGCCTGTTCATTTGAAACAAGATCAAGTGAAAAATCCCGGTTATAACTATCCGTAGCTAAATCAGCCATATGTATTGTATGAGAAGATAAATCTCCTGATAATTCTTTCAGTGTTTTATTTAAAGATTCGTCACCTATTTGCTGAATTTGACTAAGGATTTCATCTCTCTTTTTTAAAAGTAGTTCTTTGTATTTTTGCAGTTTTTCCTTTTTTAGTCTTTTTTTCTTATTTGCCATAGTTATGCTCTCCTATTTTAATAAGGTCATAAGCTTTAAGTTAAATCTATACTTTACTTGTGCTCATAAACGTACAAGATATGGGAAAATAACTTTTTTATCTTATAATTTATGACTTTGATATATTTGACTTCGGACTTCGGACCTAGGACTTAGGACTTATATTTCTTATAGCTTTCGCGCATCTTTTACATATCTCTTTATACTGTTTGTCCTCGCCTATCGTCCCTACATATCTCCAGCATCTTGGACATCTGGAAACGTCTATCTTTTTAACTTTAACCGCTATCTCTTTTACAACATCACTTGATATTGCATCGTTAGGTAAGCTGTCAACTTTATTAATATAAGTTTTTGAGACAATAAATATATTGACTAATTCATCCTTGTAAGATTCCAAAAGATTATAAAATTTGTCATTATCTGTAAACAAAATAACTTCTGCTTCGAGTGAATTCCTTATAATCTTTTTAGAACGTTCCATTTCTAAAGTTTTTAATACAACCTCTCTCATTTTGAGAAGCTCATTCCATCTTTTATTTATATCTTCATTTTTCCACCGACTGACAATTCCATCTTGGTTAATATTGTTTAGGAAAACGCTGTCTTCTTTATCTCTAAAGGATATATAAGACCAAACTTCTTCAGCAGTAAAACTTAAAATAGGAGATATTAATTTGACCAGTAACATTAATAAATCGTAAATAGCAGTCTGAGCGCTTCTTCTTCCTAAAGAATCTTTACCCCAAGTGTATAGTCTATCCTTAAGGATATCAAGATAAAAAGAGGACATATCTACCGTACAGAAACTATATATGCTCTGCGTCACTTTATGGAAATCAAATGATTCGTAAAATTTAATATAGTCATCGTAAAGACGGGATGCTTTATCTAGAGCCCATTTATCAATCTCAAGTAAATCCCTGTAGTTTACTCTATGGCTGCTAACATTAAAGTCATAAAGATTACCTAGCATAAACCGCATTGTATTTCTTATTTTACGATAAGCCTCTGTAAGTCTCTTAAGGATGGTTTTGGATAAACTTACATCGTTATGATAATCACTTGAGGCAACCCAGAGTCTTAAAATATCTGCTCCTAAATCTTTTATTACTTCTTCGGGTGAGACAGCGTTGCCTTGTGATTTTGACATCTTCTTGCCTTCCTCATCAACAATAAATCCATGCGTAAGAACTTGTTCGTATGGAGCTTGATTCTCTATTGCTAAGGCAGTAATTAAAGAAGTCTGAAACCAACCTCTATGCTGGTCGCTTCCTTCTAAATAAAGCTGAGCAGGATAAGAAAGTTCACCTTTAGTTCTTAAGACCGCTTGATGGCTAACCCCTGAGTCAAACCAAACATCAAGAATATCGTTTTCCTTATTAAATCTATTCTGAGAACATTTTGAACATTTTACACCTTCGGGTAAAAGTTCATCGGCTTGCTTTTTAAACCAGGTATCCAAACCTTCTTTTTCTACCCTTTTAGCTAAATGATAAATAATGTTTGCGTCAAGAAGAGGTTCTTTGCAATTCTGACAATAAAAGACAGGAATAGGAACTCCCCAATATCTTTGCCTTGAAAGACACCAATCGGGTCTATTCTCTATCATAGATAAGATTCTATCCCTTGCCTTTGGCGGTATCCATCTGATGTTATCAGTTATTTCTCTCTTAAGCTTATCTCTAAAACCTTCATGATCTATCTTCATAAACCATTGCTCGGTCGCTCTAAATATTATAGGTTTTTTGCATCTCCAGCAATGAGGATACGAATGAACCACCTCTTCCTCATAAACGAGTCTCCTATTCTGTTTTAATCTCTTTTTAATGGCCTCATTCGCCTCAATAACATTTTTACCGGAAAATTCACCTGCTGTATTATCAAAAACTCCCTTCGTATCAACCGGCATAATAATATTAAAGTCTTTAAATTTATGCTTATTTACAAGCCATGTTTCATAATCCTCCTGTCCGTGACCAGGTGCGGTATGCACGCAGCCTGTCCCGTCCTCTCCAGAAACATAACTTGATGTAACAATATAAGACTTACGATTTATAAATGGATGTTCGCATCTTAGATCTTCAAAAAAGTTACCGTCAGCGCATGCATTTATTTTTTGAAAAATGTTTGATTTTACCTTATCTTTAATATCATTAAAACGTGAGTCAGCAAAAATCCATACCTCGTCGGCAGTCTCCACAAATCTATAATAAAGAAATGGATTTAAGGCAACTGCAATATTACTCACAAGTGTCCACGGGGTCGTGGTCCAGATAATAAAGTTAAAGTCTTTATCCTTTGCTTTCTTTAGCTCTGGGAGCTTAGAATCTTTAAGAAGTTTATCTTTATCTTCATCAATAAGCTTAAATTTTACATATATTGAAGGACTTTTATAATCTCTATACTCTACTTCTGCTTCAGCTAAAGCTGTCTCACAATGTGGACACCAATTAACCGGCTTCCTGCCTCTATAAATAAAACCTTTCTCAACTATCTTGGCAAAGGATCTTAAGACTTGCGCCTCATAGTCACTATTCAAGGTAAGATAAGGATTTTCCCAATCACCAAAAATACCTAATCTCTTAAATTCCTCTTTTTGAATTTCAACAAACTTTAATGCATAATCTTTAGCTTTTTTTCTAAATTCAATCTGGGAAATTTCATCCTTTGTAAGGTTGAGCTCTTTGAAAAGTTGATGTTCAACCGGAAGTCCGTGACAATCCCAGCCAGGCACAAAAGGACAATAATAACTCCTTAAAGATTTATATTTAACTATTATATCCTTGAGGGTTTTATTAAGAACATGCCCCATGTGTATATGTCCATTAGCATAAGGTGGTCCGTCATGAAGAATATATTTAGGGCTATTTATAGATAATTCTTCAATGCGTTTATAGATATTATTTTTCTGCCAAAAATCTAAATATTCTGCCTCACGCTGAGGTAAATTTGCCTTCATAGGCATATCAGTCTTAGGCAAATTTAAGGTTTTTTTGTAATCAATCTTTTTATCCATAAGATTTGTATATTATTCATCTTAAGTCCGAAGTTCTACGTCCGAAGTCTTTTTTAAATTTCTATAAGTTTCAGGCTTCAGGTTTCAAACTTGCAGCTTGCAGTCTGTAGCTTGTAACTTGTGACTTCTATCTTTTTGACTTAGGACTTATGACTATGGACTTAGGACTTTGTTATTTATTATAGTATATTTCTATTATACGTATTTTCCAATTATTATATCTAACTTCTTTTTTGTCTCATCTGAAATATATTCAGAAGGTGTAATAATTGCATTCTCTAAAGCGTGCCTGCATGCACAGTCTTCATCAGCAGATATTAATGATACTGCTTTATTTATAATCCTCTTTGTGTTCTCTGCATTCTTTTTTAGGTTCTCGATAATCATATCTACCGTAACTACTTCTTCGCTCTTATGCCAGCAGTCATAATCAGTTATTATTGCTATTGCCGCAAAACAAATCTCAGCTTCTCTTGCTAACTTAGCTTCAGGTAAATTAGTCATGCCTATTACATCCATACCCCAACTTTTGTAAAGATAAGACTCAGCTTTGGTAGAAAAAGCCGGACCTTCCATATTAAGATAAGTACCTTGATTGTGAACTGTTATCTTCAACTCCTCAGCTGATTTATATAAAATACCCCGTAATCTCTGACAAACTGGTTCACCAAATGCAATGTGGGCTGCTATGCCATCTCCAAAGAAAGTCATTAACCTTGCCTGATTTGTACGGTCAACATATTGATCGGGAAGCATAATATCTAAAGGTTTTAGTTCTTCTTTAAGGCTTCCTACTGCAGAAATAGATATAATATGATCTACGCCTAATTTTTTGAGTCCGTATATATTTGCTCTATAATTCAGTTCACTCGGTAGAATGCGATGGCCTCTACTATGGCGAGCTAAAAAAACTACATCCTTTCCTTTTAATTTGCCTATCATAAAACTATCGGACGGAGAACCAAAAGGTGTTGATATATCAACTTCTTTCTTATCTTCAAGCTCTATATCATAAAGACCACTACCGCCAATTATGCCTATCTTGCCTCCCATTTCTTCTCCTTTTACTTATGACTTACTTGCCCTGAGCGACTTGTGGTGAGCAGAGTCGAACCAAGTCGAAGGGTGACTTAGGACTTTGTCATTAACTTCTGGATAATTCTTTCGATGTTTTTGCAGCAACTTTTATGGCTTCTGCTATTATTTTATTTAATCTCTTTTTATTAAATATATCTAGCGCGGCCTCTGTGGTTCCTCCCTTAGAGGTTACCATTTTAATCAGGTTTTCTATTTCTATCTTTTTCTCTTTTAACAACTCAATCGTCCCTTTAGCCATCTGAAAAGATAAATGTTGAGCTTTAGATTTAGATAATCCTTCTTTGATTGATGTTTTAATTAAACAATTAAGTATATAAGCTATATAGGCGGGGCCGCTTCCTGATAAAGCTGTTACAATATCCATTTGTTTCTCATTGATTTCTTCTGTTTCACCAACGGCATTGAATATGGATTTTACTATCTTTTTAGTTTTTGAATCAAGATTCTTACTATAATTTATGGCAGTTATAGATTCCTGTGCTAGAGAACCTATATTCGGCATAACTCTTATGATCTTGGCATCTTTGGATACATATTTACTCAAAAAACTTAATTTAACTCCAGCTACAATTGAGATAATTATTTTATCTTTATTATAAGTGGTTTGTATCTCTTTTAAAGTTCCTTCTATATCTTGAGGTTTAACGCAAAGAATGACTATATCAGAAGAATTAATCAGATCTATATTGTTTTTGGCTACTTTTACTTTAAGCAATCTTTTCTTTGCAGTTCTCTTTCGTCTGTCTTTATCACTTATATATATCTGGCCTCTTTTTACTTTTTTTGAGGCAATAAGGCCTTGAATTATTGAAGTAGCCATATTACCTGCTCCAACAAATCCTATTTTTCTATTATGTAGTAAGTTTTTCTTTTTCATATTCAAAATTCCAATAACCAAAATACAGATAATAGATATCAATCAAGAAACCAGATACCAATAACCAGATACCAGAAGACAACAAAAGCTCTGGTTTCTAGATTCAGGTTTCTGTTATCTGTCTTCTGTCCTCTGTCTTCTGTTTGTAGAAGTTAGAGTATCACAAAGGGTAAATCATGTCAATAAAAAATGAATTGATTAAAATATTATTTGAAAAGATAGGTAATACTTTTTTCTTGACCTGCAAGAAATAATAACTTTAAATTGTTACCTGTGATTGGAAACATTACAAAATGAATTGATTAAAGGGGTGATTTTTAAAAATAGTCAGTCAATAAATTTTCTATTTTCCTTTTAATAAAGGCGAGGGGATTAAGTCTTCCATCTTTACTGGATAATGAATCCTCTTTTGTCAAAGCGTATCTTGCCAGTCCTAAGCAGGTGGACCAAGTAGGAAATTTTAAGTTTTTCGATGACTTAAATCTATTTGGTAAGCCAAAGCGCACGGGTATCTCTAATATATCTTGGGCCTCTTCTATCAGTCCATCTAAAAGAGATACACCCCCTGTTATGACAATACCACATGAAGCTTCATTGAGACAATTTAGGTTATTCAATGTAGATTTAATCTCTTTAAAGGTACTCTTTAGACTTTTCTTTATAATCTCACATATCTCGCTCTTATCTATGCTTTTAAAATTCTCATTAGTATCTTTTAGCACTATATCCTCTTTTGTCCCCTGATTATTAATAAAAACACAACCATATCTTTTCTTTATCTCTTCAGCGTATGATAAAGATATCTTTAGTTTTTTTGAAACTTCACCTGTAATATCTTTCCCCCCTTTAGGTATTACTTTAAATCCTCTTAAGTAATTATTTTTAAAAAAAGCTATATCCGTAACGCCCGCTCCCGAGTCTATAAGAACAACGCCAGATCTTTTTTCTTCATCTGTTAATACGCTGAAACTTGCAGCTAAAGCTGAGGTAATAAGTTCTTTAACTTCATAGCCTGCTTGATTAACGGCCTTTTTCAGATTTTTCATACAATTGGATATGCCTGATATAATTGATAAATCGACTTCCAATTTTTTCGCATGCATATTGATAGGATCTAAAACGCCGTCCTGTTCATCAATCGTATAACCACAAATTAAACTATGAATTGGCGCGCGATCCAAAGATACACCCTGAGTATAAGCAGAGGCGATAACATTATTAATATCACGCTTTGTAACTTGGCCTTTTGAATTTTGAACCATAACAGCACCATGAGAATTAGTTCTATCTAAGTGTTCACCACTTACATTAAGATATATAGAGCGATTATCAACTCCGCAGTCGTCTTTTATTCTATTTAAGATACTTCTTAAAACACTGGATGTCTGACCTAAATCTATCACAATTGATCTTTTAACTGCAGATAAATCAGCTTCTTCAGCTGCCAATACATTAATGTCTCCTCTTCCTATATCTTCAGCAACACACGCTCTAATCTTGGAGTTTGATATGTCAACTGCCGTTATATTTTTCTTATTTCTAAACATATTATTTAGTTCCTATGATGACGTCTTCAAATCTTAAATCAATGTATTTAAGTTCATCCAGTTTGATTGAAGGTAAACTCTCGCTTAATGCCTTTATCTTTTCCTTTAATCCCTCCCTGTTAATTTTTACTTCGATTTTTCCATTTATAGTAAAAGCGGGGTTACGATAATTAGACACATCAATTCTGGTTATGCGATATTTTTCAAAAATGCCGGTCTGCTTTAGAATTTTAAGTATCTCTAAAGCATCACGAAGCCTTCCTGACTCACACACTCTTGATAGACTCTTTAAAATAAGAGAACTTCTAATGCCTGTAATATCTGGAAGTTCGGGATTAGAAGTTTTAAGAAAACCAGGTAACACAAAGCCATTTTTATCTACCCTGTAGTATTTATTGTCTATCTCAATTTCAACTACAGGTTTTCTTCTTTTAATTTCTGCCAATAATGTATCAGGAAGTTGTCTTTTAATTATGACTTTTTTTAATTCAGGATGTAATATCTGAACATTAGTAGCTGTCCGATCTAAATCTATCGTAAATATGTTAACTGGTAAGTCTATATCGCAATATTGGGCAACTTCTTTTGTAGTTAGAGGAGAATTTTCTAAAATTACATTCGTTACATCAAAATATGACATTTTAGATATTGTAGCGACAATTGCTTTTAAGCTAACTATAATTAATACTATAATCAGTATAGATAAAAAAAACATCTTTATAATTTTCTTTTTTAAGGCGGCTCTTTTACTTTTTTTTAACTGTTTAAATAGATCTAATTTCATCCTCATAAAGCTCCTTATTTTATTAGTTTATTCTCTTTCTGTTCCAATATTAATCCTATGACTTAGGACTTCTTTGCATGAAGCTGCATTTACAATTTTTGCACATAAATCTTCAAATTTTACTCCTGCCACCTCTGCTGCTTTTGGCAGAAGGCTTCCTGGGGTTAGTCCAGGAATGCTGTTTATTTCCAGTATGAAAACTTCACCTTCTGGACTTAGTCTCATATCAACGCGGGAAAAATAATCACAGTTAAGTGATTTATGAGCTTTAAGTCCTATATTCTGTATTTTGGAGTAGAGTTTTCTGTCTATCGGAGCTGGGATGAGGTATTCGGTTAAACCTTTAGTATATTTTGCCTTATAATCGTAAAATCCTCTCTTTGGCACTATCTCAATAACGGGAAGGACTTCATTCTCTAAAATACCAACAGTTATCTCTTTACCTTTAATATACTGCTCGATGACAATTTGAGAGTTAAAGCTGAATGCCTCTTTAATTGCTTCTTTAAGAATGTTCTTATTATAAACAATCGTTAATCCTATGCTAGAACCCTGCATTGAAGGCTTTACCACTAACGGTAAATTAAAATCATCCAAATCCATAAGGCTTTGATTAAATTTTAGTATCTTATAGGCAGGTATAGGTAAACCATTTTCCTCTAGTACTTTCTTAGACTCAATTTTATTCATAGCTAAATAGCAAGCCTGAGGACTTGAGCCGGTATAAGGTATTTTCATATCGTCTAAAATTTTCTGGATAGTGCCGTCTTCACCAAATCCTCCGTGTAAGGCAATGAATATACAATCAATCTCTACCTTACTTAAAAGATTCTCTACATCGTAAAGAGTCTCTATGATCAGCCGCTTTACGTTATATCCCTTACGTTCAAGCGCCTCACATACGGCCTCACCTGATTTTAAAGATATCTTCCTCTCAGTTGAATCTCCACCCATCAAAATGCCGATATTTTTAAACTTACCTTTTGCTCTCATATCACCTCTTTAAAATCATGCTTTGTAAACCCCACCCTGCGTATAGGAGCGGGGTAAAATTTCTATCTCGAGTGAAAGTTCTATATTATACAGCATCTTCACTTTATCCTGAATCATTCTAATTAAATCATTAACATCATTGAAGCTTGCATTTCCTTTATTTATTATAAAATTAGCATGTTTTTTGGATACTTGAGCCTGACGAACGCTTATTCCTTTAAGATTGGCCCTTTCTATTAATTGGGCACTTTTTAACTTCGAATCTGGTGAATTTTTAAATACGCATCCTGCGCTTAATTCTTCTAATGGTTGAGTGCCCTTTTTGCTATTTAGGTATTTTTTTCTTAAGTTTAATATATTCTCTTTCTCAGCCTTTTCTAACTTGAGCCTGGCTTCTGTTATTATAAAATCATCTAAACCACTTTCTCTATATCTAAAATTTAAGTCATCTTTATTAAGAATCTTCTCTTTGCCGCTACAACTTATACCTTTTACTTGGCCTATCACTTCTGCAATGCATCTTCCCTGGGCGCCTGCATTCGTATATATTGCACCACCTAAACTTGCTGGGATTCCAGCTAAAAATTCGACTCCGCCTAAAGAGTATTTATTACTTGCATCTAAAAGAGTATTCAAATTTACACCTGCCCTTGCAATTATGTTATCGCCGTCAATAAAAATCTTATTGAAATAATCTGATTTTAATCGAATGAAAACATAATTTAAATCTCCATCAGGAATTAAAATATTACTTCCATTGCCTATAACAAAAAAATCTATTTTTTCTTCTTTTAACTTCTTTACTATATAGATTAATTCATCGAAATCAAAGACCTCAATCCATAAAGATGCCCTACCACCTATTTTCAAAGTTGTATGTTTATCGGTACTTTCATTTACAAATACTTTGCTCTTTAAGCCCTTTAACCAATTCATCTGAGACCTCTCCGATATCACCTGCGCCTAATACTAAAATCATATCTTTGGGTTTAATTACCTTAAGTAAATGATCTGTTATTTTTTGTCTCGGTAGAAGATGTACTGATTTATGTCCTTTTTTAACAATTAAATCATATATTATTTTAGAGTTTATACCCTCAATTGCCTTCTCGCTTGCTGGATAAATATTAGTTAAAATTAGATAATCAGCTTCATTAAGTGAGGTACTGAAAGAATTCTTAAAGTGTCTTGTTCTAGTATAACGGTGGGGTTGAAAAATCACTATGATTCTTTCTGGTTTAAGACCACGGGCTGCCTCTAAAGTCGCTTTAATTTCTGTTGGATGATGAGCATAATCTTCTATAATTGTAACATTGTTGATTGTCCCTTTTATCTGAAAACGCCTTTTAGCCCCATTATATAATGATAGAGCTTCTTTAATTATATTTTTACCTATGTTAAGTTTCAGGCAAACTGCTATAGCTGAAAGAGAATTAATTACATTATGAATGCCAGGAATATTTAATAGAAAAGAATCGATATAATTTCCTCTATAAAAACACTTGAATTTCGATGATAGGCCTTCGGTTTTAATATCAGAAGCAAATATTTCAGAAGAATCATTTAAGCCAAAAGTTATTACTTCATTTTTATAATTATTTATCACTTTCTCTACGTTTTTATCATCACGGTATGCAAAGAGACAGCCATCTTTTTTAGTGTGCTGTGCAAATTGACTATAAGCTTTGATAATATCATCTATACTATCATAATAATCTAAATGTTCTTTTTCAATGTTTGTTATTATAGAATAAAAAGGAGATAAATGTAGAAATGAACCATCACTTTCATCAGCTTCTGCTACAAAATACTCGCCATCACCTAAATAAGCATTTCCTCCTAAGAGAGGAATTTCTGCTCCAACAGCTATAGTTGGGCTTAAACCAGCTTTATAAAGTATATAAGAAAGCAAGGAACTTGTTGTCGTCTTGCCATGCGTTCCGGTTACAGCTATGCCTTTTTTTTGATTCATAAGTTCAGCTAACATCTTTCCCCGGGATATTACCGGTATATTTTTACTCTTTGCAGCAATTAGTTCCGGGTTATCTGATGGAATAGAAGATGAATAGATAACTAAATCTACCCCTTCTATATTGTGATTGTTATGTCCAATATAAATATTGATATTTAGGTCTTCTAATTTTCTGACTAATTTTGTACGTTTTATATCTGAACCGTTTACCTTATAACCAGATTTAATCAATAACTGCGCGAGGCCGCTCATACCTATTCCGCCAATGCCGATAAAGTGTATCTTTTTTATATTTTTTAGAATATCCATTTTAAGTCTTGCAGAGTTTAAAAATTAAATCAGTAAATTTTCTATTGGCGCCGGGAGTGACTAAATTTTTAATTGACTCTGCCATTTTATTCAATTTATGTTTATTAGTTATTAAATCTATAAGTGTGCTTTTGAAATTATCTATATTGATATCTTCCTGATTAAAAACTATTACAGCTTTATTCCTTTTTAGATATTCTGCATTTATTCTTTGATGGGCTCTCGCATATGGATAAGGAATTAGTATTGCCGGTTTGCCAAAAGCTGCAATTTCAGAGATAGTCATTGCTCCTGCTCTTGATATAATTATATCAGAAGCAGCTAATGCGTATTCTATTTCTTCAAGAAATCCGTATATTTTTACCTGTTCAAAATTAATCTCATGGTACTTATCTTTAACTGATGCATAATATCTCATGCCTGTAAGATGTATTATTTGTATCTTTTTTTTAAATTTTACAGGTAAGGAATTAATTACTTCAATCATTAAATTATTTATAAACTTTGACCCCTGGCTACCTCCTGTAATCAATATATTAAATTTATCAATGTCTAATTCTAAAAACTTAGAGGTTTCAATTTTTGAAAGGTCACATAAATCTTCCCTTATAGGATTTCCAGTAAAATACGACTTATTATCAAAATATCTTTCAGTTTCTTTAAAAGATACTGCGACTCTATCTGCAAATTTAGCTAAAAATAAATTAGCTCTCCCAGGAACTACATTTTGTTCATGTATAATAATGGGAATTCTTCTCCTCTTAATGAAAGCAGCTAAAATCACAGGTAAAGATGAATAAGAACCAAATCCTATTATTAGTCTTGGGTTTACCTTATCTATAATTATAACAGATCTAATAAAACTTTGTAGCATTTTTAGAGTGAAATATATATAAGTAAAACTAAATTTTGATGGAGTTGGTTTAACCGGAATAAAGTAATACTTTAAATTTTCCCTCTGTAAAATATGTGTGAATTTAAAATCTTCAGGGATAACGAATTTAACCTCAACCGTATTTATATTTGTTTTAAGATATCTAGCCAAGCTGACCGCATTTTTTATATGACCTCCTGTGCGTCCACAGCTCATCAATATATCCAGCCCACCCTTCCTTGTCTCAAGCATATCACTCTTATTGGGAAGGGCTGGGCTCATAACCACTCTCTTTCTCTGGATACATTTAATAGAATGGCTATTGCTATCATATTAAAAACCAATGAAGAACCTCCGTAACTTATAAAAGGAAGCGGCAATCCTTTAGTTGGTATTGAGCCAGTACTGGTACCTATATGAATAATGGCCTGTAAAGAAATTAAAGAAATAATTCCTAAAATCACTAATTTTGAAAAATATCTACGTACACTAAAAGCTAACTTAGTTCCATAAAAAATAAACAAAATAAAAAGAATAATTATACCGACTGTTCCTATAAAACCTAACTCTTCGCCTATGATTGAAAAAATAAAATCTGTATGGCTCGCGGGTAAATAATACAGTTTCTGCTGACCTCTTCCTAATCCTACGCCAAATAAACTACCTGAACCTAAGGCTATTAAGGATTGAACTAACTGATAGCTGGCACCTTGTTGATGCTGCCAGGGATTTAAAAACGCTATTATTCTTCTTATCCGATAAGGTTTTACTAAAATTAAGTAAAAGACGGCTGGTATACTTAAGGCCCCTAACATTAATAGATGTAATACCCTTGCTCCTCCTGCAAAGATCATAAAAATGGCAACAGAAAATACAAGTATTCCTGTGCCTAAATCAGGCTCAAGTAGTATTAAACTAACGCAGGCAAGTGTCACCAAAAGCACAGGCAAAAGACCCCGTTTGAAGTTTCTTACTTCAAATCCCTTACGGGATAAAAATTCTCCTAAGTATAAAATTAATGCGACCTTTGCAAATTCAGACGGCTGAAAATTAATATATCCTAATCTAAACCATCTCTGAGCTCCACCAACTTTATAACCAACCTGTGGAATTAAAACTAAACCAAGTAAACATAAGGCAGTTAAAATAGTTAACTTAGAATATTTCTTAAGGATTTCTATATCAAGGTTCATAACAATCAAGCTACATATAAGACCTAAAAATAAGAAAAAAAGGTGCCTATTTAAAAAATAAAAAGAGTTCCCATAGTATTCATAAGCCTTAACAGCTGTTGCATCATATACCATAACTAACCCAACAGATATAAGGATTAAAACTATTATAAGTATAGAAATTCTGTATTTTCTTAACTTACTCATATTGCTTATTAAGAGCCTTAACTTCTTTTTTAAAAACTTTACCTCTTTGTTCATAACTATCAAACATATCAAAGCTTGCACACATAGGTGAAAGTAACACGCAATCACCTGAAGCCGCTTTTATTTTTGAAAGTTTAACTGCCTGGTGTAAATTTTTTACCTTCGATACAGGCCTCATTTCCCTAAAAACATCAGCTAATCTCTCTTTTGACTCGCCAAATAAGATAATCTCTTTTGTAGTTTTAAGAAAATCTAACTTGATTTCAGAAATATCAATATCTTTATATCGACCTCCTGCTATTAAAATTACTGGTTCTTTGATGCTTTCTAAGGCTAGGCGAGTTGCTGCTATATTGGTTGCTTTTGAATCATTTACATACTTAATACCATCAAAGACACCTATTATTTCTAAGCGATGCTCGAGTCCTCTAAAATTATTAATGTTTTCAATTAGTAGCCTTTTGCTGATCTTATAAATATCGCTTAAGGCAATAATAAAGAGTATATTTTCAAGAGATTTTGCGCCGCCTAAATTAAGTTTGGATAAATGAATAATTTTTGTCTGTTTTTCATTTATATTTCTTATAATATAACCTTTATTATCTACAAAAAGATCTGCTTTTTTCTCAGTTGATATTAATTTAAGCTTTGGTTTCAGTTTATAATTTGAAAATATTTTTTTGTAATCCTTTTCTCTTAATATGCAAAAATCACCCTCAGTTTGATTTTGGTAAATTTTTGATTTAGCTTCAAAATACTCTTCTATATCTTTATGGTAGTCAAGGTGGTCACATTCGGCGTTTAAAATTATGCTAACCCTTGGCTTAAATTTATTAATATATGTAAGCTGGAAAGAACTCACTTCCAAGATAATAACATTGCTGGGCTTAGCGTCTTTTGAAACATCGCAGAAAGGCCTACCAATATTTCCACAGAGAATTGGATTTTTCTTGGCTTTCTTAAAAATTTCATATATCAAACTGCAGGTAGTTGTCTTTCCATTCGTTCCAGTTATGGCAATAATTGGCGCTCTGCAATTTAAGAATCCCAGTTCAATTTCACTAATTATGGGAATATTTTTCTTATGTGCTTCTTTGATAAGCCTATTTTCTTTGTTTACTGCCGGACTTACCACCAAAAAAGAACTGTTACTTATAATTCCTTTTGTGTGTCTTCCAAGTTCAATGTCCTTTATGCCTAACTTTTTTAACTTATGGCAGCGTTTTTTGATTAAATCATCAATATGATTATCCGTAACGCGGACTGTAGCTCGTAAATTTTTTAATAATTTAGCTGCACTAAATCCGCTCTCCCCTAAACCTATAACAGTTACAATTTTTGATTGAAACTCTGACATTTTCTATCTTAATTTTAAAGTTAACAAACTTATCAAAGATAAAATTGCAGCTACAAGCCATAGTCTTACAGTAATCTTCGGTTCAGACCACCCTTTCATCTGCAGATGATGATGAAAAGGCGCAACCAAGAAAATCCTTCTGCCGTTAAATTTAAAGAATGCAACTTGTAATATTACAGATAGCGCCTCAAAGACAAATATGCCGCCAACTAACAAAAGAATTAATTCTTTTTTAATAAATACGGCAACTATACCCAGAGCACCTCCTAAAGCCAAAGAACCCGTATCACCCATAAAAACATCAGCTGGATAACTATTGTACCATAAAAAACCAAGACCTGCCCCGATGATGCTTGAGCAAAAAACAGTCAATTCTCCTGCGCCGGGGATAAATATAATTTGAAGGTACTGACTAAATTTTGCGTGCCCTGTTACATAACTTAGTCCAGCATAAGTTAAGGCGACCATAATAACACAACCTATAGCTAAACCATCTAAGCCGTCGGTTAAATTTACTGCATTTGAAGAGCCGACAATAACTAAAATTATAAAAAAGATATACAATGCACCTAGGTTTACTATTAAATTTTTAAAAAAAGGTATATCTAAGCGTAAACTAATTTCAGGATTATAGTAAACATATAGACCAATTATTAATCCAATAATTACCTGCCCTATTAATTTAGTCGTCATGGTCAGGCCAGTTGATTTCTGCTTAACTAATTTTAAATAATCATCCATAAAACCTAACAGGCCAAACCATATAGTGGCACCTAATATAAAAATTATGTATGAGTTTTTTAAATCAGCCCACAAGAAAGTAGATATCAAAATTCCAAGTAAAATTATTAACCCACCCATACTTGGCGTACCTTCTTTCTGCTTATGTAAAGGAAAAAGTCCCGGCATTACTTCAGTCCGAACATTCTGCCAAATTTTAAGTTTAGTCAAATTATTGATAATGGGCCTGCCGAGTATAATGCTAATTAAAAAAGCAGTTGCAGCAGCTGCAACAGATCTAAAGGTAATGTATCGGACTACATTAAAACCAAAGAATACATCTTTTAATGGGTACAGTAGTTCATAAAGCATTTAACAATCTCCTCTGTTTTCATTAAACGTGAACCTTTTAATAAAATAGTATCTCCCGGTTTTGCTATATTTCTTAAGATGCTGGCAACTTCTTCAGCTGAAGTTGTATGTCTGGTTCTATTCTTATCCATTCCATTTTCTAAAGCTGCTTTATATGTCCAACGGGCATCCTTGCCCATAGTAATTAGATAATCAATATCAGCTTGAGCTACCCTGCAACCAATCTCTGCGTGTAGATCCTTGCTAAATTTACCTAACTCCAGCATATCGCAGCAGACAATAATTGATCTACTTCTCTTGGTTAAATTAGAAAGAGTGTCAATAGCAAGCATCAATGATTTAGGATTTGCATTATATCCATCATTAATTAAGTTTATGCCATTTATCCTGATCTGTTTCATGCGCATAGGAGGGGTTCTAAAATGCAAGAGGTTGTTTTTTATTTTATCATAGCTAACATTAAAAAGCCTGGATACAGAAATCGCTGCTAAAGCATTGTAGATATTAAACTCGCCTATTAAATTTAATATAATTTCATGTTTTCTATTAACTTTAAATATTATTTTTTTTCTTTTTAATTTAATATTTGTTGCTGTAAAATCACTTTTATTCTTAATGCCAAAAGTTATCAGCCTTCCTTTAAATTTAGATACCATCTTCTTTATATTTTCATCATCATTATTTAAGATAGCAATTTTTTCATCTTTTAAGGTTCTAATAAGCTCCCATTTAGTTTTGGCTATATTTTCAATGTTTTTTAGATATTTCAGGTGAGCTGGATGAATGCAAGTAATAATTCCTACATTAGCTGAGGCAATGCTATTAAGTTTTTTAATCTCGCCCGGGTGATTCATTCCCATTTCTAAAATAGCAATATTGTGTTGTTTTTTGAGTTTGAGAAGAGTAAGCGGTAAGCCGATTTCGTTATTTTGTGTGCCAATATTTCTTAATACGTTATATTTACTGTCTAGAATTGCGGCAGCCATATCTTTGGTAGTAGTTTTGCCATTTGAGCCAGTTATGCCTATTACAGGAATACCATGCAGTTTTCTCATTAAGTGTGCAATTTGAGCTAAAGCTTCCCTTGTATTTTCTACTTTTATTAAAACTGAGTTTTCAAGCTTTGGCTTTATTCTTTTGTATTTTTTAGTTATAAAAAATCTTACCCCTTTTTTGTAAGCCTGCTCAATGAAATCATACCCATCATACCTTTCACCTTTAATAGCGATAAATGCCTCATGCGGTTTAATAATTCTTGAATCAATACCAAAATCTCCTATTGTTTGTTTTTTATCTCCTGAAATCAATTCACCTTTTGTAGTTTTTAAAATTGAGTCAATATCTACTTTCATTGTCTACCTTTTTTATTTTTTAGCAGGCCTTTAACCACATCAATATCATTAAAACTTATTATTCTATCTTTGAAGATTTGCTTATTTTCATGGCCCTTTCCAGCTATCAAAACTATATCGTCATTTTCAGCCATTTTTAAAGCTTCATTTATTGCATCTTTTCTGTCTAAAATAACAGTATATTTTTTTTCATCTTTTTCAGGAAAGCCGGATATTATATCATTGCATATAATTTGGGGATCTTCTCCTCTGGGATTATCTGTTGTAATTATAATAAAATCGCTATATTTATCAGCAACTTTAGCCATCTTTGGCCTTTTAGACTTATCTCGTTCTCCACCACAACCAAAAACTGTAATAATATTACTTCTTGAGTTCAATAGGTGCCTTAAAGTCCCCAACACATTTTCTAAAGCATCATGAGTATGGGCATAGTCAATAAATAACCTATAAGGTTGATTTTCTTTAATTTCCTGAAGCCTACCGGGTATAATCCCTGTTAATTCAATACCTTTTTTTATATCTGATAAACTGATTTTCTCATAATAACAAAAGCAACAGGCAGCCAAAATATTATAGATATTATGAAAACCTATTAATTTTGATGATATAACAACTTTCTCATTTGGTGTCTTCAGTATAAACTGAGACCCTTTCAGGGTCAACTTAATATTTTCTGCTTTAAAATCAGCTTTATTTTTTATAGCATAAGTAACGATTTTAGCTCGGGTTACTTTCTTTAGATAACTGAATACCTTATCATCTTTATTAATTACAGCTATTCCTTTAGGTTCTAATTGTCCAAAAAGTTTTGCTTTGGCTTTTAAATAGTTATTAATATTTTTATGGTAATCTAGGTGTTCTGCTGACAAATTAGTAAATACGGCAGCATTAAATTTTAATCCAAAAACTCTATCTTGATCTAAGGCATGTGAAGAAACTTCAATAATAGTATAATCAATATTATCTCTTACCATTTTGTTAATTGAATCATACAGCAATAAAGATGACGGTGTGGTATTGTTTACCTCTTGAAATTCTGTATCTTTGGATCTTATTCCCAGCGTTCCTATTATAGCTGTGTTAAATTTAGCCTGTTTTAAAATATTATCAATAAGTAAGGACGTTGTCGTCTTGCCGTTTGTGCCGGTTATGCCAATTAATTTAATTTTTTCTACATTAGGCTTGTAGAAATTTTTTGCTATTTGAGCTAGAACTTTTCTTGTATCATCAACGACAATTTTTGAGACTGAATTGGATATTTTTACATTCTCTTCACAGACTATTGCTTCTGCCCCATTCAATATTGCATCTTGAATAAAATCATGGCCATTAAAATTACTACCCTTAATTGCCACAAAAAGAGTTCCCTTGCTTACTCTTTTTGAATTATAACTTACACTTTTTATATCCACATTTAACATCTTTGACTTATCTTTATATTTAACTCCTTTAAGTAATTCTTTTAAAATGGACATGTTTTATCTCAATCCGTAATTTTCTATATATTTTATTACTTCCTCGGCCACGTTTTTGAAAACAGGTGCTGCCACATAGCCTCCGTAATAGACCGGTTTAGGTTCATTAACTACAACGATGATTGCAAATTTAGGATTATTTCTGGGCATAAAGCCGCAAAAGGTAGCAATAAATTTACTATGTGAATAACCGCCTGCCGGACCTACTTTTTGAGCTGTTCCTGTTTTGCCGCATATATCATAACCTGCAATTTTTGCTCTTTTGCCCGTGCCATTCTCAACTACTTCACTAAGAGCTCTCTTTAATTTTTCGGCTGTTTGCTTACTGCATACTCTCCTCACGGGTTCTGTTTTAAATTCCTTAATGTGCTCGTTATGATGGTTAACTATATACTTTACAAGGTGGGGCTTAACTAAGATTCCATCATTAGCTATTGCGGACATAGCTGATAGCATCTCTATGGATGTTACGGCAATCTCTTGACCAATAGGAATAGCGGCAATTGATATTTTTGACCACTTCGATGGTGGTCTCACTAAACCCTTCTCTTCGCCTGGCAGATCAATATCAGTCTCCTTTCCAAAGCCAAATTTTCTTATATAATTATAGAAAACATTTTCATCTAATTTCTGGGCTACTTTTACAACCCCTATATTGGAGGAATATTCAATTATCTCCTTGAATGTTAATTCCTTAAAGGGTTTGTAGTCATGAAGAATGTGATTATAAACTTTATAGCTACCTTCTTCGCAATAAACTTCATCATCTAATGAAATGATATCCTCTTCCAAAGCAGCTGTGGCTAAAATTATTTTAAATACCGAACCCGGCTCAAAAATATCGCATACTGCTCTATTGCGTCTATGACTGGTGTCGTAATCATTAAAATTATTGGGATTAAAAGTGGGTCTATTAGCAAGAGCTAGAATTTCACCTGTTCTGGGATTCATAATAATTACTGAGGCTGACTTTGCCCTATATTTGCGATAAACTTTCTCCAGTTCCCTTTCAGCTATATATTGAATAAATCTATCTATAGTCAGCACGAGGTCATAGCTATCTAAGGCGTGAGTAATTTGATATTCCTTTGTATGTATTATCCTTCCTTTAGCATCTTTTGAAATTATACTTAAGCCTGGTACCCCTCTTAAGTAATCATTGTAGTGTAGCTCTAAGCCCGCCAATCCCTCATTATCAATCCCGACAAATCCCAAAATATGTGAAGCTAAAATTTGATTCGGATAGAAGCGCTTGCTTTCTTTGATTAAGTCTACTCCGTTGATATTAAGATCTTTTATCCCTTGAGTTTCTCCCTCATTAATATGCCTTTTAATCCATGCAAACGCTTTATCCTTTTCCAATTTTTTTAAGAGCATTCCTTCTTCTAAACTAAAAAAAGCAGCCAATTTCTTGGCTACTCTTTCTTTTTCTACTATTTTCCTTGGATTTGCATAACATGAAGAAACATCAAAAGTTATCGCCAATTTTTTCATCTTGCAATCATAAATAGTACCTCTATTGGGGGTAATTTTATAATAGATATTGTGCTGTCTGTTAGCTAAATGTTCAAAATAGTCTGATTTTATAATCTGAAGATAAAAGAGGCGACAAATATAAATACTTAGGGGAAGCAAGAGAAATAGAAATAGAATTAATGCAGAGCGGGAATTGTAACTTTTTTCGTGCACAATTTTTCAATAATTTAATAGGTTTTTTATTAGGTTTTAACTATTAGTGAATAGATTTGGCTTCTGCTTTATTGTTTATACCGAAAATATTAAATATATTTCTTCTGGCGGTTTTAATTTTTTCTTCTTGAGAAGCCTTTTTGCCAGTTAGGTATACTATCTGGTCTTCCCCTGGAATACAAAAATTAACATTCTTTGCAGTCAAAGCCATTTCTACATTCTGAGGCGCTTTCCTTTCATGGTTATTATACATTAAATGATTATTTCGGTCAAGAATACTATTTATAATTTCCTTGTTCTTATCAATATGATAACTCAGTTTTATGAGAGTGCTTTGCTGGTTAATATAATACAACGATGCTCCAACTATAATAATTAAAAATATTAAGAATTTCTTTAGTAATTTCATCCTTCAACTTACCTTCATGGCCGCCCTTAATTTAGCACTTCTGGATCTCGGATTATCTTCTATTTCATCCTGTTTGGGCGTCATTGGTTTTTTAGTTAAAATTTTCAATATCTTCTTTTTTTCAAATTCCTTAAACTTATTTTTAACAATTCTATCTTCTAATGAATGAAATGAGATAACGCAAATTCTCGATTTATCTTTTAAAAATCCAACTGCCTTATTTAAACTCATCTTTAAAGATTCCAATTCATTATTAACGGCAATTCTAAAGGCTAAAAATGTCCGTGTTGCTGGATTAATCTTTAATCTTTTCCTTCTGGAAGGTATAGCGCTCTTTGCAATATCAGCTAATTCTTTCGTAGTAGATATATTTTTATTTTTTCTTCTTTTTATTATTAATGAGGCAATTCTCCATGCATATCGTTCCTCTCCATATTTGGATAAAATTTTACTTATTTCCTCTTTGCATAAATTATTAACTAAATCAAAAGCGGTTATTTTTGTATTTGTATCCATGCGCATATCCAGCGGACCTTCTCTCATAAAACTAAACCCGCGTTCAGATTTATCCAGTTGAAATGACGAAACTCCTAAATCATAGAAAATAGCATCGACTTGGTTTATGTTTAAATTAATGAGAATGCTGTCTATATTTCGAAAATTCTCATAAATTAAATTGCAATTTTTTCTATATCTTTCCAATTTTTCTTTAGCAATTTCCAAAATTTCCTCATCTTGGTCTATGCCAATCAACTTCCCTCCTGGCATAATTTGTTTTAGGATATTTAAACTATGCCCTCCTGTCCCCACAGTGCAATCTATTGCTATATCTCCTGGTTTTAAATTCAGAAACTCCCTTACTTCTTTAATCATAACAGGCTTATGTATCACACTAATACCTTTTTTAAATGAAATAACTATCTTAAATTTGTTGATTCAATCAACATATGAGCATTTGAAGATTTTAACATTGTGGACATTACTCTATTAAAACGTAAACCTTTGCTATCATAATTAAGAGCTCTTTTCTTTCTAAAGACCTCTAAAGGAATTCCTAATTCTGAAAAATCAAAATTTTTAGACGTGCTAAATCTAATACGAATATATCTCATTGCTTTTCTCCCTCCTCTATTTAGATTCATTTGGAGGTTTAATTAAATCTTCCGCTATATCTTCAAATAAACTTTTTGTGTTATTATAGTACTCGTCCCATATATCTCTGTCCCAGATTTCAAATCTATTGGATACGCCGACCATTACCACATTTTTTCTTATGTGGGCGTAATTTTTTAAATATTGCGGAATAAGAACTCTGCCTTGTTTATCAAAATTAATTTCGGAAGCTCCTGAGAAAAAAAGTCGATTAAATTTCCTGGAATCGCTTCTAGTAAAAGGCATGTCTTTAAACTTCTGTTCCTGCAGTTTCCACTCTTCTTCAGCAAAAACAAAAAGGCACTTATCTAAACCTCGGGTTACATATAATTTTTCTATATAATTTTCGCATAGTAATTGACGAATTTTGGCAGGAATTATCAGGCGGCCTTTACGGTCAATGGTATGTTGATATTCTCCATAAAACATCTGAAATGCCCTCCACTTTACTCCCCTATTCACCACAAAGTATACCTTATGTTCTACTTGGTGTCAAGAAAAAAAATGTCTTTTTTTGTTGATATACAATAAGATGTGTAAACATATGGATTATTGGGCAAGATATAGCGGTTGGGCAAAAAAATAAAAAAGATAAGCTTAATAGCTTATCCTAAATAAAATAAATAGTCAATCTATCTCTAATGGGGCCTGCTCCGTTAGAGGTAGGTCACCCTTGGTGACCGTGAGCTCTAATGGAGCTACTTTTTCCTTTTTCTTATTGCCAGCTTGGCAAGTCTATCCGCTTCCTTATTTTTAGTTCGCTGAATATAACCTACTTTTACATTATTAAAACCTTCAATTAAATGCTTAGCCTGAAGATAGAGACTCTTTATATTATTACTTTTTACTTTGTACTCACCATTAAGCTGCTTGACTAACAACTCACTATCTGATTTTATGGAGATATTTTTGGAATTTAAAATTAAAGCTTCAGCTAAGGCAAAATTTAAAGCTGTGTATTCTGCGACATTATTAGTAGCTTCGCCTATATATTCAGATATTTCTTTAATAAACTTACCACGAGTATCAACGGCTACAATACCAATTCCTGAGTGACCGGGGTTACCTTGACTAGCTCCATCTATAAAAAAAATAATTTCCTTACTTTTAGTTACAGTCAATATTTACTCCTCACTATATAATATGCGCGAACAATTTTCACAGATAACTATCTTATTGTCCATTTTTACTTCGTTAATTATCTGCGGCGGCAGAGTCATAAAGCAACCCTGGCAACAGCCTCCTTTAATAGGAACGATAGCCAGGGAATCTTTTTTATTTTTGAGTATTCTTTCATATTTACCGAGAGTGGAATTTTCTATATCAGGTATAAACCTTTCTCTTTCTTTTTTAAATTCGCTTATCTGTTTATCTAACTCCTGCATTTCTCTATCAATCTCACTAATATGTTTATCCAAATGCTGTTTAGTTTCATTAAGTCCTTCTTTTTTCTCGCTCAGTTCCTCTTCTCTTTTATCAATTTCATCTAGTATTTTGAGTATCTCTTCTTCTATTACGGAATTATCTGCTTTTATGGAGCTAATCTCATTTTGAAGAGCTGAATATGATTTATTATCTTTTACTTGATAAAGCTGTAGTTGTAATTTTTTAACCTGTTCCTCTTTTGATTCAAGATTCACTTCTTCTTCTTTCTGTTTAACTTTTAAATTTTTTAATTCCTGCTCAAGTTCACTTATTTGATTTTTAAAATCTTCATAAACAATTTTTTCTTTTTCCTTTTCCTCAGGCAACTTCTGTCTTTGTTCTTCAAAATTAATAATTCTTAAATCCAAATCTTGGAGTTGAATTAATTTTTTTATGTGCTCATTCATACGTAATTAGTATTTAGTCGCTAGTCGTTAGTATTTAGTTTGCAATTTACTATTTGCCATTAGCCATTTGCTATTAGCCATTTTTGCTTAAGCTAAAACTGCACAGCACCACGTTGGATGCTGTGCACCGAA
>CAZKQD010000012.1:0-25828 GCA_964554835.1 uncultured Planctomycetia bacterium | reverse complement strand
GGCGGATGGTACCGGGGAGGCAACTGTTGATTAAAACTTTTTGTTTTCATATAATGTCTCAGCATTATTTTTACAGGTCTAAGATAATGCATAATTTCATTTAGCCATCTCTAACGGGGTTTACTATATGATTATTATAAAGAAATAATTTTTTTTGTCAAGATAATAGCTGGTAAAAAGGTTGATAATCAAACAATATTTGTGGTATAATAAAACAAATTAAATCATAAATAGTGTCCCTCGCTTAGACAAGCTAAAATTGTCTTCGATAATTTTAGCTTACCCTAACGGGCACAAGTAAGCTTCGGGATTAATTCCGACATATAATTTACCTCGTTCTTTTGAACTCCGTAAATTATATCGTCATTAAGGAGACTAAAATGGAGGATATGTCCTTGCAAAATATGGCACTTACAGGAGTTGGTCTTTTAGCTTGCTTAGTCTTTATAGTTGCATTTATAGTGCTTATTGCGATAATATGGTGGCAGATTTTTAAAAAGGCTGGTTATCATCCTGCTATGGGACTTTTAATGATAGTGCCTATCGTTAACATCGTTATGATTTTTATCCTGGCATTTGCCCGATGGCCAATATATGAAAAATTAAGCCAATCAGCTGTTAAGAAATAGAAATACCCCTTGCTTAGATAAGCTTCGGGATTAATTCGGGCATATAACTTACAATCGCTTTGCTCTGTAAGTTATGCCCTCATTAAGGAGACTAAAAAATGGAATCTAAATTTGGATTTGATTTTCTAGCTGGATTAGGCGGGCTAACTCTTACGTTAATACTTTCAATTGTTTCGTCTCTTATAATTATAGTACCTATTTGGCTATTTTGGAAAATATTTAAGAAAGCTGGTTTCCCCGGGCCCATGGGAATCTTAATGATTATCCCATTTGTTAATTTAATCATGCTTATGATTTTAGCCTTTCTTGAGTGGCCTATTTATAAGAAACTTACCTCATTAAAACAAGGAGCAGAAGCCAACAAACAAGGCACCTTATCCACTAAAAGAGATAACGAAGAGTCAAACTTAAGCGAAGATTCCAAAATAATATTAGATAAATCACTCCCGCTTAAGGGAAAGCGACAACTGGAGGCGGAGGAAGAAAAAGAATTTAATAAGCCAGCCGTTACTTTGCTTACAGAAAAAGATACACCAGATAGAAAACAAGAGGATGAAAAAGAACTTAATGGAAAGACTTAGATGGAACTCAAGATTGATCTTTGTATTTGCTGCAATAGGTTCTGCTGTTGGGTTAGGTAATATTTGGAGGTTTCCTTACTTAGTTGGAAAATACGGAGGAGGAGCCTTTTTAATTCCATATATTATTATGCTTTTAGTTTTAGGCATACCTCTTTTAATTTTAGAATTTGCTATAGGACAACGTATGCAGTTGGGCGCCATAGGTTCATTCGCTAAAATTAAACATAAACTTTCTTCTATTGGTTTTGGTGCGGTGTTGTGTGGTTTTGTTGTTTGTAGTTATTATGCGGTAATTATGGCTTGGTCGTTTTTATATTTTATATTCTCATTTGGCATAAAATGGGGGTCTGATACAAAGAAATTCTTTTTTAATGATGTTCTTCATTTAAGCGCTGGCCCTCAAGATATGGGTTATGTTGTTGTAGGGATTCTATTTGCCCTGATAGTGGTTTGGGTATTAATCTATTTTTCTATTTGGAAAGGAATTAAGAGTGTTGGCAAAGTGGTTACGATAACTATGCCGCTTCCAGTAATTCTTTTGCTTGTTTTAATCTTTAGGGGAATAAGCCTACCTGGCTCTTTAAAAGGAATTATTTATTACCTGAAGCCAGATTTTAGTGCTTTATGGGATCTAAAAGTATTAGCTGCAGCTACAAGTCAGATTTTCTTTACCTTGAGTCTGGCTTTTGGCATTATGATTGCCTATGCAAGTTACCAACACCACACCAGCGATATTTCCAGAAATGCTATTATTACCTCAATTGTTAACTCGTGTATTTCTATAATTGCTGGATTTGCGGTTTTTACTACTTTAGGATATATGAGTTACAAGCAGGGTATAAACATTGAACAACTTGCCTCATCCGGTCCGTCTTTAGCTTTTATTGTTTTTCCAAAAGCCCTATCTCTTATCCCTCTTGCGCCTTTATTTGCAGTCTTATTTTTTATTATGCTTATAACCCTGGGTATTGACAGTGCTTTCTCATTGGTTGAGGCAGTGACTACTGTTATCTCAGATAAATATCCCCACATTAGACGTCAGGATGTCAGTTTATATGTTTGTGTTTTTGGCCTTATAAGCGGTATCATATTTACCACCTTTGCAGGCTTATATTATTTAGATATAGTGGATCATTTTATTACCCATTATGGGCTTGTTTTCGTGGGCTTACTTGAGGCAATAGCAGTCGGCTGGATATACGGAGCAGAAAAACTCCGCGCCTATATCAATGATGTATCTGATATAAGAATTGGAAAATGGTGGAGTTTTTTAATTAAATTTATCATACCGGCTTTATTGATTTTACTCTTAATCTATTCGCTGATATCAGATATAATGCATCCTTATGAAGGATATCCTAAATGGGCTCTTTTTTCCTTGGGATGGGGTATACTGGGTGTAATTGCTTTAATAAGTTATCTCTTTGCTCATTTTTCAAAACCAGAACAGGAAAGTGTTAAGCTAACAGAATAAAATATGACTAAAAGGTATATCTATTTATTTAAATCATTATCTAAGGTATGTTTAATGGGTCTGGCTCTTTTAATTTTATGCTCAGGCCTTTTTTATTATTATGCAAGGAGTAATTGTTAAGATATTCCTGTTATATGTTATATGATATTAGGTATTCTTTTTCAGGTTTTAAGTGCATAAGCGGTTATGAAAAAGTTAAAAGGCAGAAATATACAAATCTGGACGCCAAACAGAAAGTCTTTTGAAGAGCTGCGCAAGAAAACTACCCACCTGGGCGTATGTGCCCATTCGGATGATTTAGAAGTTATTGCTTTTGATGGCATCGTTAAACATTTTAAAGATAAGCGGAGTAATTTTTTTGGTATTGTAGTCTCAGATAATCAAGGTAAACCCATTCATCCTAAATATAAAAGTTTTTCCTTATCAAAAGTGCAAAAAATAAGAGAAGAAGAACAGATAAAGGCAGCCCGCCTTGGAGAATATGCAGGGTTAGCCTTCTTAAGATACCCGAGTTCTAAGATAAAAGATGCAAAATATAAAGAGAAGATTAAAGAAAAGATTAAAGAAGTAGTCGATTTTTTAAGACCATCAATTGTTTATACCCATAGTTTATTTGACAGGCATCTGAGTCATGTTGCAGTTACATTAAGGGCAATAGAGGCATTAAGAGGATTAAATAAAAATAAGAGACCTGATAAGCTCTATGGAGTTGAAGTTTGGGGTGGACTGGATTGGCTTTCTCAAAAGCGAAGAGAAGTTTTTGATGTATCAGGCTATGAGGAGCTGTCTTCTAAACTTTTAAGAGTATTTAAAAGTCAGAGATTCGGCTTACATAGATATGATGTAGCATTTTTATCAAGAATGAAATCTAATGCTGTTTATTATAAAACTCATCAGTTTTCAAAAAGCACTTCCTTGATTTTCGCTATGGATTTAACGCAATTAGTGAAGAATAAAAGGTTAAGTATTAAAAAATATTTAAAAAGCCATATTAATGCTTTTTCAGATAATGTTTTTCGTCGCTTTAAAGTTGTAATTCCCATTTTATTACTTGCCTTTATATTAGCAGGCTGTGCTGCGAGTAATTACAATGTAAGACTCAAGAGGAACACTCTTGGCCTTGAGATGCCTGATGAGCGAAAGATAGGCATAGCTGCCTCAAAGTATGTTGAGTCAGAATATAGAATTATTGAAGATGGTAAGATAAACGACGGGATTAATAAAATAGGTCAAAAATTGGCTAAGGTGTGTGAGCGTCCTCTTATTGGTTATAATTTTAAAATCTTGGATACCGACGAATTTAATGCTATGAGTTTACCTGATGGCTATGTTTATATATTTAAAGGTCTCATTGACTTGGCTGGTGATAATGAGAAAATAGCAGCTGTTTTAGCTCATGAGATAGCTCATACATCAAGATCTCATGCTATGAAAAGGTTATATGCTATGAAAGACCAGCAAGCTATGCTTTTAGGTTTATCTGTTGGAGTATCTGCTGTTATGTCTCATGAAGGAACCTCACAGGCAACAAGAGGTGAAGCATCGAGACTTATCAGGCTAGGCGCTCAAATATCTCAAATGATACTTTATACAGGATATAGTCAATCTGCAGAGCGCGAAGCCGATAGATTGGGTATGGTTTATATGAAACGAGCAGGATATAATCCTGAAGAATTTGTGGAAATGCTTAAGAAATTAAAACAGGTAGAAAAAGAAACACCCAATACCGGAATTTTTCGTACCCATCCTAAGACACAAGTCAGAACAGAAGAAGCAAAAGAGTTCTTGAAAATTCTGCCTAATTTGATAAAAAATCAGAAGCTAAAAAGCTGCTATATCGGAGCAGAGTTCAAATGGGATTATGATAAGGAAAGACCAGTCGTAATAAACATAATCAAAAATTCACCTGCTGATAAAACAGAGCTTAGATTAACAGATATTGTATTAGAGATTAACGGACACAGCACTGATTTACGCTGTCGGGGTGATTTTGAGCTGCTTATGCGGGATACTATAAAAGACGAATTTAAAAAAGGCAAATGTAATATGTTGATAAAAAGAGGCTCTCATGCAAAACTTATTGATATAAAACCAGAAAAAATCTATGAAGATCCTGAAGTTCTCAAAGTCAGATACAACTAGATATTTAATCTTAACGGTTGTTCTTTCTGTAATTGTTGTATTTGGTTATTTTTTCTATAGAGGCGGCTATGTTGATCAATATTATCTTATAAAACCCTTACCTCATGATGTGCCCATTGAAATCAGAGTGGATAGATATGGCGATGGTCATTTTGGAGCGCCGCGTCGGGGATATAAGCATAGGGGCATTGATATATTAGCAGACATAGGTACTCCCGTTTTAGCCTGTAAGTCTGGGAGAGTTGCTGTAGTTGACTATGATAAATTATCAGGTAATTATATAATCATAAGACACAGAGGAGAACTTACCTCTTTGTATCTGCACTTAGAAGATGTCTATATTAAAGAAGGGCAACGTGTAAGACAGGGAGATATTATAGGTACAGTGGGCAAGACTGGCAATGCCCGATTTGCTGGAGTTAAACCTCATCTCCATTTTGAGATAAGAAAAGATGACATTCCCCAAGATATATTAGGTGTCTATAAGTTAAAGTCTTTGACAGAAGACTAATATGTGCCTAAAATAAAGATAACAAAGAAAACCTTTATTTGAAGACGAGGTGTTAGTATGAAGTTATTAAGTTCTGTTTTTAGCGAGAATGATATGATTCCTCAAAAATATACCTGTGATGGTCAGGATATATCACCATTTCTTAGATGGGAAGCTGTGCCAGAGGATACAAAAAGTTTCGCTCTTACTTGTCTCGATCCTGATGCGCCAGGTGGGACATTTGTCCATTGGCTGGTATGCGATATTCCAAAAGATATAAACAGCATACAAGAAGGTGGTCCTATACCTAATGGGGCTAAAGAAATTGATAATGACTTTGGTAAAACTTCATATGGTGGACCTTGCCCCCCAGGCGGAACACATCGTTATATATTCACCATATATGCCTTAGATGTAGAAAGATTAGAAAGTGTTAATGAGTCAAATTTCATGCAAAAAGTAAAAGAGCATACTATTGAATCCTGCAAATTAAACGGTCTTTATAAAAGAAGTTAAATCTTATGATTAAAGTATTTAAAATTTCATTTTTTATTCTACTCTTTCTAATAATAACCATAACCTGCTCATATTCAGATACTATTTATCTTAAAAATGGTAAAGTTTATGAAGGTAAAATATTAAAAGAGGATGATGAAAAATTAGCCTTGAAGATTTCTATTATGACTATTATCTTTTATAAGGAGAACATTGAAAGAGTCATGAGATTCTATCCTGATGAAGATTCGAAAATGCCAGAAGGGGAAAAATTTAATATTATAGATATCTTAAAAAAACCTGATAAAAACATTAAAGAGTAAAATCAGAAAGGGCTAAAGGTAATATTATGTCTTTAAAGATAAAGTTCTTAGGCGGTGTAAGGACGGTTACGGGGTCTATGCACCTATTGGAAACTAATAAAAGCAGAGTTTTAATTGATTGCGGTCTCTTTCAGGGTCATCGTGATGATTATTATAGAATAAACAGTCATTTTTCTTTTGATCCGCACCAGATAGATGCGCTAGTCCTCTCTCACGCCCACATTGATCACTCTGGCAATATTCCAAATTTAGTAAAGCAGGGCTTTAAAAATAAGATTTATGCAACCGCAGCTACCTATGATTTATGCAACTTAATGCTGCGAGATTCTGCTTATATACAGGAAAAAGATGTAAAATATGTTAATAAAATTAATAGAAAAAAAGGTTTACCTTTAAGAAAACCCCTTTATGCTAAAAATGACGCCGAAGATGCGCTTAAGCATTTCGAAGGCAAGCCGTATAATAAGAAATTTCAGATAACCTCTGACATATCATGCACCTTCTGTGATGCAGGGCATATCTTGGGTTCGAGCATAATCGTTTTTGACATTAAGCAAAAACCTAAAAATATCCGCCTTGCTTATGCTGTAGATTTAGGCAGGAAAGATGTACCTATTTTAAAGGACCCTGTGCTATTGCCTCATGGAAGTCTCGATTACCTCATAATAGAAAGTACCTATGGAGGCAGGTTGCATGATGATATCAATAAAGCTAAAGAGGAGTTAACTTTTTATATAAATAAGGCTGCGAAGAAAAAAGGTAAGGTTATTATACCTTCTTTTGCCTTGGGTAGAGCGCAAGAAGTGATATATTTTTTAAGTGAGCTTATGAGAGCAAAGAGAATTCCGACTTTACCTATTTACGTAGATAGTCCTTTAACGGTAAATATAACCAATGTATTTAAAAGACATCCTGAGTGCTTTGATAAAGAAGCGAGATTTATGGTTTACCATTCAGAAAGCCCTTTTAATATCAAAAATCTACACTATATAACTAAAGTCGAGCAATCTAAAAAACTCAATATTGATCCTCGGAGTTCAATAATAATATCTACTTCTGGTATGTGCGAAGCAGGCAGAATACTCCATCATTTAAAAAACAACGTAGAGGATGAAAGAAATGTCATTATTATCGTTGGTTATATGGCTCAAAATACACTGGGCAAAAGATTGGTCGAGAGAAGAGAAAAAGTAAGAATCTTTGGAGAAGAATATAGGTTAAAAGCAGAAGTTGGAGTCATCAATGCCTTCAGCGCCCATGCTGATAGAAACGAACTTTTAAGATATGTAGACAAAAGCAACCATTCTATAAAAAAGATATTTATAGTTCACGGAGACCAGGATCAGTCGGAGGCTTTATTGAGTTCTTTAATGAAAAGAAAATATAGATGCTGTTTACCAGAAATAAAGCAAGAAGTTAGCATCCTTTAACCTGTTTTTTGATTTTATCTGCAGTTCTTTTTCCAATATGAGCAACCTTCATTAACTTTTCTATTTTTACTTTTTTTACATCAGATAATCTTTTGATACCGTTGTTATATAGACTTCTTGATCTGACTCTTCCAATATCCTTTAAAGAAATAAGATTTAGAAGTTCTTCTTTTACGCCGTATCTTAACCTGATTTTTAGTTTTTCTAATTGAGGTATTATTGTCTTTAGCCTGAATAATCTGGCGAATTCACTAGCTGAATAAATGAGCCATTGCGCAAGGTCAACGTGTCTTTTTATATCGCCCTCTCCAATAGAAAACTTATCGCAAATTTCGTCTTCTTTTATTTCTTTTATCCAGTCAATTAACATCATGGATGTTGTAATAACCCGGAGGTACATTTCATAATCAGCGCGGGAAAAATATTTATCAAAGGCAAGTAAGAATTTCTCATTGTGCAGGCCGAAGAACAGCTCTACATCGTCTTGAATTTTCTTGGCTATGCGTAAATTATCCATATCAGGACAGAGACAAATAAGGTGCAATAATGAAATGACATCAGAGTTTATCTTTCTGGTGTTATGTAAACCTTTCTTGAGTATTAGACCTGAGTATGGGTCAATATAAAGGCGCGATATTAGATTGCCAAAAGCAGTTGCTTGAAATTTATTACCTGTTTCTGTAATCATTTCTTCTTGAAGTAAAAAGTCAATTATTTTCTCTATTATGTAATCCAAGTTTTCAGGGTCTTCCTGCTGGGCAAAAAAGGTATGATGTAAAAATTCCATTAAACCGGAATGGGTATGTATATATCCGGAGGAGATAGAAGATAATATATGCGCTCGTAGGGCATTTTCCTGGCCCAGTTTTGAAATAATGGGCTCTGGTTCAGCCATAATGAATTCCTTTAAAAGAACATCTTGTTCGTCTTGGGATTTTGCTCTTAATAGAGCTTCGCCGTATTTATCATATTTAGGGCGTCCGGCGCGGCCTCTCATCTGTTTATATTCAAAGACAGCTATGCGGTGCGAACCTACACTTTTTTGAAATCTTTTATAGTCTCTTACAATTACGCGTCTCGCCGGCAGATTAACTCCATATGCTAAGGTAGGGGTTGAACAAATTACCTTTATTATATTTTGTTTAAAGTTATCTTCAATTATTTTTCTCTGGTTGGATGTTAAACCTGCATGATGAAAGGCAGTTCCATTTAATATGTAATTAACTAATTCCAGGCATATTTTTGTAGGTTCAGTCGATAATCCCAATATCTTCTTAGAGATGTTTCTGAGTTTATTTTTATCATCTTTTGATAAGAACTTTCCTAATCCTTCTGAGATTCTTCTTGCCTCTGTTTGAGCCGAACGTCTTGTATTTACAAATACAAGAACCTGACCTTTATCTTTTACAGTCTCATACGAGAGAGAACTTATATCATGGGTGGAGAGTGGGGCTACTTTTTTAGATTTTCCGTCTTCATATTTTATAAGGTTATTATAATAAACTCCTTCTTTTAAAGGCACAGGCCTCCATCTGCTCAGGAAGCAATCAGCATTAAGCCATTTTGCTATTTCGTAGGCATTGCTGATGGTTGCAGATAGCCCTATAATCTGCATGTTAGGATTTAGCTGTTTTAATCTGGCAATTAATATCTCTAAGGTGGGACCACGGGACTCATCATCTAAGAGATGAATCTCATCATATACCGCTAAGGTTAATTTTTGAGATAGCCACTGGGCTTTAAATCTCAGGAGAGAATCAACCTTTTCTGAAGTAGCCACAATGATATCGTAAGAAGCGAGATAACCTGAAGGTATATCATAATCCCCTGTTGCTATTGCGGTTTTTATACCTAAGGCTGAATATTTATTTTTAAAATCTTCATATTTTTCTGATGCCAGGGCCCTTAAAGGTACTACGTAGAGACATTGGCCTTTATCCTGCAGGATAGTTTTTAGCATGCACAATTCTGCAATGAGAGTCTTGCCGCTTGCTGTAGGCATAGAAAGAACAAAATTTTTCCCCCTTAATACATCAGAGGTCAAAGTTGTTTTTTGAGGAGGATAGAGGTCAATGTAGCCATGTTTTGCTAATATATCAGCAATCCTCAAATCCATATTGTATCTTTTTAAGATGGTAGCTATTTTCATAATCTTAAAACTTTATCTCTTTTTTCTTCCAGTGCCCTTTCTGAAACCAGATAGAGATTAATAATCCTTGAATTGTTGAGGCGCTAACTATAGCCCACCAGATACCGGAAATTCCTAAGTTTGTATAACGAGGTAAAATCAAAGCCAGAGGTATCTGGATAGCCCAAAGGGTGATTATAGTAATTATCATAGGAGGTACAGTATTGCCTGCGCCCATTAAAGAGCGGCCTAAAACTACCCCTAAGGCGATAGTCGGAAAAAAAAGTGAAGTAATTCTAATATAATTTCCTCCTACTGCAATAACTTCAGGGTTATTATTAAATAAGCGGATGATATTTTCAGCGAATATAAAAAATAGTATTCCAATACATAACATTATTGCGGCATTAATTATTGTTGCGCACCAGGCGCACATTTTTGCTCTATGTGGGTTTTTAGCTCCTAAGTTCTGACCTACTAAAACAGCAGAAGCTGTGCCAAAAGAGAAAGCAGGAAGAAGGACAATCATTCTCAATCTCATGCCGATACCATAGGCGGCAATAGCGTAGGTTCCAAAAGATGCTACTATGGCTATCAAAACCATACTCATTAAGTTTCTGGATAACATTTGAATAGAGGAAGGGACGCCAATTTTAATTATCTGCCACATGGTTTTAAGTCTTATCTTGAATTGAGAAAATTTTATGTGGATATGAGATTTTCCTCTAAGCAGGATATACAGGATTGCTATACACCCTAAAGCCTGGGCTAAAATAGTCGCTATGGCTGCTCCTTTAACTTCTAATCTCGGTGCGCCTATCAAACCAAATATAAGTATAGGGTCAAGTATAATGTTGGCGATGACAGAGAGACTCATAATCTTCATAGGGGTAGTTGCATTACCCGCGCCCTGCAAGATAGCACTTCCTAAGAATAAGAGGGTAGTTGTAATACTGCCTAAAAGAAGAATCTTCAGATACAACTCGCCTTGTTCTAATACATCACCTTTTGCCTGCAGTAATCTCAAGAGAGGTTCTGAGAAAGTAATTCCTATAATACATAAGATTAAAGCTGTAAATAGGGCAATAATCATTGATTGAGTGGCAGCATTATCTGCTGCGTATTGATTCTTAGCGCCAATAGCCCTGGAAACAAGAGCAATCGTCCCGGTGCCTATACCAATAAGCAGTGGGAAGAAGGCCATAATAACAGTTGAAGCCATAGCAACCGCTGCTAAAGATGTAGGACCAAGTTTACCCACCCAGAATATATCAACTACAGATTGTAGAGATTGAAGTACTGCCCTTACTAAAAGTGGTAAAGCCAGGACAAAGATGCTTCGTGGTACGCTGCCATTAATTAACACATCATTTGATGTACCCAGAACTGAATTTTTCATATTATAGTTTATTATGAAACATATATCGGAAAATTTCAAGCAGAATAATATTTTATTAGAGAACCTTCACCCCGTTAGAAAATATTTTCTAATGGGGTTGACATAATTACTTAGATATGCTAATATTTAACACAGCTAATTAAATTGAGGGTAAAATTAGAGAAGGTGATATTTATGGAATCAGTAAATGATATAGCAAGAGAAATATCTATTCTTGTCCCGAAGATGATGCGAAACGTTAAAGCTGAATTTTTTACCAGGGTTGACTTTACTACATCTCAATTTATCATTATGGTTTCTTTACATGAAAGAAAATCTGTATCATCCGGCAAATTAGCCAGAGAGCATAATCTTTCCAACCCAACAATTACTGGCATAGTGGACAGACTGGCAAAACAAGGATACGTCAGGCGTTTATCAGATGTCAAAGATAGAAGAAAAGTTTTAGTTTCCCTGACTATAAGGGGCAAAGAGACAGTTAAGAAATTCCAAAAATTGATTCAACAGCGCTGGAAGGACATCCTAAGGCATCTTACAAAAAAAGAGCAACGGACATCTATTAATGTCTTCAGGAAACTCAATAAGATTGTTTCAGACGAAGTCCTAATTTCAGAAAAAACAAGATATCTGAAATAAATAACGATTATGAGAAGAATAAATAAATTTCTTATTATATTAATAATATTTATATTTAGCGGCAGCCTATCATCAAATTCCGCCCGAGCAAAAAAAGAGACAATTAGTCTGAACCTAGATGAGGCGGTAAAGATAGCAATCCAGAATAACTTGGATATTAAATTAGCAAAAATAAGTTCTGAATTTAAAAAAACTGATCTAACCTTAGCCAATTCTGTCTTTGATACTATACTTTCTTTAGATGCTAATTATGAAGATGATCAACTCAAAAAATCAAGTTCCTCATTGGGCACAAAATCTCTTACCGCCAATTATAATTTTGGAGTATCCAAAAAATTTAAAACAGGCACAACAGTTGATTTTGATTTTACTAATGAAAAAGAACATACAAATTCTACAGTTGTTTCTGTAAATCCCGCCCATACATCTACAATGAAAATTACAGCAACCCAGCCGTTAGGTGAGAATTTTTTTGGCCTTATCGATAGATCTGATGTTAAAATTGCAAAACTTAACATAGAGCAGGCAGATTTAGAGACCCTTGATAGAGTTGAAGATGCTTTAGCTGGGGTTCAGATAGATTATTGGAAAGTAGCCTATGCATACAAGGTCATTAACTTAAAGGAAGATATACTCAAGAAAGCGCAAAATTTATACAACGCATATAAGGAACGTTACCAGAGGGGAATGGCGGAAAAATCTGACATTTACGCAAGTGAGGCAAATGTAAAACAGAGAGAAATCGATCTCAACCAAGCCAAAGAGAAACTGAATTCTGCCATAAATACCTTAACTCTTAGTCTTGATATAGAATTTGATAAGAACATAGAAATAGAGGATTCTCTAAGAGCGCGCCTTAAAGAAGCTAATTTTACCCGGAATCTAAAACAGGCGATAAACAGCCGCAGAGACTATCTGAGTGCCTTGAAACAACTTCAATCTCAAAATATAGAAGTAGTCAGAAATAAAAACAAACTATGGCCTGAGATTGATTTAGTAGCTTCTTATGCAAAAAATGGTTTAGATGTAGATAGAGAAGATGCTATAAATGATATATTTAAGAGGAATAATCGGGAATACTATGTGGGAATAAATATTAGCTTGCCATTTGAGAATCGTGAATCTAAAGCTCAATATAATAAAGCACTTTTGAAGAAAGAGCAGGATTTGTTAAATCTTAAAAAATTAGAGATAAGTATAGTTAGAGAATTGGACGATAAGACAAGAGAAGTGAATCTTAATTGTGAAAAGGTTAGAAAGTGGGGGAAGATAGTAGACTTACAGCAGAAGAAATTAAAAGAAGAGAAAAAGCGTATCAGCTATGGTAGATCAAACTCAGATACCCTGATAAGATTTCAAGAGGATTTATTGGAGGCAGAAATCGCTTTGGCTAAATCTTTATTGGATTATCGCATCTCAAGAGTAGAGCTTGAGCGAGCAAAGAATCAACTTTTAGATACGACTTCTATAACTTCTGTTGAGGATATAAGTTATTAAGTTTAAAGGATAAAAGATGAATATTGCAAAGTTTTCAGTTAAACGGTCACTTTTAGTTAATCTTATCTCAATTTTTATTTTAATTGCAGGTTTTTACACCCTTTATATTTACCAGATTAGAAGAGAAGCTTTCCCTGAGGTCTCCTTTGATATGGTCTTTATACAGACTGTCTATCCCGGCGCTGCACCTAAAGAGGTAGAGAAACTGGTAACAGTGCCGATTGAAAAGGAGCTTAATGGTGTTGACGGAATTGAGGAGATGACGTCAACCTCACTTGAAAATAGTTCAAATATACTTATTAAAATCAGTCAGGATGTGAAGGATAAAGATAAAGTAGTAGATGATATTCGAGAGGCAGTTAACCGCGTAAGGGATTTACCCAAGGATGTTGAGAATGATCCCAGTGTTGTAGAGATTACCTCAGGAGAAATTCCAGTTATTCAGGTGACCCTAAGCGGAGATTTATCTGAGATTGAGCTGCAGGAGCATGCTGAGAATTTAGAGGATATTTTAGAAGGCATACCAGGAGTTTCCTCCATATCTCGTTTAGGTTGGCGTGATAGAGAGGTTTGGGTTGAGGTTGACCCGCAGAAGCTTAAAGACATTCATCTAAGTATAGAAGAGATTATGGAAGCTTTAGGCAGGCGCAATATTAGTATTCCTGCTGGCAAATTGAGAGGGAAAACGGAGTTCAATATTCGCACCACAGGTGAATTTTATGAGAAGGAAGAGATTGAGAATGTTGTCATCCGTGCCAACGATGTAGGTAATTGGTTAAGGATTAAGGATGTATCTAAAGTTCGATTTTCTTTTGAAGACGAAGATATTATTAACAAGAGTTTTGGAACACGTTCAATAAATCTTACCGTCGTAAAGAGAGCCACAGGTGATACGATTAAAATCGTTAACCAGGTCAAAAAAGAAGCAGCTAATTTTGCTAAAAATACAGACGAAAGATTAAAGATTTCCTATATAAATGATATCTCGCTATATATTAACCGAAGATTGGGAGTCTTAAAAAATAACGGCATCATCGGAATGATTTTAGTCGTTTTTGTCTTAATGATTTTTTTAGACCACAGAATTGCTTTTATGACAGCTTTAGGTATACCTATTGCCTTTTGTGCTACTCTATCTTTGATGGCCGTTTTTGGCTTGAGCGTAAATCTTATTACTATGTTTGGCTTAATTATTGTTTTGGGAATGTTGGTTGATGATGGGATTATTGTGGCTGAGAACTGTTCGCGTTATGTAGAATCTGGTTTAAACCCTCGTGATGCAGCTATTAAGGGCACAGAAGAAGTTATGAAACCGGTAACAGCCACCATTATTACAACCATTGCAGCATACAGCCCTCTTTTATTTATTGAAGGGATGATGGGCAAGTTCATTTGGGGCATACCGGTAGTTGTAATTATTGCCTTAATCGCTTCTTTATTTGAGGCCCTGGTGATTCTTCCATCTCATTTTGCAGATTTTGTGCGGGTTAAAAAGAACGCGAAATTTAAATCAAAAAAGGATTTACCATGGTTTAAAAAACTACTTGATTTTTATACACGGGTTATAACTGGTGCCCTGAATAGACGTTATAGGGTAATTCTGGGTTTTATTGGAGTACTTTTTTTAGCACTTATTATGTTTAAATTGATGCCTTTTGTGCTATTTGGTTCAGAGGAGGGCATTGAACAATTTTATATTAAGGCCGAGGTCCCTGTGGGTACAAATCTCTACACGACCAATGAACTCATGAAGCAGCTCGAAGAAGCAGTAGAGATGTTGCCTGAGGAGGAATTAGATGCCTACACGACTCAAGTTGGCTCTATTGGCCAAAGTTGGATGTTTGATGAATATGGAAAACAAGGTTCTCATACAGCTCAAATAACAGTTTATGTAACTCCTTTTAACAAAAGAAAAAGAAATGTTTCACAGATTATTGAGTACTTAAGAGAGCGAATTGAGGGCGTTGAGGGGTTTGAAAAAATCTATTTTGAAAAAGAACACGAGGGTCCACCTATTGGCAAAGCCGTTGCGGTTAAAATTAGAGGAGAGGATTTTGCAGTTTTAGAAGAGATATCTGAAAAGATACGTGGTTATCTTGAAAGTACGGAAGGTGTCTCGGACGTGACCTCAGATTTTGAAGAGGGACGACAGGAGATTAGGGTGGTTATAGATGAAGATGAAGCAGCGCGTTCATATCTATCTATAAAAGATATTGCCGCATCGGTACGGTATGCCTTTAAGGGAGGGGTGGCAACCTCTATTAAACCAACTAAGGCCGAAGAGGAAATTAATGTTTTAGTTAGATTTCCCGAAGATTTTCGCAACCAAAAGAACGCCTTTAATAAGATACTTATACCAAATAAACTCGGCAATTTAATTCCCTTAAGCAAAGTAGCTACCTTAAAGGACGAGGTAGCTTTAGCTTCCATTCGTCATCAGGACGGCAAAAGAGTTATTACGATTAGAGCCGATGTTGATAATAAAAGAATGACTTCTATTAGGGCTAATAAGATTTTAGAGAAAGAACTTAAAGATTTACCAGCAAAATATCCTGGCTATAGTATTGAATATAGTGGTGAACAGGAAGAAAATATTAAATCAATTAGAAGTTTCTTGAGAGCTTTTGCTTTAGCTTTCTTCTTAATCTTTATGATTTTAGCTGCAACGTTTAATTCTGTTATTCAGCCGCTTGTTGTTATGATGGCTATTCCTTTTGGCATTATTGGCGTCATCTTCGCTTTCTTTTTTCACGGGTTACCTCTAAGTTTTTTTATGATGATGGGTGTCATTGGCTTAAGCGGCATTGTAGTTAATGACTCAATTGTATTGGTAGACTTTATTAATAATTTGCGCCGAAAAGGCATTGAGAGAAGAAAATCCATCATTGAAGCCGGACAATTGAGATTAAGGCCAGTGTTACTTACGACAGTTACAACAGCACTCGGACTTACACCAACGGCCTATGGTATTGGAGGAGGCGACCCATTTTTAAAGCCAATGGCTTTAGCTATCGTTTGGGGTATTGTTTGCGCTACAATTTTAACATTAATTGTTATTCCTTGTATTTACGCCATTATAGATGACGTTGCTTTAAAAGTTATGGGTCATGCAACAGTAGAGAAGAATAATAACAAAAAAAATAACTTATAAAACTCTCCTTTATCTAATAATTAAATACAGACAATTATTTGACGTTTAGATTTTATTATGGTATCATAAAATACTATACAATAATAATCTATTGGGTTTTTTAAATACGACCATCCAAATACCTACATACCTTTAGAGAAGATTGAGAAGCTAAGATACGTAAGACGTGGTTTAGAGATAAAAGTTAAACTCTCGGCGGCAAATATAGTCAGGGCCGTAATTTCTTTACCCGCAAAAGATATTCGGCCGCTAACCGAAGATTTAGTTAAAAGATTACACCTTAAGAAAAAATTTTTAAAAAGAGAATGGTCCGGAAAGGCTGCATGGCGGTAGGAGGTAACCGATGGAAAAATTTACAAATTTAGAAAAATTACCCGTCTATATATCAAATAAAG
The DNA here is from genome assembly GCA_964554835.1 of uncultured Planctomycetia bacterium. Taxonomy (GTDB): domain Bacteria; phylum Omnitrophota; class Gorgyraeia; order JAGLLT01; family CAZKQD01; genus CAZKQD01. The sequence goes on along the minus strand of CAZKQD010000012.1, from coordinate 9,058 downwards.
TAAAATCTTATCTTCAGGAGTTAATAGATTTGTATCAGGATAAGATTCTTTCCATAGCAGTTTATGGAAGCGCTGCAGGAGGCGACTTTATTCCTAAGGTTTCAGACGTTAATTTGGTTATTATTTTTGATAGACTGGAATTTGCCGATTTTAAAAAAGGTTTAAAATTAATTAGTAAAGGAATAAAGAGTAAGATTAGCGCGCCTTTATTTTTAACTAAGGAGTATATTGAGAGGTCTTTAGATGTTTTTCCTACGGAATTTTTGGAAATGAAGGATAACCATATAAACCTTTATGGACAAGATTTGCTGAATCCGTTGAATATCGATGAATCCAACATACGTTTACATTGCGAGCAGCAGTTAAAAGGTAAATTGATAAGAATTAGACAGGCATATCTGGAAGTCGGTTTAAAAAATAAAGGAATGGAAGCATTGTTGAAAGAGTCATTCACTTCGCTCATTCCTATTTTCAGGAATCTATTGCGTTTAAAAGGGTTAAAGCCGCCTGTTGGCAAAGACAAAATTATAATTCAACTCTGTGAGGAATTTAGTTTAAATTATAATCTATTTTTAGCTATATTAAAAGATAAGAAGAATGACGAAAAAATAGAAGGCAGAAGAATAGAAGAAGTCTTAAGAGATTATATTGACGAACTTGATAAACTCTCTAAGATTGTAGACAAATTATGAGCAGATTTATTAGGACATTGTCATTCGTAGCAATTTTATGTTTTGCTATAGGTATTAGTAATTTAGGTTGGACCCAGGTTGAATATCCGCAGTATTCAGGATATGTCAATGATTATGGTGATATTTTAGCAAGTCAAGAAGAATCAAAACTTAATAATCTCTTGGGTGAACTTGACAGAAAAACAACGGCTCAGGTAGCGGTATTGACCATTGAGACCACATCCGGAGTAAGCATAGAAGAATATGCAGTTGAAATTTTCCAAAAATGGGGTATTGGGCAAAAAGGTAAAGATAATGGACTTTTGTTATTGGCAGCGGTTAATGACAGGAAAGTAAGGATTGAGGTTGGCTATGGTTTAGAAGGTGCTGTAACGGATGCCATTTCCTCCCAGATAATCAGAAATGTTATTGCTCCACATTTTAAGCAGGGTGACTATGGCCAGGGTATTATCCTTGCTACGGTGACACTCTCTGATTTAGTAGCTAAAAACTATAATGTAGAATTATCAGGCATAGATAAAACGCAGGTTGTAGAATTTAAAGATAATAAAAAGGTATCTATAATACAATCCCTTTTTACTCTATTTTTTATACTTCTTATATTGGGATTCCGCACGGGCCTATTGGGTTTTTTGTTATTTAGCGCTGTTGGTAGGCGTCGCGGCGGATACTGGTACGGCACAGGATATGGAGGTAACTCCGGAGGTTTTTCTGGCGGTTTTGGCGGATTCGGAGGCGGTTTAAGCGGCGGTGGCGGTGCCAGTGGTTCGTGGTAGATTATTCTGTTCTAAAAATAGGATAAATTTTGAAGTGAAAGGATTGTTTTATAATTAGGAGGTAAAAAATGTTTTTCCAAAAAAGTTTAAAGAGAAAAAAAACGTACATATTCTTGGCGACAATTGCACTATTACTTGTTAATTTTAGTGTAGCTTTAGCAGAGGTCTCTTATATCTACGTTATGTCTCCTGAGGCAAACATAAGGTCAGGACCAGGAGCCGAATACGAAATAATAGCTACAGTTGATCTTGCGACTATGCTTGAAGTGGTTGATAAAGAGACAAACAAGAATTGGATTTCTGTCAAAACTCATGGCGGTCAAAGAGGATGGATTGATAAAGATTCAATTACGTATTTAAAAGAAACTCCTTCTGTTCTTAGTAAGGGAAAAGGAATAGTTGATTTTAAAGTAGCCAAGGAGCAGGCGCTCAAATGGTGGCCAACTGTAAGTCCACATGCTGTCTCTGTTTGCGACATCTGTAACTCCAAGGTGCCTAAAAATACTGGTTATCTTCTTACTACAAAACAAGTCCTTAGCTCACAAGTCTATCATGAAATGCTTAAAACCTCATATCCCGAGTACTACTCAGCTGTGATTTATAATTTTGAGCAGGATAGGACCCCTTGGCTCATATGTGATGGGTGTATAGATAAATATTTTATGGATATTGCCGGTTCTATAGACCCTCAGGAGCTTGAGGAGGCAATGCTCGCTAACAAAGCATTGAAAGAGGATATTGTTGAAGCTATCAAGAAGAATTATACTGTTGAATACTTAAAAGACAAGATTAATAAAAATCAACTATGGCTGTGCGAAGATAGAGAAAAGGGTAGCATATACCCTATTACCCCATTAATGGGTAAAGAAATTCTTGAAATTCTTGAAAAAGAATAATAAATTTTATAAAAGATGGAGGGTGCATAGATGAGAAAAGTTATAATAACGCTGGCAATATTATTTGTGCTTTTAGTCATTGGTTTAAGCTGGTACATATCAGGATTAAACAGAGTTGTTATTTTGAATGAGGCGGTAAAAGCAGAATGGTCTCAAGTGGAAACGCAGCTTCAAAGGAGAAACGATTTAATTCCTAATCTGGTTAATACTGTTAAAGGATATGCTGCGCATGAGAAAGGAATATTTACAGAGGTTACTAAATTAAGAAGTCAATGGGCAAGCGCATCAAGCCGGCAGGATAAAATAAAGACAGCAAACAAAATGACTGATGCTATCTCAAAATTACTCTTGGTGGCAGAAAATTATCCTGACCTAAAAGCCAATGAGAATTTTCTGACCTTACAGAGTCAGTTAGAAGGTACAGAAAACAGAATTGCTGTAGCCCGAAGAAGGTATAATGAAAAGGTGAGAAGCTTTAATACTTATATCAGGACGGTCTTTGGAAGCTTTTTTGCTAAAATGAGAAAATTAGATAAACCAGAGGTATATTTTAAAGCAGAAGTAACTGCCAAAGCAGTTCCTAAGGTTAAATTTTAAAGAGGGGTTAGATGTAAGTATGCCTTTTAGGCGAACTTAAGCTTATATCCAATGAAAAATAATTAACGTATAATTAAAGGCCTGTTAAAAAGAGAGCGCTGAGAAATAATCAGTGCTCTTTTTTTGTATCCAACGGCTTTGTAATATTGAAAATACGTATGAATGTTGTTATAATGAGAAAGGCGAAGAATGTTAATTCTAAAAGGAGGCATATAGATGAAGACAGTAAGCAAGACAATAGAATTCAAGACAAGGGGATTTACAGATATTATTAATGTTACTGATATCTTAGAAGAAAAATTAAAGGATTCTAAACTTAAAGATGGAATAATGACAGTAATATGTCCTGGTTCAACTGGAGCTATAACTACATGCGAATACGAATCAGGATTAATAAAAGACTTAAAAGATTTTTTTGAAAAACTTGTACCTTCAAATAAAAAATATGCTCATGATACGCAGTGGCAAGACGGTAATGGATTTTCTCATTTAAGAGCGTCTGTTATTGGCCCATCTCTCTCAGTACCTTTTAAGGTTAAGAAATTAATATTAGGCACTTGGCAGCAGATTGTCTTTATTGACTTTGATAATCGTTCAAGGTCTCGCAAGCTGCATATTCAATTTATGGGTAATGAATAAAAATGATAGCTTTATTGCAGAGAGTAAAAGAAGCATCTATTAGGATTGAAGATAGAGTTATATCAAGTATTGATAGAGGTATAATTGTTTTCCTGGGAATACGTTTTGATGATACAGAGGTTGATTGCAAGTATCTGGTTTCTAAAATGTTAAAACTTCGTATATTTGAAGATGAGAATAATAAGATGAATCTATCTTGTGATGATATAGGTAGTGAGATTTTAGTAGTTTCTGAATTTACTTTAGTTGCTGATACCCAAAGAGGCAACAGACCTTCTTTTTCTAATGCGGCTGATAAAGAAAAAGCGCAAAGAATGTATAATTATTTCATAGACTTACTCAATGAATCCGGATTAGATGTAAAAGAAGGACAATTTGCAAAACATATGCAGGTTACGATAGTAAATGATGGCCCTGCAACTTTTATACTGGATTCAAGAATGAGGTAATTATGAATATAGGCGTTGATATTGATGGCGTTATAGTTGATGCTGATACTCAATTTAGAAAATATATGAAAAAACTTTTTAAAAGAGATTTTCCTCGCTCAAAAGTTAAATGCTACAAATATGAAGAATGTTTTGAATTTACTGAATATGAATTTGAAACTCTTTATAGTTTATTTTGCAATGAGGATATTTGGATGGGGATGAGACCGGTGAATGGTGCGGCTAACGCTTTAAAAATATTAAGCAAGGAGAATAATCTAATCATTATTACCTCACGCCCTCTTAAGGTAAAAGAGGTAACAATTAAATGGCTAAAGAAATATAACATACCCTATAATGAGATCCACTTTGCTTTAGATAAGAAGGATCAATTAGCTGATAAGTTAGAATACCAATTTGACTATTTCCTGGAGGATCACCCTAATTTTGCTATAAAGTTAGCCGATTTAGATATAGAGGTACTTTTATTTTCATATCCATGGAATAAATCAGTTAATAGGCATCCAAAGATTAGAAGGGTCTCGGGCTGGGATGAAACCTTAAAGATTATTAAATAAAAAAGTTGATACACCTTGACAAAATTAAAAATGTCAGGTAAATTTATTTTAATTACAAAGGAGGAGAAGAAATGGTTAAGAAGAAGAAGAAAAAGAAATAGATGCCTAAACATCATTAGTTAATACTATGTTGGCGGCAGGTTAATTCCTGCCGCCATCGCCGTGAGAGATTAATTGAAAATTGAGGTCAAAAAATAAAGGGGAGTAATAATGATTAAGACATCTGAGGTAGAGTTGATTAGAATCATAATGAATAAAAATTCCAACGTTCAAACAATAATATTAAAAGAGAAGTACGGCACTAGATATTTTTCCATCGGCATAGGAAATCCTGAAGTTAATGCCATCAAAATGGAGCTAGCTGGAATTAAACCCCCAAGGCCTCTAACTCATGATTTATTAAAAAATACCATTCATTCTTTAGGTTATACAATAAGAAAGATAGTCGTCACCAAGTTAGAAAAATCAACATACTTTGCAAAGATACACATTATCTCGTCTGATAATGAAGAAAAGGAAATCGATGCAAGACCAAGTGATAGCATTGCATTGGCTTTAAAAGTAAAGGCTCCTATTTATGCTAGCGATGAACTTCTTGACCAAGTTGCAAATTCCAATGCGTGATATCAATAATTATAATATTTAGCGTTTAAAGTACTCGGTTTATAAAACCGGGTATTTTTTTAATTATGAGAATCATATCTGGAAAATATAAAAGTAGAAGACTAAAGAAACCACCTGATGAGGTGAGTCCCACCAAGGATAATGTTAAAGAAACAATCTTTAATATCTTAAAGGGTAAAGTTAAAGGCGCGAATGTCTTGGATTTATTTTCAGGAAGCGGCTCTCTTGCTTTAGAGGCTTTATCTCGTGAGGCAGAAAAAATGTTTATTGTTGATAGGGATATATCTACAATTAACAGGAATCTTGAAGCCTTATCTCTTGTTTCCGAGAAAAACGTAAAAGTTTATAGACAGGATGTATTTTCTTTTATAAGGAGTGCTAAAAATAAAGCTTTGAAGTTTTCCATTATTTTTTTAGATCCTCCATATTATAAAGATATGGCGAAAAAATGCTTGCATATGCTCAGCAGGTATGATATACTTCAACCCAATGGCATAATTATTGCAGAACATGAATCTCAAGCTAAATTACCTCAACTTATTGGAATACTTAGGTTAATGAGAACACATAAAGCAGGAAATACTACCGTTTCGTTCTATAAAAAAGACATACTATAAAAGACAATATGTCTGAAGAAAGGCGAATTGATGAGAAGAAGAGCTGTTTATCCCGGCACTTTTGACCCTATTACCTATGGTCATCTGGATTTAATCAAAAGAGCAGCTAAGATATTTGATGAAGTTATAGTAGTTGTAGCTCATTCTGAAGATAAAAACCCGCTTTTTACGCTTGATGAGAGGGTTAAGATGACAAAGGAAGCCATAGGGCACATAAGAAATGTCAAGGTCGATGATTGCAATTTTTTAATAGTGGATTATTTAAAGGAGATAAACGCTCAGGTCTTAATAAGGGGTTTAAGGATGATTTCTGATTTTGAATATGAATTTCAGATGGCCCTTACAAATCGTAAATTGAACCCTAAAGTTGAGACCATTTTTATGATGCCTCGTGAGACATATTGTTACCTTTCTTCAAAACTTATCAAAGAAGCTGCCTTATTAGGAGCAGATACAGAAAAATTCGTACCAAAAAAGGTAGCCCGTGCACTAAAAGAGAAATTACAGAACAGATAGATACTAATATGCTTGGAAGGATTCAAGAAAAAGCCAGATCAAATCCCAAAAGAATAGTTTTGCCAGAAAGTTATGAGCCCCGGGTCATTATGGCAGCAAAAAAGATACAGGATCTGGGAATCGCTGAGTTAGTTTTCTTGGGTGATAGAGGAAAAATAGAACAGGAAGCTAAAAATTATTCTTTAGATATTTCACGAATTGAGATTGTTGATTATTTAAAATCGAATGATTTCACTCGTTATGTAAATACCTACTATGAGTTAAGAAAACACGCCGGCGTAACAGAAGACCAGGCAGAAAAGATATTAAATAATCCTATTTTTTATGGAGCAATGATGCTAAGAGACGATAAAGTAGATGGCTTTGTGGCTGGGGCAGTTAATACCTCTGGAAGTGTTACCAGAGCTGTTCTTCATTGTCTGGGAGTAGATGAGAATATAGGCACTGTCTCAAGTTGTTTTATAATGCTTGTGCCTGATTGTAAGTTCGGCGATAATGGATTGTTTCTTTTTGCTGATTGTGGAGTTGTACCCAATCCATCGTCTAAACAATTAAGCAATATAGCCATATCTACAGCTGATTTAATGAAACAGGTCTGTAAAGTGGAACCAAAAATAGCTATGTTGAGCTATTCAACTTGCTCAAGCGCCGAAGGTCATCTGGTTGATAAAGTTACAGAGGCTACATCTTTAGTTGAAGAGAAAAGACCAGATCTTTTAATAGAGGGAGAATTACAGGTAGATACTGCAATAGTGCCAGAGGTGGCTAAGATTAAAGCGCCCCAAAGTAAATTAGCAGGTCAAGCTAACGTTTTGATATTCCCAGATCTGGAAGCAGGTAATATCTCATATAAGCTCGTGCAGCGTTTGGCCAAGGCAAGGGCAGTTGGTCCTTTACTTCAAGGTTTAAATAAGCCCTGTAGCGATTTGTCGCGTGGATGCAGCATTGATGACATAGTGGACGCTGTTGCTATAACCGTAGTAAGAGTTCAACAGATTTCAAAAACTTAATAGTTAATTCTTGCAACTCAATACGGAAATATGAAAATTTTAGTAATTAATTGCGGTAGCTCGTCAGTAAAATATAGGCTTTTTGATATAAAGAGTAAGAAGAATTATTCTCTTTTATCCAAGGGAATAATTGAAAAGATAGGCCAGAGGGCATCTCTATTTTCTCATCAAACAAACACAAGTAGGTTTTTTAAAAATAAAAAGGTAAGACTAAAAAAACATAAGGCTGCTATCAACTTAATAATTGAAACTCTCACTCAGGATAAAAAATATAGAGTTCTTAAATCAGACGATGAAATTGATGCCGTAGGGCATAGAGTAGTTCATGGAGCAGAGGAATTTAAAGAGTCAATTTTAATAGATGATAAAGTTATTAAATCTATCAGGAAAAACATACGGCTTGCTCCATTGCACAATCCGTCAAATTTAGAAGGCATATTAGCAAGTAAGGATATATTGAAAGATGTGCCACAGGTGGCTGTTTTTGATACTGCTTTTCATCAAACCTTACCAGAATATGCCTATCTGTACGGATTACCATATAAGTATTATAACAAGCTTCATATAAGAAGATATGGTTTTCATGGGACGAGTCATAGGTATGTAGCTAAAAAAGCTCAAGAAGAATTAGGGCGACCTTTAAATAAGCTAAAGCTTATTACCTGTCACTTAGGAAATGGATGTAGTATTACAGCAATAAAAGAAGGCAAGTCAATTGATACTTCTATGGGCTTCACCCCGCTCGAAGGTTTACTTATGGGTACCAGATGTGGAGACATAGATCCTGCAATTATACTTTATATAATGAATAAAGATGGATTGAATACGCACCAGATGAATGAGCTATTAAATAAAAAAAGTGGATTAAAGGGAATATCTGGAGTAAGCAATGATATGAGAGACATATTAAAAGCTATAAAGAATGGCAATAAATTAGCAAAAAAAGCATATGAGGTGTTTGTTTATCGGATTAAAAAATACATTGGCGCTTATATAGCTGTAATGGGTGGAGTGGATGCTATCATTTTTACAGCCGGCATAGGTAAAAACGTAAAACTCATAAGAGATAAAGCAACAAAAGGACTTAAGTCTTTCTTGGGCAAGAAAGTTAAAATCTTAGCTATAGCTACTGATGAAGAGTTACTTATAGCCCAGGATACTTATGATTTAGTTAAGAATTTAGCAAAAAGCAATCTTTAAGAAAAAATTTTGATATAAGAATAAATTCATCAGGAGGTAATTTATTATGGCAGTTCCAAAGCGTAGACATTCTAAATCCCGTCGAGATAAGAAAAGGACTCATAAGAAATTAAAAGTTAATAGTTTGATTAAATGCAGTCATTGCAGTAGATTCAAGCCACGTCATAAAGTATGTCCTCATTGTGGATATTATAAGGGCAAGAAAGTAATACAGATAAAAGAGAAGAAGAAGAAACAAAAGTCCTAAGTCATAAATAATAAATCCGAAGTCCTAAGTTAGAAAACAGACGAAAGGATGACAGACGATGGATGAAAGGACGAAGAAGATAAGGAGAAAAATTCATCCAAGTGAACACAGTGAACGGTCATCTATCATCCGTCGTCTATCGGATATAGAAATAGGACTTAGGTAGGATATAGGGCTATAACTATGAAAATAGCAGTGGATACAATGGGTGGAGATTACGCTCCTCATGAGATTGTCT
>CAZKQD010000011.1:9634-27073 GCA_964554835.1 uncultured Planctomycetia bacterium | reverse complement strand
AGTAAACAAGCTAAACTTAAAATATGATTACAAAGGTGTAATTTTTCTTGGGCTTTTGAAGCTTCTGGCAAAGATTGGCAAGCCACTGAAAGAGGCAGCAAACAAGTGGCAGATAGACAGAGATTATTTCTGCTCAGAGTTATGTTATGAGGCTTTTTATCATGGTGGTGGTTTGGCTATTGTGCCTGATGAAGATAAGGCAGGTATTATCTCGCCGGGAGATATTTCTAAAAGCCCTATGGTGGAGCAGATTAGTGCTTAACTGTCTTTATTTTTTTAAAAAATTGGCAGGGATTGGGGTGCGACTGAAGGGAGTCCTGAGTATTTTCGAAGGGTGTTTCCGGAATTCCCTGGAATTCGTATGAGGAGGGATGATTAAAAATGGATATTATGGAGCTAATTAAAGCAAGATGCAGTGTTCGCAGTTATCAAGAGAGGCCGATTGAAGAAGAAAAGCTCAAGAGTATTCTTGAGGCAGCAAGACTCGCACCCTCGGCAAGTAACCGACAGGAGTGGAGATTTGTTGTAGTTCGGGATAAAGAGAAGCGGCAGCATCTTATGAAAGCAGCCAAAAACCAGGTTTTTGTTGGGGAAGCCCCGATTATAATTGCCTGTTGCGCCGAGACCGACAACCATCTTATGGGCTGTGGTCAGTTGTCTTATCCCATTGATGTTGCTATTGCGATTGAGCATATGGTGCTTAAGGCGGCTGAAGAAGAATTAGGAACTTGTTGGATTGGAGCCTTTCATGAAGAACAGGTCAAAGATATTTTGGATATTCCTGAGGATGTACGAATAGTAGAACTTTTAACCTTGGGATATCCGGCTAAACCTTGCCCAAAGCATAAGGACCGATTGCCTCTTGAGGAAATTGTGATGTATGAGAAGTGGAAAAGATAGGATAATTAAGCATTGTGTCCGCGAAGCTATGTAGGGTATAATAAAATAATTGAAAGGATTTTTAGCAATGTCAGAATACTACACCCCAAAACGAACACGAAATTTATACGAGCCAGCAAGCTCAGAACCCTTTAGGTTAAGCCGATCGAAGATAGACCTTTATATTGAGTGTCCGCGATGTTTCTATCTGGATAGACGCTTGGGAGTAGGCAGGCCGCCAGGATTTCCCTTTGCTCTAAATAGCGCCGTAGATACATTACTTAAAAAGGAATTTGATATTTTGAGAAGGAGGAGAGAAGCGCATCCCTTGATGAAAAAATATGGTGTAAATGCTGTGCCTGTAGCGCATAAGCAGCTTAATGAATGGCGAAATAACTTTAAAGGAGTACAGTTTTTGCACAAACCGACCAATCTGCTTATTACGGGCGCTATAGACGATTTATGGCAAAATCCAGCCGGCGAATACATCGTAGTAGATTATAAATCTACCAGCAAGAATGAAGAGATAGTTGCGCTTAATAAAGCCTGGCAAGATGGATATAAGCGGCAGATGGAGATTTATCAATGGCTACTGCGAAGGAACGAATATAAAGTGTCAAATACCGGATACTTTGTTTACTGTAATGGCAGAACTGATATGGAAAAGTTTGACGGGAAGTTAGAGTTTGATATTACCCTAATTCCCTACGAAGGAAATGACGGTTGGGTAGAGGGAATTATTAACGAAATCCATAAGTGCCTAAACAGTGATAGTATACCTGAATCTGGTAAAGATTGTGATTTTTGTGCATATAGAGATGCCGTAGGAGAGCTACTAAAACAGAAAGGGTAAATGAAAATGACAAGTTTAATAATTGGCTTATGCGCAGGTATTTTATGTACGATTTCTTTCCTGCCGCAGATAATAAAAATTTTCAGGACAAAAAAGGCAGAAGATTTATCTTTGATAACGTTTTCTATCCTTTCTTTAGGTGTATTTTCGTGGTTAATTTATGGAATATTGATAGAATCATTGCCTATAATAGTGAGTAATGCAGTTATATTTGTCTTATCTCTTTTGATTGTGGCCATGAAGATTAAATATAAATGAATGGTTTTTTGGATTTTGAAAGATTGAAAGGGAAAATAATAAATTATGCCCAACCAAAAAAGAAGAAAAGATGTGCGGAATCTTGCGATTATTGCGCACGTTGACCATGGAAAAACGACCCTCATTGACGCCCTCCTTAAATATACAGGAGCTTATAAATTTAAGAAAGGTGAAACAGAGGTTATGGATTCAAATCCCCTTGAGAGAGAAAGAGGAATTACCATTTTATCAAAAAATGCGTCTTTTGAATATAAAGGGGTGCAGTGTAATATCGTTGATACGCCGGGGCATGCTGATTTTGGCAGCGAGGTAGAGCGTATTTTAAAAATGGTCGATGGTGTGCTTCTTCTTGTAGATGCGGTTGAAGGACCTATGCCGCAGACGAAATTTGTATTAAAAAAGTCGCTGGAGTTACATCTAAAGCCAATTCTTGTCATCAATAAAATTGACCGTCCCAATGCCCGTCCGGATGAAGTTGCTGATATGACATTTGACCTTTTCTGTGAACTGAACGCATCTGATGAACAGCTTGATTTTCCAATAATCTATTCTTCCGGGAAGGATGACTATACAGTGCTTGACCTTGATGAACCGAGGAAGTCTATGAAACCACTTTTAGAGACCATCCTGCATAGGGTATTGCCGCCGATTGCTGACCCAAAACTGCCTTTTCAGATGTTGGTAACTATGCTTGATTATGATTCATATGTTGGACGTATAGCAACTGGCCGCATTTTTCATGGCTCTATTCATGTTGGGGATGCTGTAGCTCTTGTGAAACGCGATGGCGCTATTTTAAAAGGTAAAGCAACCAAATTAATGAAGTATCGCGGGTTAAAAAGAATCGAAGTCCAGGAAGCCATGGCAGGGGACATTATCTCAATTTCCGGCATTGATGATGTGAAGGTTGGAGAGACACTTACCTGTGTTAATGAACCAAAAGGATTACCTGCTATCAAGATTGATGAACCCACTATTTCTATGAATTTCTCTCATAATACAAGCCCTCTCGCCGGCAAAGACGGAGGGCGATTTTTGACATCGCGGCATATACGCGAGCGGCTTGAACATGAAGCTATGATTAATGTCGGTATCAAAGTTGAAGAAGTTGATGGTGGTGAACGGTTTAAGGTTTCAGGCAGAGGCGAATTGCATCTTGAAATTCTAATTGAGACAATGCGCCGTGAAGGATACGAAATGGAGGTTTCCCGGCCACAAGTTATTATGAAGAAAATGGGCGGGCAGGTACTTGAACCAGTTGAAGAAGTAGTCATCGAGATAGATAGTCAATATCAAGGCGCGGTTATGCAGGCGATAGGAACCCGGAAGGCAAAAATGAAAGATTTAAAAACAACTTCCTCCGGGGCTATCCGCATAGACTTTGTTATTGCTTCACGAGCTCTGATTGGGTTTCGAAGTGATTTTTTGATGATGACCCGCGGCAATGGTGTTATGTATCAAAATTTTCTTGAATATCAGACCTATAAAGGAGAAATGCCAAAGCGTCAAAGTGGTGTCCTTATCTCGCATGCAGATGGCTGCGCAGTTGCCTATGCTTTATACAATCTACAGCCGCGAGGAGATATTTTCATCAAGCCGGGAGATAGATTATATGAAGGGATGATTATTGGTGTGAATAATAAAGGAGTTGACCTTGTCGTAAATGCCCTACGGGAAAAAAAGTTAACTAATATGCGCGCCGCAGGCGCTGATGAAGCAATCCAGCTTATACCTCCCCGACAAATAGCCCTCGAGTCTGCCCTGGAATTTATTGAAGATGATGAATTGGTTGAAATTACTCCCAAGCATATAAGGTTCAGGAAATTACGCCTTAAAGAAGTGGAGCGTAGGCGTATAAACCGCGCCCAAAAAAACAGAGAGAAGATGAATGGTTGATATAAGCAGGAGTAAAAGAGAAGCGTTAGAGGAAAAAATGCGTGAATTAGGGGTTTATAAAAAAGACCTCAAGGAGAAATTTATCCGTTCTCAGGGAAAGGGAGGGCAAAATGTCAATAAGACATCTACCTGTGTTTACCTGAAGCATAAACCAAGCGGCATTGAGGTAAAATGCCAGCGTGAGCGCTCTCAAGCTTTAAATAGATTTTTGGCTCGAAGGATTCTTGTTAATAAAATTGAAACAATTAAACTGGGAAGATTATCAGAAGAGAAAAAGCGGATAGAAAAGATAATAAGACAGAAGCGCAGGCGTTCCAAAAGGGCAAAGGAAAAGATGTTAGAGCATAAGACAAAGAGGAGCCGGAAGAAAAAGGAACGTTCTTATCGGCCGTCATTAGAAGAAGAATAAATATTACAATAATTAAATAAATGCCCATCTGGGCGAAAGGAGTGGATTTAAATGAAGGCAGAAGAGGTTAGAAAAAAAATTGATGAATTGTGGAAGATTAGCAGGAAAGAGATGAAGGAGTTTATGGAAAATGCTGGACGCCTAACCAAGGAAGGCGAGCGTTACATTAAAGACAAATCTGAAAAGGGAAAGAAACAACTGGAGTTAGCAGCGCTGGCTTTACAGAGAGAAAAGTTATATTATGAACTTGGTAAAACTTTAGCCAAGACTTCAAAGAGTAAATGGAGCGTTAGTAAAAAAGCGCTTGATATTTCAACTAAAATTAAAGGCATCAATGTTAAGATAGGACAGAAGAAAAGGTAAAAAAGAGACTACTTTTTTTGAAAAAAAGAGAAAAGAGAGGGTGGGGAGTAGGAAAGAGAACGGCTTTTTTCTACTCCCGTCGTTAACAGTGATTACAGTTTAATTAATATCTTCCGCCGCCGCCGAAGTTACGTCCGCCGCCGCCGAAACCTGAGCTTCTTCCGCCGCCGCCGAAGTTACGTCCGCCGCCGCCGAAGTCTTTTCGAGGTTGCATCTTACGCGCTTTATTTACTGTTAATTTTCGTCCGTTGAGTTCTTGTTCGTTTAAAGCGTCTACTGCCTTTTGAGCTTCTTCTTCGGTTTCAAATTCTGCGAATCCAAAACCCTTTGATTTTCCGGAATATTTATCAGTGATGACTTTTACTTCTTTTACGTTTATCCCTTTTTCTTTAAGAAGCTCTTTTAGAGCGTCTACAGTGGTGTCATAGGATAAATTTCCAATGTATAGTTTCTTTTGTTCTTCCATTTTATTTTCTCCTTTTGAGAAGTTTTTATAGAAATCTCGGTTAACGCCTTACTGTATCCCTCTTTTTGGCCGGGGTTCCGCGTGAATGTGCCGTCTAGGAAATCACCCGCCATATTCTTCTCTTTCTCAATGAACATTGCACTATCTCTTACAGTTTTATATTATATCACATTTTTGCATCTTGGCAAGGAAAAAATAAGCATTAAAATAATCCTTGCAGTTGTTTGTTTTCAGGGCTATAATTTAGAGGGTTTAAAAAGAGGATAATTTCTGCTCTGATGTAAAAAGGGCGGGGCAAAAAGAGAGGAGTGAATATGGAATGGAAAGATGTTCGTGGACCGGATGACATTATTGAGATGGGCAGGAAGAAGGTCGGCGACTTCGGAAAATTTTTCCCGATGGCAATCTTGGCCGTTTTCCTGTTGATTTTAATTGGGGGTTCAATTTATTCTATCGGCCCGGATGAGGTAGGTGTGATACAAAGATTTGGCCGATATGTTTATACTACTTCACCTGGCCTGCATGTAAAACTTCCCTTTGGGATTGATAAGCTAACCCCGGTTAAGATACAACGAGTATTTAAAGAGGAATTTGGAATGAGAACTCTACGCGCCGGGATAAAGACACAGTATTCTTCCCGCTCATATCTTGAAGAATCTTTAATGCTTACCGGAGACCTGAATATTCTGGATGTGCGCTGGATTGTACAGTTTAAGGTTAAAGACGCAATTAAACTTCTTTTTGAAACCAGAGACCCGGTGGATAATGTGCGGGATATCTCTGAGGTAGTCATGCGCCGGCTTGTTGGTGATTATCGCGTAGATGAGGTGCTTACCACAAAGAGAGAGGAAATAAATGACCTTGCCCAAATAGAGATGCAAAAGATTCTAGATAGTTACCAGACTGGTGTTCAGGTGGTTACGGTCAAACTTCAGGATGTCAATCCTCCTGATGAGGTAAAGCCGGCCTTTAATGAGGTAAACGAAGCTAAACAGGAAAAGGAGCGGATGATTAACCAGGCCTGGGAGGCTTATAATAAGGTTATCCCTCGTGCCCGAGGTGAGGCGGAAAAGACCATTCGCGAAGCTGAAGGGTACCAGTTAGATAAGGTAAACCGAGCCAAGGGCGAGGCCGAGAGATTCTTAGATACCTGGGCAGAATATAAAAAGGCGCCCGAGATTACCGAGAAGAGGCTATATTTGGATACAATGATGGAAGTTTTGCCAAAGGCAAAAGAGAAATATATCATCGACCCTAAACAGACCTCGATTCTGCCATTATTAAATCTTGGTCAGAAAGGAGGGAGCCAGCAATGAAACCGATTTTAAGAATATTAGGGATTTTAGTAATTCTGGTCATACTTCTATTTTTAAGTGGTGTGGTATATGTAGTCGGTGAGGCCAAACAAGTGGTGGTTACCCAGTTTGGCAAGCCTGTGGGGGAGCCGATTACCGCTGCCGGGTTACATTTCAAAAAGCCCTTTATCCAGCGGGCTCAATATTTTGAGAAAAGACTTCTGGATTGGGATGGAGATCCTAATCAGATTCCCACAAAAGATAAAAGGTATATCTGGTTGGATACTACTGCTCGCTGGCGAATCACTGATGCCTTAAGATTCTTGCAATCGGTGGGAACAGAAACTAGCGCACACGGCAGGCTTGATGATATTATCAATTCCGCCACGCGCGACGCCATTACCAGCCATCTCCTTGTTGAGGCAATCAGGAATACCAATCGCATCCTCGAGTCTACAGAGAAAGAAGAAGTAGTCGTATTTACTGAAGAGGCGTTAGAGGAGATTGAGGTCGGCCGAGGAGCCCTGGCCGGGATGATTTTGGATAAGGCCAAGGTGCTTGCTCCTCAATACGGCATTGAATTGATAGATGTACGCATCAAACGCATCAATTATGTGGAAGCGGTGGGAAGGAAGGTCTATGAGCGGATGATTGCCGAGAGAAAGCGGGCCGCCGAGCAATATCGCTCTGAAGGCCAGGGAAAGAAGGCGGAGATTGAAGGCCAGATGGGCAAAGAATTAAAACAGATTACTTCCGAGGTTTACCGTAAGGCCCAGGGCATCAGAGGAAAGACCGATGCTGAGACAACCAAGATTTATGCTGATGCTTATAATAAAGACCCTCAGTTTTACTCATTCTTAAAGACATTAGAGACATACCGAAAGACAATTGATGAGACTTCTACCATAATTTTAACTACCGATAGTGACTACTATCGATATCTGAAAGGTCTCGGGAGAGTAGACTAGCT
This sequence comes from uncultured Planctomycetia bacterium, assembly GCA_964554835.1. GTDB lineage: Bacteria > Omnitrophota > Gorgyraeia > JAGLLT01 > CAZKQD01 > CAZKQD01. The sequence continues at coordinate 19,684 of CAZKQD010000011.1, read as the reverse complement.
TAATCGAAGAAAATGTACTTTACAGCCTCAAGACAAATCTTGAGGCTGTTTGTTTTTAGCATGCCCAGCAAGTGCAATTCGCTTGCTTTTTTGGCAAATTTCTGATATAAATAGGGATGTATTATAGGTAATGTATTTTATACAAAGGATTAATTAGGGATATATATTTTAAAAATGAAAACGGCTGCTTATAAGAAAAGTTTAGTAGTTATTTTTTTATTAATACTATTTATCCTATCGGGATGCGCCAGGATAGGCCCGGTTCCTACAAGTAAACCCCTATATTCCCTGAAAAGAGAAACCACTAAGATAGAAGGCGTAAGTTATGTTCCTGCCATCTCTCTATGTGAAGCTTACGGTATCGACTGGCAGTGGGATATTATATCTTACCAATTAATTTTAGAGAAAGATAGCCATACAGCCATTATGCATCCGGAGACTAAAATTATTCTATTAGATGGAGAAACGGTGTATTCAAAACAGCCGCCTATAATCTATAAGGGGATTTTTTTTATTCCTTTTGATTTAGTAAAAGAAAGACTTGATAAGATTTTTTATACTCCTTATAGGGTTCCTGAAAGAAAAATTGTTCACCGAATTAAAACCATAGTTATTGATCCTGGTCACGGCGGAAAAGATCCAGGCGCAATTGGCAGGAGTGGTTTATATGAGAAGAAGGTTGTCTTAGATATATCAAAACGTCTAAAGCAAAATTTAGAAAGATATGGAATAAAAGTAATACTTACACGAGAAACAGATAAATTCATTTCTTTATGGCAGAGAGCAAATATAGCTAATAGAAATGAAGCTGATTTTTTTATAAGTATTCATGCCAATTCGTTCAGATCTCGTCTGCCTTCAGGTTTTGAGGTTTATTATTTATCTGAAGCATGCGATGACAGCGCCAGAGCTGTTCAGGCTGCTGAAAATGCAGTTTTAGATTTAGAGGTCGATTCCCCAATCAGACCATCAAATCAATTAAAAGCTACTTTATGGGATATAATTAATACAGAAAACAGGGTTGAATCTATTGAACTTGCCCAATCATTGTGCCAATCAATGAAGGCAGATATGGACAGCAAAGATAGAGGAGTAAAAAGCGCTCTTTTTTATGTTTTAAAAAGAGTTCAAGCTCCTGCAGTTTTAGTGGAAGTAGGTTTTATATCCAATAGAGACGAAGAGACTAAATTGAGAAGTGCTTCATACAGACAAAGAATAGCAGATGCTTTAGCAGAAGGTATCTTACGTTATAAAAAGCGCTACGAACTAACTGATGGTTTTACTAATTAGACATACTTAAAACGCAAGTATGTCTGAATGTTATATGAACATAAGGTAAAATGATAAGAAATCAAGCTATAGGAATATTTGACTCAGGGCGCGGAGGGCTTACGGTTGTTAAGGAAATAATAAAAACCTTACCTCATGAAAAAATAATCTATTTTGGGGATACAGCCAGAGTTCCTTACGGCAATAAATCCAAAAAAACAGTTACGAAATTTTCAATTGATAATACAGAATTTTTATTAAGATTTAGTGTTAAGATTATAGTAATTGCTTGCAATACTTCCTGCAGTTTAAGCATTAACGCCCTTAAAAGAAAATACGATACACCCATTATAGGAGTAATATTGCCTGCCGTAAAGAAGGCTTATGCCCTATCGGGCAATAAACGCATTGGCGTGATTGGCACCAGAAGTACCATTTTAAGTAAAATCTATGAAAAAAGGTTAAAGAGTATAGATAAAAAAGTTAAAGTATATTCAGAAAGTTGTCCTCTTTTTGTGCCTCTGGTGGAAGAAAATTGGGTTAATGAGAAAATTACTCGAGATATTGCCAGGAAGTATTTGGCGCCGTTAAAAAGAGGAAATATCGATACTTTAATTTTAGGTTGCACCCATTATCCTTTGTTAGTTAAAACTATTCAAAAGATTATGGGCAAGAAGATTAAATTAGTCAATTCTGCTAAAGAGGTAGCCAGAGACGTGAAGAAAATTTTGCAGGATAAAAGAGCCTTAAGAGAATCAAGAGGTAAAACAGATTATGTCTTTTATGTTAGTGATGAACCAGGGCGGTTTAAAAAATTGGCTGCTCTATTTTTAGGAAGAAAGATAAAACATGTAAGGGAAGTTTAAATTATGTATAAAGTTACTGTTTGGAGTGAATTCAGCGCCGCGCATTTTCTCCGCGAGTATAAAGGAAATTGCGAAAAACTGCATGGGCATAATTGGAAAGTATCCTTAACCATCTCAAGTAAAAGATTAACCTCAAAAGGAATAGTTATAGATTTTAAAGATTTAAGAAAGATGTTGGGGGAGGTTTTAAAGAAGTTAGACCATAGTTACCTTAATGAATTAACTAGTTTTAAAAAGAATAATCCAACCTCAGAAAACATCGCTGTCTATATCTATAAACATATTCAGAAGCGATTGAAATCTAAAGATTGTAAAGTAGCGGATGTTTCTGTTTGGGAAACAGATAAATCTCGCGCCAGTTTTACGGGAAGATGAAAAAGGCTATCGTTTTATTATCGGGTGGACTTGATTCAAGCGTTACCCTGTATTATGCAAAGAAGAAAAATTATAAAGTTTATTGCCTTGTATTTGACTATGGCCAAAGGCACTTAAGAGAAATTGAGTCGGCTCGTAAGATAGCAAAACTCGCTAAGGCCAACTACGCTATTTTGAAGTTAGCCTTACCCAAAAAAGCAGGGGCGCTTTTAGATAAGAAAGCACCTTTACCTAAAAGGTCACTCTTAAAATTAAAAGAAAAAGCGAATATACCCGCTACATACGTGCCTGGACGAAATATTATTTTTTTAAGTTATGCTCTTTCTTACGCAGAGGCGATAGGCGCAGATTCTATCTTTATAGGAGCTAATGCTATAGATTATTCCGGATACCCTGACTGCCGGCCGGAATTTTTAAAAGCCTTTATGAGAATATCAAAGGTAGCTACCAAACGCGGAGTTGAAGGTAATCCCGTTAAGATTTTAGCTCCCTTAATTAAGAAGTCAAAGGTTGAGATTATAAGATTAGGTAAAAGATTAAATGTGCCCTTTGAATATACATGGTCTTGCTATAAAGGGCTAAAATATCCTTGTGGTTATTGCGATAGTTGCCGGCTTCGCGCTAAAGGTTTTAAAGAGGCGGGCTTTGAAGATCCTTTGTACGCAAAGAGACAAAGATGAAAATAAAACATATTGCTGATGTTTTTTCATCAATACAAGGTGAAGGTTTATTTGTAGGTGAGTATCAGGTTTTTATTCGATTTGCTGAATGCAATTTGAAGTGTCCGTATTGTGATACTCAAAATTTAACTTCTAAGACGATATCGTTAAAAAAATTAATTAAAAAAGTTAAATTATTAAGCGACAACGGCAACTTATGCAATACGGTTTCTATCACCGGCGGAGAGCCGCTTTTGCATGTTGAATATTTGAAAGATTTATTTTTAGGCTTAAAGACTTTAAAGTATAAAGTATACTTAGAGACAAATGGCGCATTGCCGTTAAACTTAAAAAAAATCATAAAATTCGTTGATTATATTTCTATGGATATAAAATTACCCACTTCATCAGGATTAGATAAACCGCTATGGAAGGAGCACCACCTGTTTTTAAGAACAGCCGATAAACATCTTAAAAGGAAAGACAAAAAATCATTATTTGTAAAGATTGTTATTACTAAATTGCTAAAATTTAATGAGTTTAAAAAGGCAGTAAGAATTATAGCTAAGATAAACAAAAATATTCCCTTAGTTATACAGCCGGTTACGCCTTCAGGTTCGGTTAAAGAAAGAGTTAATATAAAAACTATAATAAAGTTATTGAAAATAGCCAGAAAAGAACTAAAGGATGTTTTAGTGATACCACAGGTGCATAAAATTTTAGGGGTTAAATAATGACCTATAAAGATTTACAAAATCATATAAGAAAGTTGAAGACACCGGCGCTTGAAACCTGGAAAAATCAATATCCTGATAGAGATTATGCAATTCATATAGAAACCGAAGAATTTACTTGTCTTTGTCCCAAGACCGGCTTACCTGATTTTGCAACTCTTGCGATTGATTACATTCCTGATAAGTATTGCATAGAATTAAAGTCCTTTAAGGAATATTTAGTTTTTTATAGAAACATCGGTGTTTTTCATGAACACGCCGTAAATAAAATTTTAGATGATTTCATAAAAAGCTGCCGTCCGCGCTGCGCTAAAATTGTAGGCGAGTTTAATATTCGGGGCGGCATTAAAACGACAGTTTCAAGAGAGTATAAAAGCAAAGGATATAAGAAGAAATGAGGATTATCAGCGCTCATGATGTACAAAATGCAGTAAGCGAACTTTTTTTAAAAGCCAATACGGTATTAAGAAAAGACATAAAGGAGGCCTTAGAAAAAGCTTTAAAGAAAGCAACGAATCAACTTGAAAGAGATGCTTTAAGGATTCTCCTTGAGAATGCTATGATTGCAGAAGATAAACAAATAGCTATCTGTCAGGATACCGGCATACCCATTGTTTTTATTGAGCTCGGAGAGGACATAAAAATTAAAGGCGGTGATTTAAAAAGCGCTGTCTTAAAAGGCGCAAGCCAGGCTTACAGAAAGTATTATTTTAGAAATTCTATGGTCCAGAGTCCTTTAAGCAGAAAAGGACCTTATAAATTTGGACCTGCTATCCTGCATTTAGATATAAAAAGAGGTAAGAGATTAAAAATAAGTGTTATGGCTAAGGGTTTTGGCAGTGAAAATAAGAATTGCATGAAGATGTTTAATCCAACAATAGATAAAAAAGAGATTGAAAATTTTATTGTAGATTGCGCAAGGGAAGCAGGCCCGGCTGCTTGCCCTCCTTTTATAATTGGAATTGGGATAGGAGGCACATCTGATAAGGCAAATATTTTAGCTAAAGAAGCTCTTTTTATTCCTATAAATAAGACTAATAAAGATAGACATATATCTTTAATGGAGAAAAGAATTTTAGATAAGATTAATAAGCTAAAAATAGGCCCTATGGGTTTTGGTGGTAGAACCACTTGCTTGGGCGTGAATATATTAACCTTTCCAACCCATATTGCAGGATTACCGGTAGCAGTTAATGTGGGCTGCCATGCTATACGCACTGCTACTAAAAGTATTTAGACCGAGATGAAAAAAAAGATAATTATAACCACCCCTTTAAACAAAGATATTATAGAAAAACTTAAAATCCGAGATGCGGTCTTGATTACTGGCAACATCTATACAGCCAGAGACCAGGCGCACCTGAGATTAGTAAAACTTATAAAAAAGAGAAAGAAATTACCATTTAGTCTCAAGAATCAGATTATCTATTACACGGGTCCAACGCCCAGGAGGAATAGTTCAGTTATTGGCTCATGCGGACCTACTACATCAGGCCGGATGGATAAATTTACTCCGGTTTTGTTAAAGGCAGGCGTGAAAGTTTTAATTGGAAAAGGTAAAAGGTCACCTGAAGTTATACAATCGATAAAAAAACATAAAGCTGTATATTTGGTGGCTCCTGCCGGAGCAGGCGCCTATCTTTCGACTAAGGTAAGAAAAGCAGAAGTTGTAGCTTTTAGAGATTTAGGTCCGGAGGCGATTTATAGATTAGAAGTTAAAAATTTTCCTGCTGTAGTTTGTATAGATTCAAAAGGTAATAATTTATACGCTAAATTTAATTTAGAAAGAAAGGAAATAATATGCAAAGGAATGATTTAAGAGCTAAGGATAAAATAAGAAAAGTTAATGTTAAGACAAATTTTATGGAATATGCCGAGGGCTCCTGTTTAATAGAACAAGGCAGCACAAGAGTGGTCTGTTCCGCCTCTGTTGAGGAAAGTGTGCCTCGTTTCTTAAGAGATACAAACAGTGGATGGATTACTGCTGAATACAGCATGCTTCCCCGTTCGTGTGCAAGGAGAATTATAAGAGACAGGAAGCGCCTTGAGACTTCCGGGAGAACCTTAGAAATTCAAAGGCTCATTGGTAGGACCTTAAGAGCCGTTGTTGATTTAAAGGCTTTAGGTGAACGCACTATATGGATAGATGCAGATGTTTTACAAGCTGATGGCGGCACGCGTTGCGCAAGTATTACAGGGTCTTTTATAGCTTTAGTCGAAGCTTTTAAAAAATTAAGAAGGGATGAATTAATAGATAAGTTGCCAATTAAAAACTTTGTTGCAGCAGTTAGTGTGGGGATTGTTGATGGTGAAAATTTATTAGATCTTTCATTTGATGAGGATTCAAAAGCAGAGGTAGATATGAATGTTGCTATGACTGATGATAATAAGTTGATTGAGGTTCAGGCAACAGTAGAGAGCGGAGAAGCTTTTAGTTTATCTAATATGAACGAATTAGTTAAACTGGCAGAAAAAGGAGTCGAAAAACTTATAGCGGTTCAAAAGGATATCTTAAAAATATAAATGAGAAAACTCATCATCGCAACAAGAAATAAAGGAAAATTTAAAGAGATAAAAGATATCTTGGAACCTATAAATTTTGAATTAAAATCATTAGTTGATTTTAAAGATATACCAGAAGTTAAAGAAGACAGGAGTACATTTAAAGAAAACGCCATAAAAAAAGCTAAAGAGATTTCCCGACTAACGGGTATATTGAGTATCTCTGATGATTCCGGATTAGAGGTTGAGGCTTTAGGCGGTAAACCCGGCGTATATTCTTCTCGTTTTAGCGGACCCGATGCCACGGATGAGAAAAACATCAAGAAATTAATTGGCGCACTTAAAGATATGCCCGAAGAGAAAAGAGCTGCCCGTTTTGTCTGCCAGGCGGTTTTAGCTGATAAAGATAGAATATTATCTATAACCACCGGGATTTGCAAGGGTAAAATTATCCTTGAGCCGAGAGGTAATTATGGTTTTGGGTATGATCCGGTGTTTGCGCCAGAAGGGTATGATAAAACATTCGCAGAGTTGGGTCCTAAAGTTAAGAATAAAATCAGTCATCGAGTAAAGGCTTTCAGGAAGATGAAAGAGCGCATATTAGAATTAGCTGAATCTAAAAGCCTCTAAGGATATCTTCTATCCCCTTCATTAGTCCCCCCTTAATTAATTCTTCCGATGAGACTGTAACTTTTTCATGTTTGGGATTAGATATATTTCCTGTTGTTTGTATTCTCATTAGGTATTTACCCAATGTATTAAAGAAAACCGAGACAATCTGTCCGCCTTTTCCTAAACTTTCATAACTCTTCTTAGATAACTCAGCATTAGTTACGAAATTAAGATTTCCGTTAAAATCTACGCTACCTTTAGTCTTTAGTGAAATAGAATTACTTATAAGGGTTAAGTTTTCGGTAGAGATTGTTCTATTTTTAATTGTAAAATCACAATAGGCTTCCTTAAAAACTACCTTCTCAAATTGTGTGAGGCCTATAGTAGTGAATAGTTTGCTTAATAGAGGTAATTCAAAAAGGTAGCCATCTGTAACCAATAATGTGCCGTTTCCATAAAGACCACTTACATCCTTTATAGGATTCATTAAATTTAATTTTAAAAACGCTAACCCAGAGATATTTTTATCTTTTAATTTTGTATCTTTGGTTAATTTTTTAAGATCTAGTTCTCTAATTAGTAAGTCAATATTATATGCAGGAAATTCTTTCTGTAAGTCTATCTGGCCGGATAAATTAAAAGTGCCTCCATAAGGTTCTAAAGAGAAGTTATTTATAAATATTTTTCCATCTTGCAGCACTGTATTTAAATGCAGGTTATTTAATGTAAATCCTTTTATGCTGATTTGCTCGGTTTGGGCTTTAAATCCTGCGTCTGCATATCTCCATTGATAGGGTTTACCGTTAAAATGAAAGGATACAGGACACCTGCCAGTGGGTTCTAATTTAGAGATTGAATTAGATAAAGCAGGGCTGAATTTATCTAATTCAGCCAGATTTAGCATCAAGTTTCCATAAATATTAAAGATAGGTGAAGATAGATTACTTACCTCTCCTATTAAGTTAAATTCATTATTAAAGTAATTACCTTTTATCTTATTTATAAATATTGTATTATTTTGTTTATCTAAGGTTGCTGCGCAGAAGAAGTTATCAGATAGTACCTTTAGTTCAACATGAGGTTTTGCGTAGTCTGCTAACATACCATCTACGCTATATTTTGTATCTTTAAAATACATAGTAAGATTAGTAATTTCGGCTTTATTTTTTGATAGATTAATTTTTCCATTTACCTGGCTTATTTCAACAATAGGTTTTCTGCTCTCTATGGAGACATCAGAAAATGAAATATCACCGATTATATCCAGAGAAATCATTTTTTTTATACTTCCGTTTAAGTTTACCATTGCATAACTTTTACCCTTAATTTGGACATCTTTAAATCTTCCTTTTTTCTCAAGGGAGAAGGCTTCTAAAATCTTATTAAGTTTCAGTTCAGATTTTATGTTCAAGTCAAGGTAAGGATCTTGGTAATTTTTAATGAATCCTTCGAATGTGGTAGGGCAGTTTAAAATTTTAGCTTTTAGATTTTTAAAATTAATTTGCTCTTTATTGAATGTGGTTTTACCCTCTAGGTTTTCGATTTTTTTTATATATGGGACACCTTCAATTAAGGTGTTTTTAAAATTTACATCACCATCTGATGAAATCATTCTTTTATCTTTAAAGTCATATGTTAATTTTGAATTTACGCCTAAACTTCCTTTAATATCTAGAGTTTGGGTCTTTAAGGTTAAATTTTCTATATTTGATTTACTGCTAAGAAATATAATTTTATTCTTCTTAATTGTTGACTTAAATTCTGTAGTTATTTTACCAGCTGATTCTTCTATTTTGATAGGCAAATTAACATGAGAGATTAACTTCATTGCGCTTAAATTTTTTATTACCCCGCCTAAATTAATATTTTTTGTGCGCAGATTATAGTATCCGGCGCATTGGAAGAAGCCTTTTTCTTTAACCTCAGTTGCATGTATTTTAAACTTAACACTAACAGGAAAGGAGTAATTATAAGCCATAAAAAGGTCAGTTAATTTTTCCTCATAATTTTGGCTTTGGCTGTAGTCATAATAATTAAATTCTCCATCTGAAAGCACAAGACTTATTATTAAAAGATTTAATTTTTTTCTTTTATCTTGAGAGTTGCCGGTTTTTAATAGATCATGAATATTAAATTCATTAGTTTCTTTTTTTATTAAGTTTATATGTGGTGAGACAATATTCAAGTTGGTAATTATAACTTTATTCTTTACAATTAATGGCAGCAATAAGACATTAAAGCTTGCTTTTTTAGATTTTATAAGGTACTTAAAAGGCAAGTTGCTTTTTGCTTTAACAGAAAAATTCTCCAGAACTATTCCGTCAATGAGAGAATATGAAACCTTATCAAAGTTGACTTCGCGATTTAATAAGTCTGTTAGCTGATTTTTTATGAAGTCATTTCCTTTTTGAGGCAGGATATAATCATTTAAGAGGAATGAAAAAGCTATGATTAATACAATAACTATGATCAAAATCTTAATTGCATTCATGGAATTTTCCTTGGTTTATCTTTATAATTTTACTATGAAATACCACAAGTTGCAAGAATGTTTTTATTGACTTTTAGATTTCTTATTGTTATAATCTTTTTGCGCAAATAGGGTTAAAGAGATGATATAGGAATCGGGGTGTAGCGCAGTTTGGTTTAGCGCGTCCGCCTCAGGCGGAAGGTCGGAAATTCATGTATTATGTTTACTTACTAAAAAGTATGAAAAATGGTAACTATTACGTTGGTCATACTAAAGATTTAGAGAGAAGAGTTTTACGACATAATACGGATTTCGATAAAAGAAAATATACTTATAATCGCGGACCTTGGCGTTTGATATTCTATGAAATCTTTTCTACAAGATCCGCAGCCATGAGACACGAGAAGTTTCTTAAAACCGGCAAAGGTCGAGAGTATATAAAAAATGAACTTAATTTAAAGTGATATTCGGGGTGTAGCGCAGTTTGGTTTAGCGCGCCTGCTTTGGGAGCAGGAGGTCGGAGGTTCGAATCCTCTCACCCCGACCATTAAATTTGCGCCCGT
>CAZKQD010000011.1:0-9534 GCA_964554835.1 uncultured Planctomycetia bacterium | reverse complement strand
TGCGCCCGTAGCTTCCCCCTTCGCTGAGATACTTTCGTTCTCAGCTTCGGAGGACAGGACGCTACGGCTGAAGAAGAATTTCGTGATGCGCCCGTAGCTCAATTGGATAGAGCGGTGGACTTCGAATCCGAGGGTTGCAGGTTCGAGTCCTGCCGGGCGCGCCAAATATTAGCGTATAGCGTGTAGCGGATAGGGTATAGGGTGTAGCGAATGGCGAGTAGTAGATAAAATCATTCTGGTTTACTGTAAACCATCAGGATCAAAATTTTTGTAATGCAAAAAATTTTGGTGGGTGTAGCTCAGTTGGTTAGAGCACAGGACTGTGGCTCCTGGGGTCGGGGGTTCGAATCCCCTCACTCACCCCAATCAAAAATCAGAGGACAGAAGTCAGAAGACAGAAACCAGAGGTCAGATGGCAGATTTTTTTGATTTCTATCATCTGCTTTCATATTTTATGGTCTGTTTTCTGTTTTCCGTCGTCTGTTATCTGATAATGCGCCCGTAGCTCAATTGGATAGAGCATCTGCCTTCTAAGCAGAGGGTTGACCGTTCGAGTCGGTCCGGGCGCGCCAAATTTGCAAGAGCAAATTTGATCCTGAGGAACGAAGGACCTTAAATTTTAAAGCATTTGACCTTAACAGACTCGTGTAGTATAATAACTACTCTGTTAAAATGTAGAATTTCATACGCTATGCCCGCATAGCTCAATTGGCAGAGCAGGGGCCTCTTAAGTCCAAGGTTCAAGGTTCGATTCCTTGTGCGGGCACCATTAGTATTTAGTTGATAGTCGTTAGTATTTAGTCAATAGTATTTGCTAAATACTATTCACTGACGATTATTCACTATATAATAAGCGGACGTGGCGGAACTGGCAGACGCGCAGGATTTAGGATCCTGTCCTTTATGGGGTGAGAGTTCGACTCTCTCCGTCCGCACCAGTTTAGCCAAAGTCATTTGCAGCTTTATTAGTTGCGGGAGTAGCTCAGTGGTAGAGCTTCACGTTGCCAACGTGAGGGTCGCGGGTCCGAATCCCGTCTCCCGCTCCAGAAAACAGACGATAGAGGACAGAGGACAGAAAACAGAGGAGAGAATATAAATGAGAGTAAGTCTGACTTCTGTCTTCTGAAAAAGGGAGGCAAAATTGAAGGTTAAGGTTTCACAATTAGAACCATGCAGGAAATTGTTGAAGATAGAGATTCCTAAAGAGGTGGTTGAGGAGGAACTGGATAAGGTTTATCAGGATATAAACAAAGTTGCCCAGATACCAGGATTCAGAAAAGGAAAGGCCCCCCGTAGGATTCTTGAACAACATCATTCTAAAACTGCAAAAGACGAAATTTTAAAAAAGTTGATTCCATCCGGCTATTCAAAGGCCATAAAGGAACATAGAATAATGCCTGTGTCTGCGCCCGAAATAGGTCAAGTTAAACTCGTAGAAGACCAACCCCTTTACTTTGAGGTAACAATTGATGTTGAACCTGAAGTAAAACTAAAAAGATATAAAGATATAAAGATAAAGAAAAGGGTTCCCAAAACTACCGATAAAGACGTAGAAGAGGCCCTTAGTAATTTAAGAGAAAAATATGCAGAATATAAGCCAATTGAAGATAGAGAGATAAAAGAGGAAGATTATGTAATTGTAGATTATGAGAGCCAGGTTGATAATGAGACCGTTGATAAAAGAGAAAAGATGTGGTTTCATATAAAGATAGATAAAAATAAACCCAATGAAATTATTAAGAACTTAATAGGAGCTAAAATAGGAGATGAAGTTAAGGCCAGAGAACAGGCCAATAAAAAGGCCCTGATTAAAGTTAATGTAAAAGAAATAAGAGAAAAGCACATACCTAAGTTAGATGAAGAGTTCATAAAGACTGTAGGAGACTATAAATCAGTTGATGAGTTAAAAGAGGTTCTAAGGGAAGATATTAAAAAAAGAAAAGAGCAGGAGGTTAAATTTGAAGTAGAGAATCAGTTATTTGATAGTCTCATCAAGTTCAATCCCTTGGACGTGCCCTCCTCTATGGTTAGGCGTCAGACTGATGAATTAGTTAAATCTGCTAAATCCCGTCTTATGTATCAAGGTCTTAAAGAAGAAGATATAACCTCAAGAGAAGAAACCTTAAGGAAGAACCTGGAAAAAGAGGCAGAAAAACAGGTTAAGTTATATTTTATATTGGACCGCATTGCAGAGGAAGAAGATATAAAAGTAAATGATGAAGATTTAAAGGAAAGATTGGATAATATTGCTAAGCAGAATAAGACCGAACCTGAGAAAATAAAGGAGTATTTAACTAAAAACAATTCTTTAAATTCTTTAAAAAGCCAAATTAATCATGAGAAGGTAATTGATTTTTTACTTAATGAGGCGAAAGTCAAAGTCCAGATGTCAGATGACAGATGACAGAGGACAGAGGATAGAGGACAGAGAACAGCTAGTGAATAGTATATAGTATTTAGTGAATAGTAATACTAACGACTAAATACTAACGACTAATCAAAGGAGGAGGTAAAGGATATGAATATGGATAAGATGACAGAACGTGCGCAGCATCTTGTTCCTATGGTTGTTGAGAAGACTGCCCGGGGGGAGCGAGCATATGATATTTTTTCTAGATTATTAAAGGATAGGATAATCTTTATCGGCGCTGTTATTGATGATACTGTCTCAAATTTAATTATAGCCCAGATGCTTTTTCTTCAAATGGAGGACCCCAAGAAGGATATAAATGTTTATATCAATACCCCTGGCGGTAGCGTAACGGCGGGTTTAGCGATATATGATACAATGCAGTTTATTCAACCTGATGTAGCTACTTACTGTATGGGCCAGGCAACAAGTATGGGCGCTCTTTTGTTAGCTTCAGGTAAAAAAGGAAAAAGATTTGTTTTGCCTCACGCCAGAATTATGATTCATCAGCCCTGGGGTGGCGTAAGAGGAGCCGCTGCTGATATCAGCATCCAAGCTAGAGAAATCTTACGTCTGCGTGAGAAAATAAATGAAATTTTGTCTAAATGCACCGGTCAATCTTTGGAGAAGATAAAAAAAGATGCAGATAGAGATTTCTTTATGTCAGCTGAAGAGGCTAAAGAATACGGAATAGTTGATAAAGTAATTGAGTCTAAAAAATAATTAGAGGGTTTTTTAATTTTTAAAAAGATATGTTTAAAAATAAGCTTCCTTTGTTACCAATTAGAGACCTAGTAGTTTTTCCTCATATGGTGCTCTCTCTGCTGGTGGGCAGAGAGAAATCCATTAATGCTTTAGAAAAAGCAAATTCATCTGATAAAGTGATTTTTTTATGCACTCAGAAGAATTATCGCATAAAAGAGCCTAAGTCAGAGGATTTGTATTCTGTAGGTGTTATAGTTGAGATATTGCAATCATTAAAACTTCCCGATGGTTCGTATAAGATTCTTATTGAAGCTAAAACTCGAGCTAAGAGCAAAACGATAAGGCACTTAAAGGGATATGATGAAGCTAAGATAAGACTAATAAAAGAAAAATCAAAAAGTACTATTATCGCAGTTGCCTTAATGCGTACGGTATGCGGCCAATTTGAGGAATATGCAAATTTAAATGCCAAGATACCTCAAGAAACTATTATCTCAGTAAATTCAATTACAGATTTATCAGAATTATCTGATGTAATTTCAGCCCAACTTGATATAAAAATAGCTCAAAAACAGAAACTCTTAGGGGAATTTGTACCCTTAGAGCGCCTTAAGGAATTAAGCAATATACTCAATTCCGAGATTGAAATATTGCAGGTTGAGAGGAAAATTTTAGGCAATGTGAAAAAGCAGATGGAGAAGACTCAGAAGAATTATTATCTTCAGGAACAACTTAAGGCAATTGAAAAAGAATTAGGCTACAAAAAAGGAAGCAGAAAAGAATTTGAGGATTTAGAAAAGAAAATCAAAAAAGCCAAAATGAGCAAGGAGGCAGCTGACGCTGTGCAAGAGGAACTTAGTCGACTTAAGCACATGAATCCGATATCACCTGAGAGTGCCGTGGCAAGAAATTATATAGACTGGCTGATTAAGCTCCCGTGGTCTAAAAAAACAAAAGATAGATTGGATATAAAAAAGGCAAAAATGATTCTAGATGAAGATCATTACGGATTAGATAAACCAAAGAGAAGAATTTTAGAATACCTGGCAGTTAGAAAACTTACTAAAAAGATAAAAAGCCAAATTTTGTGTTTTGTTGGGCCTCCCGGCGTAGGCAAGACCTCATTAGCTAAATCAATTGCAAGAGCCTTAGGTAGGAATTTCATAAGAGTTTCATTGGGGGGCACAAGAGATGAAGCCGAGATTAAGGGCCACAGACGCACCTATGTCGGCGCTCTTCCCGGAAGAATTATTCAATCTATAGCTAAAGCAAAATCAAAAAATCCTGTATTCCTTTTAGATGAAATTGATAAAATGTCATCTGATTTTAGAGGTGATCCCTCAAGCGCCATGTTAGAAGTTTTAGATCCTGAAGAGAATCATACTTTCAGTGACCACTATCTTGGGGTAGAATTTGACTTATCCGATGTTATGTTTATTACTACCAGCAATCTTGCATATAATATCCCTCATCCTTTAAAGGATAGAATGGAAATTATTAAGTTATCTGGTTATACTGAATATGAAAAGTTAAACATTGCTAAGTTATTCTTAGTGCCAAAGCAGCTTAAAAGCCATGGCCTAAAAGCTAAAAATTTGAGTATTTCAGATAATGCATTAAGTAAAATTATAAAGCGATATACACAAGAAGCAGGAGTACGTAGCTTAGAAAGAGAAATTGCCACCATCTGCCGCCGGGTGGTAAGAGACGTAGTTGAGAAAAAAAGAAAAAATGTATCAGTTAAGATTACAGCCAGTAACTTACATAAAATTTTAGGCCCCCCCAGGTTTTCAGAAAGCAGAAAGCAAAAACACCATCAAGCAGGTCTCAGTTTTGGGTTAGCCTGGACTGAAGCAGGCGGAGATGTTATGCCGGTTGAGGTTTCTGTTGTGAGGGGTAAAGGTAAATTACTCCTTACAGGAAAATTAGGTGAAGTTATGCGAGAGTCAGCTCAAGCGGCATTAACTTATATTCGTTCACGTTTTAAGCAATTAAAGATACAACCTAATTTCTACAAAAATTATGATATACATATACATGTTCCAGAAGGGGCTATTCCAAAAGATGGGCCTTCAGCTGGAATAACTATAGCTACATCAATTGCGTCAAGTTTAACTCATATCCCGGTAAATAAAAATGTAGCTATGACAGGAGAGATAACTCTTCAGGGGAGAATTTTGCAGGTCGGAGGATTAAAATCAAAGATTTTAGCTGCTCACAGAGCAGGATTTAAGACTATCATAATACCAGAAGAAAATAAAAAAGATTTAGTTGAAATACCGAAAGCTGTATTAAGCAAGTTGAATATAAAAATGGTTGAGAACATGGATCAGGTTTTACAGATTGCTCTTGTTAGTAAAACCAAGAAAGCTGCTAAAAAGACAAAAGTAAAAAAGCAGCTCTGGCAGGATGATTATTATCAGAGACAGATTATATCGGTTTAATAAAATAGGTGTCTGTCCCTATTTAAAGGAGAAAAGAAAATGTTAAAAAAAAGATATTTATTAACCCCGGGACCTACGCCAGTTCCACCAGAAAGTCTGTTGGCTATGGCAAGGCCTATAATTCATCACAGGACTAACGAATTTCGAACTATATTAGGTCAGGTTACAGAGGATTTAAAATATGTTCATCAGACTAAAAATGACCTTTTTATTTTTGCATCAAGCGGAACCGGTGCCATGGAAGCAGCAGTCGCTAATATTTTATCTGCTGGCGATAAAGCATTAGCAGTAACTGGTGGTAAATTCGGAGAAAGATGGCAAGAAATATGCCAAGCTTATAAAATTGATGTAACACCACTTGAGATAGAGTGGGGAGCTGCCATTGAGCCAGAAGTTATTAAAGATAAATTAAGTAAGGAACCCGATATAAAAGCTGTTTTTACGACATTATGTGAAACTTCTACAGGAGTAAGGACTGATATTAAAGCAATTGCCCAAATTACAAAAAATCATAAGGCGGTATTGGTGGTGGATGCAGTGAGCGCTTTAGGAGCAGAGGAGTTAAAGACAGACGAATGGGGTATTGATGTAGTTGTTGCGGGTTCTCAAAAAGGCCTTATGATTCCTCCGGGTCTTTCTTTTATCAGTGTTAATGAAAAGGCGTTCAAGAAAATAGAGCAGTCAGACCTGCCCAAGTATTATTTTGATATTAAAAAAGCAAAGAAATCTTTGGAAAAGACGGATACGCCATGGACGCCGGCTGTTTCCCTTATTATTGGATTACAACAGGCTTTAAAGCTCATTAAAGAGGAAGGTATAGAAAATATTATACAGAGACACAAGGTCTTGGCTGAGGCTACAAGGCAGGCTATGAAAGCTCTAAACTTAGAACTTTTAGCGCCAAAAAATCCTGCCAATGCAGTTACCGCAGTTAAGGTTCCTGAAGGTTTAGACGGCGCCGCAATTATGAAGAACTTGCGCGATAAATATGATGTCTGGATAGCCGGCGGTCAAGCCCACCTTAAAGGGAAAATATTCAGGATAGCTCACTTAGGCTATATGAATCAATTTGATATTATTGTCGGCATCACCGCCTTAGAAGCAGTATTAAAGGAATTAGGCTATAAGTTTGAATTAGGCGCTGGTGTAAAGAAGGCAGAAGAAATACTTTTTGGTTAAGATTTTATTCATCTGATTAATTAAGGAGGTAAATATGAAAATATTAATCAGCGATTCCCTTGCAAAAGAAGGTATAGATATTCTGAAAGAGGCGGGAAAATTCCAAATAGATGAAAAATCTAACCTTACTCCTGAAGAATTGAAGAAGGAAATTAAGAACTATGACGCCATTATAATAAGAAGCGGCACAAAACTTACCAAGGATATAATAAAAAACGCTGATAATTTAAAAGTTATAGGAAGAGCTGGTATTGGCGTTGATAATATAGATGTAAAGACTGCCAGTTTAAAAGGTATTGTGGTTATGAATGCGCCCGGTGGAAATACTATTTCAACAGCAGAACATACTTTTTCACTTTTGCTTGCCTTATCCCGTAATATCCCTCAGGCAAATATGTCTTTGAGAGAAAACAAGTGGGATAGAAAAAAATTTATGGGAACTCAGGTATTTGGAAAAACCTTAGGTGTAATTGGTATGGGTCGTATTGGAACAGAGGTAGCCAGGCGAGCAGTTAGTTTTGGGATGAAAGTTATTGCTTACGATCCATATATATCAGATGATAAGATAAAAGGATTAAAGATAGAAATAGTTGATTTTGACAGGTTATTAGCCGAATCTGACTATATAAGTATCCACACGCCAAAAACAGAAGAAACGAAACATCTAATAAGTACTAAGGAATTTAAGAAGATGAAAAAAGGTGTAAGGGTGATTAATTGCGCAAGAGGTGGCATTGTAGATGAGAAAGCCCTACTTAACGCCATAAAAGAAGCTAAAGTTGCAGGGGCGGCCTTAGATGTTTATGAGCAAACGCCGCCAATAGACAATCCTTTGATTAAACTCGATAATGTAGTAGCTACACCTCATTTGGGCGCCTCAACCGAAGAAGCCCAGGTTAGTGTAGCAAGGGATGTAGCTAAACAAGTAAAAGATGCTTTATTGAATAAAGTATATAAAAATGCAGTTAACTTGCCCTCAGTTGAGGCGGAAATGCTCGATGTACTTCAGCCTTATATTGACTTATCAGAAAAGCTTGGCGCGCTACAGAGCCAGATAGTGGCAGGGCGTATAAAGACAATAGAAGTAAGATATAGCGGAGAAGTTAGTGAATATCCGCTCTCGCCAATTACAGTAGGATTGATAAAAGGGATACTTTCTCCTATTTTAGAAGAACCAGTAAATTATGTTAATGCCGCAGTTATTGCAAAGGAGAGGGGAATTAATGTAGTTGAAAGCAAACAGTCTGAAATAGAAGAGTTCAGCAATCTCATTTCAGTTGAAGTTCAAACAGATAAAGAAAAGAGTGAGATAGCAGGCACTTTATTTACCAAGCAGGACCCAAGAGTAGTTAAAATAAATGAATTTTATGTTGATGCCGTACCTTCAGGCTATATGATTATCACCAAAAATAAAGATTTGCCCGGCATAGTTGGAGAAATTGGCACAATTTTAGGTAGAAATAATATCAATATAGCGGCTATGACTTTTGGCAGAAAAAAACCAGGCGGGGAAGCAATTACTGTTCTTAACATAGATACAGCTGTTTCTGAAGAGGTACTTACAAAGATAAAATCAGCCAAAAATATCATAGATGCTAAATTGATTAAACTTTAACAAAGGAAAAAATATGAAAAAGAAGAATAAAATTTATATTCTTGATGTTACTAACAGAGATGGAGTACAAACATCAAGATTAGGTTTAGCTAAACTACAAAAGACTATGATAAATATCTATTTAAATAAAATGGGCGTTTATCAAAGCGAGATGGGTTTTCCAACAACTCATCATGAGACCAATTACTTAAATGCTAATGTCGAACTTTCCAAGATCGGAGTATTAAAACCTATTATTTTAAGTGGCTGGATAAGAGCTATAGCAAGTGATGTTGAGGTAGCTACCAAACTTACTGATATTGAACATCTAAATATCTCTATATCCACCTCAAAACAGATGATAAATGGGAAGTTTAGCGGCAAAAAGTCAAATGAGGATGTAATAGATATGATGGTTGAAGCCTTAGAACTAGTCAAGAAAAAAGGCATAAAGACAGTTGGCGTTAACGCTGAGGATTCTTCCAGATCTGATATGGACTATCTTATTAAATTTGCTAAAGCGGCTCGTGACCATGGAGCAGATAGAATAAGATATTGCGATACGTTAGGATATGATAATCCTCTGTCTATTTATAGTAGAATTTCAGAGTTGGCTAAAGAGACGCAAATGCCTATTGAAATCCATTGCCATAATGATTTAGGTATGGTAGTCGCCAATTCAGTTATAGGGGCTAGGGCGGCCATTGATAATGGAGTTGATGCCTATATTAATACTACTGTAAATGGTCTGGGTGAGAGGGCAGGCAATGCTGATTTAGTTTCTGTTATTTTAGCCTTAAAATACTCAAGAGATTTAGGTCAGGATTATCAACTTGATGAGAGAATAAAACTTTCAATGTCCTGGAGGATAGCTAAATATGCATCATATGCCTTCGGCGTTCCTATACCAATTAATCAGCCAGGCGTCAGCTCAAATGCCTTCGCTCATGAATCAGGTATTCACGCAGATGGTGCTTTAAAAGACAGACGCAATTATGAACTTTATGATTTCGAAGAACTCGGCAGAGGCGAACCTGAGATAGTTGAAACCGGGCGCAAGATTACAGCAGGCGAATACAGCGGCATTAAAGGATTTAGAAATGTCTATGAAAAATTAGAGATAAAATTTAAGAACGAAGAAGAAGCGAGAGAGATATTAGAGTTAGTCAGGTACGCTAATGTCCAGACTCAGAAACCCTTAA
>CAZKQD010000010.1:21168-29964 GCA_964554835.1 uncultured Planctomycetia bacterium | reverse complement strand
ACCTCCGTTTTCATGGTTGTTTTTTCATACTATAGCACGCCCTAAGTCCAAATTCAACCTAAATTTATAACAAAATCCTCCCTTATTTAGGGTGATTTTATTTACCTTTTGTGGCTAAGATTGATGCACCTATTAATCCTGCGTCGTTACCTAATTCGGCGGGAACAATCTTTACTTTTTGGGCAGGTTCCTTCATTGCTCTTCTGGCAACAGTTTCTCTAATGGAATCAAATAATACATCACCGGCTAAAGAGACACCGCCACCTATAACAATGCACTCCGGATTAAAGACATTAACTAATCCGGTTAATGCAACTCCGATATAGACACCGGTTTCTTCCCAGATTTTAATAGCTAACTTATCGCCTAAATGAGCAGCTTCACATATTACTTTAGGAGTTATCTTTGAAGGTTTGCCATCAGCAAACTTTAGAATTTTAGAATTTGGCCTTTTTCTTACTAATTTTTTCGCTTCCTCAACAATGCAATAATTGCCTACATATCTTTCCAAGCACGCTTTGCCTCCACAGTTACATCTTGGTCCATTAACATTTATAGGAATATGGCCCACCTCG
Organism: uncultured Planctomycetia bacterium; assembly: GCA_964554835.1. GTDB lineage: Bacteria > Omnitrophota > Gorgyraeia > JAGLLT01 > CAZKQD01 > CAZKQD01. The sequence continues at coordinate 29,389 of CAZKQD010000010.1, read as the reverse complement.
CCTGCTGTAAAACCTGAACCCCGATAAAGATTGCCATCTAAAATAATTCCACCGCCAACTCCAGTTCCTAATGCAATACAGATCATATTCTTAGTGCCTCTGCCTGCACCATATTTATATTCACCTAAGGTTACTAAATTTACATCATTATCCATATAAACCTTTAGCTTTAATTTTCGTGATAGGATTCGCTTAAGATAAACGTTATGCCAACCTTTAACATTAACTAACCGATGAATCAGGCCCTTTTTAAAATCTACGGGTCCTGCTACTCCAATTCCTACGGCTTTAATCTTACCCTTTTTTACATTATTACTTTTCAATAAATCATTAATAGTTGCTGCGATTTTGTTAATTAATAACTTTTTGCCCTTATATTTTTCTGTTGAAAGAATTCTTCTTGCAATTATATTTTTCTCATTTTTTACTAATGCTATCTTAGTATTAGTGCCGCCTAAATCAGTACTTAGAGTAAACTCCCCTGATATTTTCATTCTTTATATATGCAGATTTTATTTCTACCTGTCTTTTTTGCCTCATATAAGGCCTTATCGGATAAATCAATCAACTCCATCAAATCTTCTGTATCATCAGGGAAGAATGATATTCCTATGCTCACAGTGGCATTGGCCTTCTCGCCATCAAGCTGGAAAGCTTCCTCTTCTACCTGACTTTTGATTCTTTCTGCAACTACCTTTGCTCCCTCTTTATCAGTCTCAGATAAAGCAATAGCGAATTCTTCTCCACCGTATCTAGAAATCAGGTCCATTCTTCGAGCACTATCCTTTATGATTTGAGCTATTTTAACTAACACTTTATCTCCAGCCAAATGGCCGTATTTGTCATTAATCTTTTTAAAATGGTCTATGTCTATCATTAGACTTGCAAGTTTTAAGTTATGCAATTTAGCTCGCTGTAATTCCTTCTTTAATGCTTCCATAAAATGCCTTCTGAGCAATAAGTTGGTTAAACCGTCTATAGTAGATAATTTCTCGACAATCTGATATAATTTGACTTTTCTCATTTCAAGAGCAAATTGACCAATTACAATAGAAAATTTCTCAAAATCTTCCTCTTTTAAATTCTCAACAGCTATTACGTTATCAACTCCTTCGTTTATAATTATAGGAATAGCTAAAAGCGTTACAATGCTATCAGGAAGATTAAGAGAAGATTTTTTATCATTTTCTGTAATTGAGGTTATAGATAATGGTTTTTTCCTATTACTTACCAAATCTATAATATTTTTATCATAAGATTTTGGCTCTTGTAATTTACTTTCAGTTACAATATCATATACTGCATTAATTTGAACCTCATCCTTCATTGTTTGAATACCAATTAACCTGCAGTCGTCAAAATAGAAATTATTCTTTAATTCTACGCAAAGAATTTTAAATATTTCATCCATTTTTAAATAAGCGCTCATGCGCTTGGTTATCTCATACAGGTTCTCCAATTCTTCTGTCTGCCTATCTACATCTTCGCTGTAATGCTTCATTTTCTCGTTTTCTTTTATGAGATTTTCTCGTTTGCCTTTCTTCTCATTTATTTCTTTATTATATTTTAACTTCATCGCTTCAATTTTCTTTCTATTCTTAGCAACTATGGTATATAAAATTACATAAGAAGATATAATGCCTGAGACAAAATAGGGCCTAAAGTTAAAGAACAAAGAGATGCCCGCAAGAATAGAGCAAGCAATTAATATAGAAAAAGCTGTTTTTCTCTCTTGAAAATATACTGATAAAACAATAGGTAAAATTAATATGCCCAGAAATATTGAAAAATCACTTCCTTCTGCTGCAGTCATTAAACTTAATCCAACTGAAATCAATATTAGAGTATAGATTAAGCTGCGCATGCTTTATTCCTTCCTGACTCTTTGGCTTTATATAAAGCGTTATCTGCTTTTTCTATTAATTCATTTAGATTCTTAGCATCATCAGTAAATGCGGCCGCACCTAAAGAGATAGTAACTTGTGTCTTTTTTCTTCTTAAATAAAACACTTTATCTTCTATAGTTTTGCGAAGTTTTTCAGCTAAATCAAGAGCTTGCTTTTTATCCATCTTAGGTAAAACAATTGCAAATTCCTCACCGCCATATCTTGTAACTATTGCATTCTCAGGAGAAAGTTTCTTAAACTCTTTAGATGTTTCTGTTAAAACTATATCTCCTGCAATATGGCCGTATTCGTCGTTATACATCTTAAAGTGGTCTATATCTATCATCAGAAATGAAATTTTTTCTTTAGATTCAGCTGCCTTTTTAATCTGGTTTTCGGCTAACTCTCGCATATACCTCTGAACATAACAGCCGGTTAGGCTATCTCTTCTGGCTAACTCTTCAGTTTTCTCAAATAACTTTGCATTCTCTACCGCTACTGAGGATAAGTCTGCAATAATATTTAAAATCCTTAGAGCTTCTGTATCAAATACGCCGGGCTGGCTGCTATCTAATCGTATAACGCCAATGGATCTTTCTTTGCTTATAAGGGGCGTGGCGACTAAGGATCTAAAACTTCTTGCTTTTTCTTTAATTGCTTCGTAATCAAATCTATAATCTTTTCTTATATCTCTGATTAAAAGAGGTTCTCTTTTGTTTAAGACTCTTATATCAAAATAGTCCGGCTCCTCTACTTTTAAACCTCTTGCATCAGGGCTCTTTCTTATTGAGACAGGAACTAATTTATGTTTCTTCTCATTAATTAGAAAAAGAATGCAGACTTCTGCTTTTCCAATGATATTAAAAGAATTCTTTGATACTAAATTAACCACTTCAGCTAAAGATAGACTCGTGCTTAATCTTTCTGTTATCTCCCTTAAGGTAGCGAATTTAGAAAATTTCTTCTGATAAGCTTTTGTTTGGAGTTGGCGGTGTTTATATTCATCATTTAATATATTTATGTCTTTTTCAATGCTCTCAATTTCTGCCAGCCGGCTTCCTTTATGTGCCTTGACTTTCCTATCATAATAATAACAAGAAAGCAAAAGAAGTATATAAATAACTATATGTAAATTAAGAAGATAATCTACGCATACAGCTGATACAAAAAGAACCAGACCAGAAAAAATAGAAACAAATATTATAGAACCCACTACTTCAAAAGATAGCCATGAAAGGATAACAAATATATTAAGCACAAAGAGATTAGTATTTATCAACTGCTTATATAAGGTGTGGTTTGAGTCGAGTAGGCCTAAAAATTGTATTAAAAAGAAAGTAATTATTATCGGTATGATTATAGTTACTGCTTTTAAAATATTCATTAACCTTTTACACAATGGCCTTTTCTGTTTCGTTATCAAAAAAGTGAGCCTTAGACATATCAAATACTAACTCAATTTCCTGATTTACTTCAGCTTTTTCTTTAGAACTTACCTCAGCGGTAAAAGGAGTTTTACCAGTGTTTAAATAAAGGATGGTCTCAGAGCCCATCGGTTCAATTACTTCAATTGTAGCAGATAGAGTTGCCTCTTTCGGTGCCTCCGGTATGAATAGTTTATCATGAATATCCTCTGGCCTTATGCCAAAGGTGAGCTCTTTGTCCTTATAATCCTTTAACTTATCATGCATTTCCTCATTAACCTTGGCTTTAAATGTTCCTTCATCAAAATAAAGAGTGCCGTCTTCGCCGACCAATCGTCCATTTATAAAATTCATGGGTGGGCTTCCTATAAATCCAGCCACAAACTTATTTACTGGATTATCATACAACTCTATAGGGTCGGCTACCTGCTGGATAAAACCATCCTTTAATACAACAATTCTGGTACCCATTGTCATAGCTTCAACCTGATCGTGAGTTACATATATTATAGTAGCCTGTAGCTTGGTGTGGAGCTTGCTGATTTCTGTACGCATCTGAACTCTTAATTTTGCATCTAAATTACTCAATGGCTCATCAAATAAAAATACAAGAGGTTTTCTAACTATAGCTCTTCCTACTGCCACTCTTTGACGCTGGCCACCGGATAAAGCCTTGGGTTTGCGGCCCAATAATTCAACTATATCTAAAATTTCAGCTGCTTCTTTTACCCTAGCATCAATCTCTTTCTTTGGAAATTTACGAAGTTTTAGCCCAAAAGCCATATTATCATATACAGTCATATGAGGATAAAGAGCGTAATTCTGAAATACCATAGCCATGTTTCTATCCTTGGGTGCGATAGGATTTACGTATCTTCCTCCAATATGAATTTCACCTTCGGTTACATCCTCTAATCCTGCAATCATACGTAAAGTGGTTGATTTGCCGCAGCCAGATGGTCCAACTAATACTAAGAATTCCTTATCTTTAATTTCTAAATTAAGTTTATAGACAGCTTGAATATTTCCCGGGAAAATCTTTGTTATGCTTTTTAGCTTTACGTCTGCCATATTTTTATCGCTCCTTTTTTATAATTAAGAAAATTTTTCATTTTTTAACTTTCAAGGTATTCTATTAGTTGGTACAAACTTCCTTTTAAATCTTTCCTGGGTACAATCATATCGATTAGGCCATGTTCTAATAAAAATTCCGACTTTTGAAACCCTTCAGGGAGTTTCTGCTTTATAGTCTGCTCTATAACCCTAGGTCCTGTAAAGCCAATTAATGCCCTTGGCTCAGCTATTATTACATCTCCTAAAGAGGCAAAAGAAGCCATAATGCCTGCCATTGTAGGATTAGTTAAAACAGATATAAACAGCAGCCCTTCTTTTTGATGTTTAGAAATAGCGGCAGAAGTCTTAGCCATCTGCATTAAAGAAATCATACCTTCATACATCCTAGCTCCACCACCAGAACCAGAGATTATAATCAAGGGGAGTCTTTTTGAGGTTGCATGTTCTGTAGCACGGGTAATTTTCTCACCAACTACAGAACCCATAGAACCCATTATAAATCTAGAGTCAGTTAGACCAAATATAAGTGATTTACCTTTTATCCTCGCCTGTCCCGTTATTGCAGCTTCTCTTAAATCTGTTGTCTCTCTAGCTTCTTTGAGTTTGTCTTTATAAGATTTAGGCCCTTTAAACTCCAATGGATCTACAGATTCCATCTTAGCATCAAACTCAGCAAATGAGTCTTTATCGAATAATAAATCTATTCTCTCTTGCCAGTTTAACGTAAAATGATAATTACACTTAGGACAAATTTTGAGGCTTTCTTTTAAGGTTTTATTGTATATAATAGCGCCACAACTTTTACACTTAGTCCAGAGCCCACCAGGAATATCCATCTTTTTGGGCTGGATTCTTGTATATTTAGGACGTTTAAATAAAGTCATTTATTCACCGCCTGATAATTATACTTTTGCTATAGAATAAGTTAAATTTACTCTCTTACATCTTTTATAGTATCAGTTAATCTTTTCTATGTCAATAGGCGTCCTGATTAAACCCAAAAAGCCCCAAATAGCAAATCCTATTCCCACTATTACCACAATCTGCATCTTCGGTATTAATTCAGCCACCCAAGTAGAGTGCTGTTGAGGTAATATTTTGAAAAGAGTTAATCAATATAGAAGATACAGAGAGGATTAAACCGTCTAGAATAAAACATGTAAATATCATTTTAGGTTTAGATATTTTCTGAAAGTTTCTATTCGCAAGAACTTTTAAAATAGAACTCATAAGAAAGTATATTTTATAATTTGGAGCCCACGGAGGGATTCGAACCCACAACCTGAGCTTTACGAAAGCCCTGCTCTACCGACTGAGCTACGTGGGCAAATTAGCTTGTTGCAAATAGCAAATGGCAAATGGATTGCTATTAGCTATGTGCCATTTGCCAAGATGGTGCCGCAGGGCGGAATCGAACCGCCGACGCCGGGATTTTCAGTCCCGCGCTCTACCGACTGAGCTACCGCGGCAAAGTTAGCGTTTAGCGAATAGCATATAGCGTATAGAAAAAATTTTGTTTTTCCTATCCGCTATGCGCTCTACGCTATTTCTATGGCGGGGACGACGGGATTCGAACCCGCGATCTACAGATCGACAATCTGTCGCGTTAAGCCAGACTACGCCACGTCCCCAAAAAACAAAGCGAAATTGCAATCTCCAAGCAACAAACTACAAACAAATCACAATCACCAAAATTACAATAACCAAAACAGTTAATTCTTTAACTCATTTGGAATTTGTTATTTGTAATTTGTGATTTCCAATTTTGTGTTGCAAAATTGGTGGTGGGCGAAGCAGGGCTCGAACCTGCGAACCTTCCGGATGTAAGCCGGACGCTCTGCCAACTGAGCTATTCGCCCATTGCTATTCTACAGTAACACTCTTAGCTAAATTACGGGGCTTATCGACATCACATCCCCTCTCAACTGCTATATAATAAGCTAAAAGTTGAAGGGGTAAAGCTACTAAAATCGGATATAACTCTTCCTTGATCTTAGGTACATAAATTACACAATCTGAATATCTTGCTATCTCTCTGTCCCTTTCAGTAGCTATTGATATAATAATACCGCATCGCGCTTTAATCTCTTGAATATTTGAGACCATCTTATAATAAGTGCTAGACTTAGGCACAATGCACACAGAAGGCATTTTACCATCTACTAAGGCAATAGGGCCGTGTTTCATCTCACCGGCGCTGCATCCCTCTGCATGAATATATGAAATCTCTTTTAATTTTAAAGCTCCCTCTAAAGCACTTGGATAGTTCATGTTTCTTCCTAAATGCAAAAAATTATCCGCATTTTTATATTTTCTCGCACATTTTCTTATCTGGCTTTTATTCCTTAAAATTCTTCTTAAACAACCAGGGATCTTCCTGAATTCATCAAGGAGCTGTTTCTTTTTTCTCCTTCCGATTATTCTTTTAATAAATGCTAGATGCACAGCTAATAAATAAAATATAGCTAATTGAGCAGTATAGGCTTTAGTTGATGCAACTCCTATTTCTGGACCAGCGTGGGTGTAGATAACTCCATCAGACTCTCTGGCTATAGATGAACCCACAACGTTGCAAATTGAGATAACTTTCGCCTTTTTGTGCTTAGTGAGTCTTAGAGCCGCTAAGGTGTCTGCTGTTTCTCCTGATTGGCTTACAGCTATAATTAGTTCATTTTTACAAATAAAGTGATCTCTATATCTATATTCACTTGATAAATCAACCTCAACAGGTAAACATGCAAATTTCTCAATTAAATATTTGCCCACTAAACCTGCGTGCCTTGCAGTGCCGCAGGCAACAATAGTTATTTTATTAAACCTCATAAGTTCTTTTTTTCCTAAATTAACTTCATCAAAAATTATTCTATTTCTACCATCTATTCTCCTTTTAATTATATTCTCAATGACCTGAGATTGTTCTTCTATTTCTTTTAGCATAAAATGTGGGTAGCCACATTTTTCTGCAGCACTTATGTCCCATTTAATCTCATGAACTTCCTTTCTTTTCTTTTTCCCTTTTATATCTTTAACTGTCACCTTGTTGCTAGTAAGGACTGCAAGCTCGTAGTCATCTAAATAGATAATTTCCTTTGTATGAGTTAAGATTGCAGGTACATCAGAAGCTATAAAGTTTTCTTCTTTGCCTACACCGATTATAAGCGGGCTTCCACAGCGAGCTGCAACAATTTTATGAGGTTCATTTTTACAAATAACACCAATTGCATAAGCGCCTTTCATTTTTCTTAATGCCCGCCTTACAGCTTTTTCAAGATTGCCGTGGTAATACTTCTCAATAAGATGAGCTATAATTTCTGAATCGGTCTGAGATTTAAATTTATGACCTTCTTGTTCAAGTTTACGTTTTAAGGCTTGAAAATTTTCAATTATACCATTATGAACTATAGCTATTTCTTTTTTGCAGTCAAGATGGGGGTGAGCATTTCTTGCAGTAGGTTCACCATGGGTTGCCCATCGGGTATGGCCAATACCAACTATCCCTGAAAAGTGGGATTTATTAATAAAACTATTTAACGATTCAAGTTTACCCTTTTTTTTAGCAATAGAAATTTTGCCTCTTTCTAATATAGCGATACCCGCAGAGTCATAACCCCTATATTCTAATCTACGCAAACCGTCTATTAGTATTGGAACTACTTCTTTCTTTCCTATATATCCAACTATTCCACACATTTTTTCTTCCTAAACTATGATATTAATGCCCATTACCACATTGGATACTGGACACTTCACATAAATTGGGTTCGATGCTGTGTACCGAACCGCAAGGGGTTCTGTGCGTGCACCGAACCGCAAGGGGTTCTGTGCGTGCACCGAACC
>CAZKQD010000010.1:0-21068 GCA_964554835.1 uncultured Planctomycetia bacterium | reverse complement strand
CAAGGGGTTCTGTGCGTGCACCGAACCGCAAGGGGTTCTGTGCGTGCACCGAACCGCAAGGGGTTCTGTGCGTGCACCGAACCCAACGTGGTTCGGTGGCGTCCCCAGCGGGATTTGAACCCGCGCCGTCAGATCGAAAATCTGATGTCCTAAACCAAGCTAGACGATGGGGACGTAATAGTAAATAGCTAATAGCTTATAGCAAATAGTTAAATCAAAGATTTTTCTTAACAAGTGATTCTACTTAGCGTAAAATTTTAGTTTTTCTTTTTCTACGACATAATCTCTATCTATAAGCCATTTGCCATCAGCCATTAGCTATATGCCATTTGCCAAATTGGTGAGCCGCCTAGGTCTCGAACCTAGCACCCCCGCCTTAAAAGGGCGGTGCTCTACCGGATGAGCTAGCGGCCCATTTTAGATTTCCCTTATCTCTTTTTGTTTATTCTCTAAAAGTTTATCTATTTCTTTTATATATTCATCAGTTAATTCTTGAATTTTATCATGAAATTTATATTCTTGATCCTCTGAAATTTCACCTGAGGATTTTTCCTTTTTTATGTTATCATTAACATCTCTTCTAATAGCCCTAATTGAAATTTTTCCCTGCTCCGCTATATTTTTAACTACCTTGATTAAATCCTCTCTTCTTTCTTGAGTTAGTTGAGGAACTGAAATCCTAATTATCTTTCCATCATTATTTGGTGTAAGTCCTAAATTAGTCTTCATAATAGCTTTCTCAATAGCTTCAAGCGTAGATGGATCCCACGGTTGAATGACAATCAGTCTCGCCTCTGGAATGGATATATTTGCCAGTTGTTTAAGTGGTGTTGGATTTCCATAATAGTCTACTCTAACTCCTTCAACTAACGCTTTAGATGCTCTACTGGTACGCACCGTAGCAAACTCATCGCGTGTAACCTCAACGCTTTTTTTCATCTTCTGTTTTGCTTCTTCTATAATGTTATCAGACATGGCTTATCCCTATTTAATTATAGTACCAATTTTCTCACCCGTTATCACGCGCTTTATATTGCCTTTTTTTAGGAGATTAAATACAATTATTGGTATATTATTCTCCATGCAGAGGCTTACTGCCGTTGCATCTATAACTTTTAAACCTTTATTTAAAAAATCTATATATTTAATTAAATTAAGCTTTTTTGCCTTTTTGCTTTTTTTAGGATCTTTAGTATAAACTCCGTCAACTTTTGTGGCTTTTAAAATTACATCTGCTCCTATCTCAATTGCTCTTAAAGCAGCTGTAGTATCAGTTGTAAAGTATGGACTTCCAATTCCTGCAACAAATATAACTATCCTGCCTTTCTCAAGATGTCTTATGGCTCGCCGCCTGATATAGGGTTCTGCTAATTTCTGCATCTGAATTGCAGTCTGCACTCTTGTAACTACTCCTAATTTCTCGAGGCTATCCTGAAGAGCAAGGCCATTAATTACAGTAGCCAGCATTCCCATATAGTCAGCAGTGCATCGAGCTATTTTATGATTCTCTTTATGGGGAACCCCTCTAAAAATATTACCTCCACCGATTACAAGTGCAACATCTACTCCTAATTTATTGATATCCTTTAATTGTTTAGCAATAGATATAACACTTTCAGGGTCTATACCATATCCTCTCTTACCTCGTAAAGACTCACCGGTTAATTTCAGTAATACTCTTTTAAAAACTGGCTTCTTTTTAGCTAACATATTCTTCTAATTCCTCCCCTACTTGAAACCTAGCAAATCTTCTTATCACTATATTCTCTTTAATTTTACCAATAATAGCATTTAAATAATCCCCTATTGTAATCTTATCGTCTTTTATAAATGGTTGATTAAGAAGACAAACTTCCTCATAATATTTTTTAAGTTTGCCTTCAATAATTTTATCTTTAATGTTTTCTTCTTTGCTCTTAATTTGCGATTTTATAATATGTCTTTCTTTCTCTATCACTTCATTGGGTATATCCTCTTTTTTTATATATAAAGGATTGCACGCTGCAATCTGCATAGCTAAATCTTTGGTAAATTGCTTAAAATCATCGCACTTTGCTACAAAATCAGTCTCACAATCTACCTCAATCAAAACACCTATTTTATTGTTCATATGAACATAGGACTCTACCCTTCCTTCCTTAGTTGTCCTGCTTGAGACCGTACGTACTTTCATTAGGCCTTTCTTTCGCAATAAATCTACTGCTTTATCCGCATCACCGCCTGCTTCCTTTATAGCTGATTTGCAATCCATAATGCCTGCGCCTGTTTTTTCTCTTAACTTTTTAATAATTTCGATGTCTCTCATAAGTTGAGCGCTCCTTTTTTATTATTCTTCTTCTTGTTTCCGCTTATGTTTTCTTTTTGTCCTAATCTTCTCTGGAGTATCTTTATTTAAGACTTTCTCCTCTAATTTTTCTATATCTTCATGCTCATCTTTTGCTTCAATCTCTTGGGATTCCTTGGCTGATTGCTTAATTTTTTCCTCTTGATCAGTTTTCTCCTCTTTTGCTCTCTTTTGTTCCTGAACCTGAAGATATTCCTGTCTTCCTTCGATTATGCTATCTGTTATAGCTTTAGTTATAAACTTTATGCTTTTTATAGCATCATCATTTCCTGGAATAGGATAATCCAGTTGGTCCGGATCACTATTAGTATCAGCTAAAGCTACAATCGGTATATTAAGTTTATTGGCTTCGCGCACGGCAATATTTTCTTTGTGTGGATCTATAATAAATATAGCGCTTGGTAATTTTTCCATTTTCACTACACCTGATAAGTTTCTATTAAGTCTTTCAAGTTCCTGATTAAAAGAAGATACTTCCTTTTTAGACAATTTATCAAAGAGCCCTTTATTCCTCATCTCCTCAAGTTCCTTTAGATGACTAACGCTTTTTCTAATTGTCCCAAAGTTAGTAAACATACCCCCAAGCCATCTATGATTTACATAAAACATACCACATCTTTCGGCTTCTTCTTTTATTATATCTTGAGCCTGCCTTTTGGTTCCTACAAAAAGAACGCATTCTCCTTTTGAGGTGATATCTTTTAAAAATTCTTTCACTTCTTTTAAACGCTCGGCAGTCTTTTGAAGATCTATGATATAGGTACCATTTCTCTCGCCATAGATAAACTTTGCCATTTTAGGATTCCAGCGCTTAGTCTGGTGGCCAAAATGTAATCCCGCTTCTAAAAATTGCTTTATTAATTCTGTTGACACAAATTTCTCCTCCTTGTGTTTTTATCCTGTTTTTTAAAATTACTAGCTCATAATTATAACATAATAATATTGTTTTGCAAATGTTTTTTTGCTCTACATATCTTTAAATTGTAAATCATACAACTTTTTATACAAGCCTCTTTTTTCTATAAGTTCTTTGTGTGTGCCAACTTCTGCAATAGTTCTTTCATCTAAAACGATTATATATGAGGCGTGTTTTACCGTGGATAGTCTATGAGCAATAACAAAAGATGTCCTTCCTTCAATTAGATGCTCTAGCGCATTTTGCACCATCTTTTCACTCTCTGTGTCAAGCTGAGAAGTCGCTTCATCTAATATCAAAATCGGAGGATTCTTTAATATTGCTCTTGCTATTGCAATCCTTTGCTTCTCCCCTCCTGAGAGCCTAAAACCTCTATCACCCACTATAGTATCGTACTTATCGGGTAATTTTTGAATAAATCCATCAGCATTAGCATTAGAGGCAGCCTGTTTTATTTGATCTTCTGTTGCCTCTATGTTGCCATAGGTTATATTAGCTTTTATAGTATCATTGAAAAGAATAATCTCCTGAGTGACAATCCCTATTTGTTTCCTTAACGAAGCTAAAGTCACATCTTTTATATCATAACTATCAATAATAATCTTCCCCTGGCTCGGGTCATAAAAACGTGGTATTAAATTAACTAAGGTTGTCTTGCCTACTCCACTTTTACCAACAATAGCAACTATCTGCCCCTTAGATGCTTCAAAATTAATATCTTTTAAAATCCCCTCATGATCATATTTAAAGGAAATATTTTCAAATGTTATCTTATCTTTAAATTCCGGTAATACCTTAGCATCTTCCTTCTCTTTTATATCTGGTTCCTCATCAAGCATGCTGAAAATTCTTTTTGCAGCAGCTAATGCTCTTTGGTTTATAAGGTGAACGTTAGTTAACTTTTTAAATGGTTTTACCATCTCAAATAAACAGAAGATAAAAGCAGTAAAGGCGCCCGGGTCAAGCCCTCTTAAAATAATCATGCGGCCGATAAAATAAATAACTACTACGCCAGCGCAGATTGAAGCATATTCAGTTAAAGGATTAATAGCTGCAAGACGTTTAGCTTCTTTAAGTTGGATTTTATAAAATCTTTGATTTTTATTTTTAAATTTCTCTCTTTCATAATCAGCCATATTAAAGGCTTTTACAATTCTTACACCAGAAAAGGTTTCATATAGTACAGAATTTATATCAGACATCTTCTCTTGAGCATCAGTGCTTATGGACCGAACTCTTCTTCCAATGCGATTTACTGGATATGCCACAAGGGGTATAACAATTAAGAACATACATATAAACCACCATGGTATGTTAAAGGTAGCAATGATAAAAATAACTACAGCAGAAAGAACAATCAACTGGATACTCTCAAAGATCAAATCTCTAAGCCCTTCTGCAACTGCTTCTTTTACAATTGAGGAATCATAAGTAATGCGAGAGACTAACTGCCCTGTGCGTCTTTTGCCATAAAAATTTAAAGATAGTCCGATCAATTTATTGTACAGTTTGTTTCTTATATCTCTTACAATCTTTAAACTCAAATTCCTTGAAAGATATACATACAAAAAGGTAAATATTCCCTTAAGTAAAAACATAACAAGTACAATAACAATAAGCATATAAAGAACTTGCAATTTATCTAACGAATTGATGTGATTTACTAAATTATTGGATGTATTACTTAAAAATTGAGGTACATTGGATTCACTAGGCAGACTAATCTTCTTACCTGCTAATATCACAGTTACAAAAGGGATAATTGCCCCAATTGATGCAATCTTTCCTACAAATGTTGCAATAACCATGCCTGCAGCAGAACTAATAAAAATCCCTATGTGGGGTTTAATAAAACCCATTAACCTTAGATAATTTTTAAATTTTCTCATTTTTCCCTATTTCTTTATAAAATTCATGAAATATTTTATCATATAAAAATACTTTTGTCGAGGTAAAATTTTATCCACCTAGAGTATTTTGTTGAAGCTTTGGCCTTTAAATGATATAATTAATTTAAACTATTATTTTCTACAAGTCCTATTCTTTTAAATTAAGGGTACAAATAAAATGAGAAAAATCAAAGTAGCAGTTATTGGCGTAGGGCACTTAGGAAGTTCCCATGCAAGAATTTATTCACAATTCAATAAAGTTGACTTAGTGGCAGTATGTGATATAAATACAAAAACAGCTAAAAAAATAGCTAAACGATATAATGTAAAAGCGGTTTTTGACTACCAAAAGCTCTTAAATAAAGTAGAAGCTGTAAGTATTGCTGTTCCGACCAATCTACATTATAAAATAGCTAAGGATTTTATCCAGACTAAAGTGCATGTCTTAATTGAAAAGCCTATCACCAAAACTCTCAATCAAGCAAATAAACTTCTTAAAGAAGCCAAGAAGAATAAAATCTTACTGCAAGTCGGTCACATAGAAAGATTCAATGCTGCTGTTAAAGCTATAAAAGAGATAATTAATAAACCTAAATTTATAGAGTGCCATCGTCTCGGACCATATAAAGTAAGAAGTACAGATGTAGGTGTAGTTTTGGATTTGATGATTCATGACATTGATATAATCTTATATTTAGTAAAATCCAAAATAAAAAAAATCGACGCTGTAGGAGTAAATGTCTTATCTAATTATGAAGATATTGCAAATGCCCGCATAAGTTTCGAAAATAACGCAATCTGCAATGTTACCTCGTCCAGAGTCTCTGAAGAAGAAGTACGAAAGATTAGAATTTTTCAAAAAGACGCTTATGTATCATTAGACTATATAAGTCAACAAGCTAAAATTTACAGAAAAAAGAATAATAAAATAGTAAAACAAAATATCGATATTACAAAGCAAGAATCGCTTAAAGCTGAAATTAAATCCTTCATAAATTGTATCATAGATAAAAAAAGACCACTTGTATCTGGTGAAGATGCAAAATTAGCTCTAAAAACAGCTCTTATGATAACAAAAAAAATTAAAGGTAGCAAAAAATGGATAAAAAAATAGTCATTATCGCAGGAGAATCATCAGGCGATCTACACGCCTCACACCTCATAAAAAACCTGAAGCAAATTTCGGACAATATAAAAGTTAGTGGCCTAGGCGGCAAATTAATGAAAGAAGCAGGTGCTGAAATCTATTATGATTTAACTGATATAGCTGTCATAGGTTTTTTTGAGATATTAAAAAATCTATCTAAATTTAAAACTGCCTTTAGACTTCTCCTTGAGAAAATTGATGAAATAAAACCTGATGTTGTTATCTTAATAGATTATCCCGGTTTTAATCTAAAAATAGCACAGGAAATCAAAAAACGGAATATCCCTATTATATATTATATTAGTCCACAGGTTTGGGCCTGGGGCAGAAATCGCATAAAGCTGATTACGAATCTCATTGATAAAATGATAGTCGTATTTAAATTTGAAGAAAATTTATACAAAGGAGAGAAAATAGATACATATTTTGCTGGACATCCCTTAATTGACATTGTTAAAACTACAAAATCTAAGAAAGATATAATTGCTGATTATAATTTATCTGCTTCAAAGTTCATTATAACCTTAATGCCTGGCTCAAGAGAAAATGAAGTCAGAAAAAATCTACCTATTATGTTAGAAGCTGCATCATTAATACAAGAAAAACTAAAAAACACACAATTTTTAATAATTCAATCATCTTCTGTAAGTAGACTGCTGTTTGAAGAAATTTTGAAAAAAGCAAAAGTTAGGGCGAAACTAATAACCAATGAGGTCTACAATGTTTTAGGTGCCTCAGATTTTGCTATTATTTGTTCAGGAACCGCAACCTTAGAATCTGCTATATTGAAAACGCCCCTTGTCATCGTATATAAGATATCCTTTCTCAGTTGGCTGTTTATAAGGCATTTAATTAAAATACCTTACATTGGTCTGGTTAATATAGTAAGGGGTAAAAAAATAATACCAGAATTTATCCAATATAATGCCAATCCGGAAAGAATAGCTCAATTCATCATTGATTGTTTAACTGATACAGATAAAATTAAAAGTATAAAGGAAGAACTTTTAAAAGTTAAGGAACTATTAGGATTGTCTGGAGCGAGTAAAAGGGCAGCAGAAGTTGTAGTTGATTTTCTAAATGCTCATTAGATGCCTACAATAGATATACCTGCTCTATCTGCACCTTCTATCAATTTGTTCTTATCAATAAGGAGAGTTTTACCAGCCTCAACAGCTAATGCTTTTACCTTGCTCTTCTTAAGTACCTTCAAAGTCTTAAGTCCAATAACTGGTATATCATAACGCATATCATGCTGAGGCTTTGAGACCTTGACAACAATGCATGTGCCCTTTCCAAGTTGTGAACCCCGTCTTATAGCTTTATCTGTTCCTTCAATGGACTCAATAGCTAAGATAGCTTTGTTTTTTACCACAACAGTCTGTCCAATTCCTAAATCAGCGATCCTTTTAGCAATAGATTTACCAAAATTTATATCTTCCCAATCCTTTTTATCAGGTGAAATCTTTGTTAGGGTACCTTCTTTAGCTAAATTCTCAGTTAATAAAAATGATGAATTTAATAAAGTTATGCCCCTTTCTTTTAATTTATCAGCTAGACTCTTAAGTAAGGAATCGCCCCTTTTATCTTTTACTTTTCTTAAGAATTCTCTCATAGTAGCATCTTTTTTTATCCATGGTTTAAAAAGATGAATTGGTTTAATTTGCCCAGCCATTATTGCTTCTTTAATGTTCTCTTTACTAAATATCTCAAAAAGCCTATTCATCTGACCTATGCCTATCCAGTAGATTTTATCAACTATACCTTCTAATCGCCTTGAGCTCTCACCTCTAAAGGCAACTGCTATGACCTCAATATCTCTATCCTTGGCTGAATTTGCTAACATTATGGGGAATTTACCATTGCCAGCTATCAGGCCTAGACGTTTCATTATCTGGAAATACCTCTTTTGGAGTTCTTTATGAAATTTATAAGGTAGGTAATCTCGTGGGTTTTCTCTATTTCTTTATTTATCATATTAATAGCATGGGGTAAAGAAAGTTGCGATTTAAATAGTATTTTAAAAGCTTTGCCTAGTTTTTTTCTTACACTATATGGAAAATTCGCTCTTCTTAGGCCGATTATATTTAAACCGCACACTTTTGCAGGATGTCCATCGGATATCGAATATGGAATTATATCCTGAACCACCTTAGAGCATCCTCCAATAATTGAATATGAGCCAACCCTGACAAATTGATGTATGGCTACTAATCCACCCACAATGGCTTTATCTTCTATGGTTACATATCCTGCTAAGGTACCTGCGTTTGCAACAATGACATTGTTTCCTATAACACAATTGTGTGCAATGTGTGAATAGGCCATTAATAGATTATTGTTGCCTATAACAGTTTTATCGTCTTTCTTTGTTGCAGGATTCATAGTAACATATTCCCTTATAATGTTACCATCGCCAATTTCTAAAAAAGTGACCTTGCCTTTATATTTTAAATCCTGGGGTGGAGAGCCAATAACAGCTCCCGTAAAAATTTGACAGTTTTTCCCAATTGAGGTATGTCCTTCTATAACGCAGTGTGAGCTAATAGTGGTGCCAGATGAAATTTTTACATACTCGCCTACTGAAGAATAAGGGCCGATTTCAACATCATCGGCCACTTTAGCTTTCGGATGAATTAGCGCTTTAGGATGTATTCCCATGATATGTTTTTTACGCTTTAATTAAACTAAATATTAAATCCGCTTCTGAGACTACATTGTCATTTACCAAGGCCCTTGTATGAACTTGACCTGTCTTGGATTTAATTTTTACTACTTCTGCTTCAAGTACCAACTGATCGCCTGGAATTACAGCTTTTCTGAACTTTACTTTATCTATGCTCATAAAATAAGCGAGCTTGCCGGCATTCTCCGGCTTGCTCAACATAAGAACTCCTGCAACCTGGGCCATTGCCTCAACAATTAAGACACCTGGCATAATGGGACGATTTGGAAAATGACCTTTAAAGAAGTAATCGTTTGCTGTCACATTCTTTATGCCAACTGCGCGCTTATCCTGCTCCAATTCTATTATTTTATCAATAAATAAGAAAGGATATCTGTGAGGTAAAATTTTATGAATTGCATTGATATTTAAAGGCGGTTCTGGTTGCTGAATCAATGTAGCTTTTACACCAGCTTCTTTAACCTTTTCAAGATGAGCGTAGAGTTTCTTGACAAGTTTAATATTTAGTGAATGGCCGCTTTTTATAGCTACTACACGGCCTCTTATGGGTTTTCCTAAAAGATATAAATCACCAATCAAATCAGAAATTTTATGTCTTACAAATTCATCTTTAAATCTTAGCTTATTATCCTTAATCCCCTTCTTGCCTACTACAATAGTATTCTCATAATTAGCCCCTTTACCTAATCCGCTTTTTTTCAAAGAATCAATTTCCTCCTCTAAGCAAAACGTCCTTGCCGGAGCAATTTCTTTTTCAAAAACTTCCGGGCTAATAGCAAAATCTAGATATTGAGAATTAAGAAGAGGATGCTTATAATTTAAAGTGTATGAAATTTCAAAATCATTACTTGGTAAAACTATTACGTAACGATCGTCTTCCTGCACCCAGAGAGGTATTCTAACATTAAAACAGTCTCTTTCTGCATCCTGTTCTTTTAAGCCTGCTTTTTTTAGAACCTTAACAAAACCCTCTGCGCTTCCGTCTAAACCCGGTAATTCATCAGAATCCAACTCAATTATTAAATTATCAACTCCTAAACCGCATAGAGCGGACATAATGTGTTCTATGGTATGAACTTCAATGTCTTTGTCTTTTCTTAATCCAATAGATGTACGCCTAAGGCGCCTTACAGGTTCTGTTATATTTGAAATGTGTGCTTTTATTGCTGGTTTATCTTTTAAATCCACCCTTATGAAATTAATGCCTGAATCTGCCAAAGCCGGCTTAAATTTAAGATTAACTTTTTTGCCTGTATGAATGCCTACGCCTTTAAGAGAAATTTCACGTTCTATGGTCTTTTGGTTTTTCATATGATTGCTTCTATTGAAAATTTAAACACGATCTTTTAGTTTCTGATTTTCCTTCTCTAATTCTTCAACCTTTCCTTGTAATTCTCTTACTCGCTTAAATAATTCTGGCAATTTCTGAACGCAGGCATTAACTCTTTTGGCGATATGATGAGGTTTGGCTGGATAACCTGACACTTTTGTGTTAGGAGGTACAGATTTAGTTGCCCCTGCTTGAGCTGCTACAATAGCGCCATCTCCAATTGTGATGTGTCCGACTACTCCTGACTGACCTGCTAAAATTACATCCTTTCCTATTATAGTACTACCTGATATACCGGTCTGGGCAACCACTATGGAATGCTCACCAATTATTACATTATGTGCAATTTGCACTAAATTATCAATTTTTGTTCCTTTGCCTATAAAAGTTTTATCAAATCGTGCCCTATCAATGGTCACATTGGCTCCTATTTCAACATCATCTTCTATAATTACAGTGCCAATTTGAGGAATCTTATGATGAACTCCTCTAACTGTTGCAAATCCAAAACCATCACTGCCAATAACTGTCCCTGAATGAATAATTACTTTATCACCTATTTGGACTCTTTCTCTAATAGATACACCTGGATATATTAAGGTATTCTTGCCAATCTTTGCATGGTGTCCGATGTAAACTCCACTATAAATTATTGCACCATCTTGGATTTCAGCATTGTCTTCAATGACAGCATAAGCCTGTATAGCTATATCTTTACCAAGTTTTACATTTTTTCCAATAATAGCACCAGGATGAATACCTTTAGGATGTCTAGTTTCATTAGGAGCCAATAAGGAAATCAATTTGGTAAAAGCTAATGAAGGATTCTCGCACCTTATAATGGGCTTAGGAGTACTATCAACCTCTTTGGAGGTAATAATAGCTGCGGCATGTGTCGTATTCATTAATGATAAATATTTGGGGTTGGCAACAAATGTTATATCTCCTTCTTCAGCCTCTTTAATGCCAGAGATACCTGTAATTATTACACTGTCATCCCCTATGACTTCGCCATCAACTATTCTGGCTATTTTTTTCAATGTCATTTGCATAGTACTATCCTTAATATTTTATTATCTATTTTGCTTTTTTATTTAAAATCTTAAGCACTTTATCGGTTAAATTATGACCTTTATCACTATATAATATAAATCTTTCATTAAATATGAAAGTATAACCCTCTTTTTTGCCTATTTCTTTAATGACTTCATCAAGCTCCTTTATAATTTCTTTAGCAATATCATCTCTTTCTTTTAACAGTTCATTTCTTGTCTCGCGGTCAAATTCCTGTAATCCTTTTATCTTCTCATTTATCTTCTTTTGTTGTTCTTTTTTCGCTTCATCACTTAACAACTCCATCCCCTCTTTAAGCTTTCTTATCTCAGAAACCAACTTCTCGCGTTCTTTTTGCTTTTTCTCCTGTTTATTTGCTAATGTCTTATCTGCTTCTATTGTTTTTTTGTAATTATTAAAAAGTTGGTTTATGTCCACATAACCAAATTTATACTCAGCAAAACTTACATTACTAAAAAATACCGCTGAAGCTACACATATAATAACTATTACCGCGCTTAATTTAATAAACTTCATCAAAATACCTCCACATTTTGTTAGAATCCCCTACTCATACTAAAGTGAAATCTTCCTTTTTTTTCTCCTGGTTCATAATCAAGGCCATAACCATAATCTACCTTAACCGGCCCGAGTGGAGTATTTACTCTAACTCCAACCCCAACTGCAGACTTAAAACTCGAACCAAAATCATCAATTTTGCTCCAGACATTACCAACATCATAAAATACTGCACCTTTTATTTGTTTTATAATAGGAATTGTGTATTCAACATTAGCCACTGCCATAGATTCGCCACCAATAGGATTGCCAGCTGCGCTTTTCGGTCCAACGTCTCGATAGCCATAACCTCTTATAGTATTAGCGCCCCCTGCATAAAATCTTTCATATATCGGAACCATAATAGTATCACCGAATTCATCAACAACGCCTCCCTGAAGTTTAACCTCAAGGGTTTGATTCTTAAAATAAGTAAAATACCAATCCAACATTGAGGTATATTTCATAAAGTCTCTATCTCCTCCTAAACAACCACCTGCAAATTGAACTGTATTCCGCAGAACTCCACCAGAGGTTGGATTAAATACATTATCTCTTGTGTCCCTCGTTAGGTTCAATGAAAGACTGCTGATTAAATTTTTACCTTCTTCTTTAAGGACATCACTTGATGCATTGGAGTCAATGTCTGAAATAGTAATTTCCTCAACTTTATACATACCGTTTAAGCTTAAGTAGTCGCCAAAACGTCTACCAAGGCGTATATCCCCTCCAAGTCGTTCTTCATCATAAGTATCTCTTTGGCTGTAGCGATTATAAAGGTCAAAACCAAAAGAAATTGGTTTATTAAAAACCCATGGCTCAGTAAAACTTAAATCATAATACTTTCTCTTAGAGCCAAACTCAGCCCTTATGCTTAAATCCTGACCGTCACCTGTAAATGCAGGAAAATTCCTCCAGTCAAAGTTACGCTGTCTAAGTTCTACAAAACCGATAAATTTATCAATAGAACTATATCCAGCCCCAAAACTTACTTCTCCGGTTTTTGTTTCCTTAACATTAATAATTAAATTTTTCTTATTTGGGGCAGAACCCGGCGTTGTGCTATAAGTAACTTCTTCGAAATATCCTAAATTATTAAGTTTCTGTCTGCTTTTTTTAAGTTTTTCTCCATTAAAAACTTCTCCTGGAGCTACCTTTAATTCTCTTCTTATAACAATGTCCTTAGTTTTAGTATTTCCTCGAATTTCAATCTTTTCTATTCGTGCTTGTTGACCTTCATCAATGTTATAAGTTACATCCATGTTTTGCTTTTCTCTATTAAATACTACATCAGGTATTACTTTAGCTGATATATAACCTCTATCGAAATAGATCTCATTTATATTTATTGCATTTTTATGTATTTGACTTTCTATAAATGTTGAACCCACATGTATCTCTATGGCATCTTCTATCTCTTTACGGCTTACCACGTTATTTCCTGTAATGTTGATTTCTCCAACTGTATACTTTCTGCCCTCATCTATCTTTATGGTTATCACCATAGTTTTATGCTTTTTGTCATAGTCTAAATTATAATCTATGCGGGCATCTGAATAACCCCTATCTGCATATAACTTTTTTATCCTTTTCAGGTCTTCTCTAAAGATTTCCTTTTTAAAGAAACCTGATGTAAATAAGGTATCGGGTTTTGTTTTAATAGATTTTAATATTTCTTTATCTGAAATAACAGGATTTCCTTGAACTTTTACTTCTTTTGTCCTATATCTTGTGCCTTCGTCTATAAGAATGAAAATTCTGGCTTCGTTTGTTTTTTTATCCACATGAATCTCTTCACTCACTAAAGCCAGGTGGTAACCTCCCTTTATATATAAATTCTCTATCTTTTCAATATCCCTTTTTAATTGCGTGCGATCGAGTGGCTGATCTACTTCTATATTAACTAATTCCCTTAAGCGCTCCACTCTAATCTTATCATTGCCCTTAAAGACTATTTCTTTTACAAGAGGTTTCTCAGTAACGATAAATATAACTGCAACGCCGTCCTGATAATCTTTTAAATCAACTTTTATATCAGTAAAATATCCTGTGGCATATAGATCTTTTATGTCCTCATTTAGAGCACCTTGTGAAAAGTTAGATCCTATCTGTGTTTTAATTTTTGAAAGTATAGTTGAAGTGCTGACTAGCTTATTATTCTCGACTTTGACATCTGTAATTAACTTAGATGAATTTTCAGCTTGCGCTGTTGCTCGATCAGCTGCAAAATTACTTATTAAGACTATCGTTAGGATAATAAAAAAAAATTTCTTAAACATTTTTACAATAATATCATAAAATTTTTCAAAAGTAAACCCCGTTAGAGATAAGTTGCCTTTAGGCAACTGTTGATTAAAACTTCCTGTTTTCATATAACCTCTCAACTTTATTTTTATAGGTCTAAGATAATACATAATTTCACTTAGTCATCTCTAACGGGGTAAACATATTTATAAAACTTCCCAAATTGACCAATTAATCAAATTCAGATATCTTTATTGTTCTTGATAGGCACGACTTTCAAATCTAGTATATTCTTTAATAAAAGTAAATGGTATTGAGCCTACCGGACCATTTCGCTGTTTGGCTATAATTACTTCTGCTTTACCCTTGTTTTCCTCGTTAGCATAATAATATTCCTGCCTAAATAACAAAACTACTAAATCGGCGTCCTGCTCTATGGCTCCCGATTCTCTTAAATCAGAAAGTAGAGGCCGTTTATCGGTTCTCTCTTCTGATTTTCTGGATAATTGACTTATGGCTATAAGTGGAATTTTTAATTCTCTAGCTAGTGATTTCAGCGATCTTGAAATTTCAGAAATTTCCTGCTGTCTGCTTTCAGCACCTGATGAACCCTGCATAAGTTGGAGATAATCAACTACCAGTAACTTAATATCATGTTGAGATTTCAGTCTTCTTGCTTTAGCCCTTAGTTCCAAAACGGAAATTCCAGGTGTATCATCGATATAGATAGGTGTTTCAGAAAGACGCCCTGCAGCATTTGTTAAGTTTGGCCAATCTGACTGAGATAAATACCCGGTTCTTACTTTATGAATTGAAACTCTTGCGTGGGAGCAAAGAAGTCTCTGGACTAACTGTTCTTTAGACATCTCTAAACTAAACATGGCAACAGGTGTATTCTCTTTAACTGCGGCATTTTCTACTATATTTAGCGCAAAGGAACTTTTGCCCATAGATGGACGTCCTGCAATTACAATAAAATCTGAAATTTGCAATCCTGCAGTTTGAACATCAAATTCTGTGAAACCAGTCGCTAATCCTGTAACATGGGCCTTATTTTGATACAGATTATCTATAGTCTCTATGCGGCCTTTAATAATATCTTTTAAAGGTGTAAAGCTAGGTTCTGCTTCTTCAGAAGTAATATCAAAAATTAGTTTCTCAGCTTTATCTAAAATTATTTCTACGTTTTCATGATCGGATTCATAACCTTGAGTGATAACTTGAGTAGCAGCATTTATGAGTTTTCTTAAAATACTCTTTTCTTTTACAATCTTTGCATAATGTTCAATATTCGCAGCAGTTGGAACAATAGTTGTAAGAGAAGCTAAATAGGCGGGGCCGCCTACATCTTCTAATGCTTTCTGTTTCTTAAGTCTTTCTGTGATAATTAATAAATCTACAGCTTTATTTTTACTGTATAAATCGCAGATTACAGAAAATATTTTCCGATTGGCGTCTTTATAAAAATCATCTTCTTTTAAAAGTTCCATAGCAGAAGATATAGCAGATTCTTCTATTAACATTGAGCCCAGGACAGCACCTTCCGCTTCCAGGTTCTGAGGTGGGATTCTCTCGAGTATGTTTTGTTTTTTTGTGCGAGTAGTCATTATTCTTTTACAACCCAAACTTTGATGTTAGTAGTAACTTCAGGATGAAGCTTAACGGGTACTTGATAAACACCTAATTTCTTTATAGGCTCTTCAAGTTGTATTTTTTTCTTATCAATATTGATACCTTCTCTCTGCATAGATTCGGCAATATCCTGGTTTGTTACTGCGCCGAACAACTTATCTTCTTCGCCAGTCCTCTTTGAAATTGTATAAGAATGCGAACTTAAACTTTCAGCTAATTTTTTAGCTTCTTCTTTTTCTTTCTCTTTAATTACAACTTGTCGTTCTTTCTCCTGCTCCACAGCCTTTAAATTCGCAGGTGTTGCTTCAATAGCTAAACCTTTAGGGATAAGATAATTCCGCGCATAGCCATCTTTTACTTCTTTCACTTCACCTACTTCACCTAACTTTTCTAATTTAGCCTTCAATATAACATTCATATTAAACAACTCATTATTAAAGAGCCCTATTAACTCTCTGCTACATAGGGCAAGAGAGCCATATAACGGGCTCTTTTAATAGCTTTTGATAGTCGTCTTTGATGTTTAGCACAGGTTCCGGTGATTCTAGAAGATATCATTTTACCCCTTTCTGTAATGTAGTTTCTAAGTATATCCACGTCTTTATAATCAATATGCTCTATCTTCTCTTTGCAGAATCTACAATATCTCCTTCTAAAAAATCTTGCCATTCATTTCTCCTTACAAATTATTTATTAAAATGGTACTTCGTCATCCTGTGTAGATGCAGCATCTTCTTTTTTATTGTTCTGTGATTCCTCCTCAAAGACAACTTCCTCTTCTTCTTTTTTGGCCTTAGGTGATGAGAATTTGCCTAAAAACTGAATGCGTCCTGCTCTTACTTCTATTACGTTTCTTTTTTGTCCATCCTGATTTTCCCATGAGCGGCTCTGCAGGTTGCCCTCAACAAAAATTGAACTACCTTTATGCAAATATTCACTACAATTCTCAGCCTGCTTACCCCACACAACAACGGTGATAAAACAGGTAATGTCTTTTAATTCACCATTCTGGTCTCGATATTTTCTATTAACTGCAAGTCCCAAATTGCTAACTGCGGTTCCACCGGGAACATACTTTAATTCAGGATCTCTAGTTAAGTTACCTATCAAAAAAACTCTGTTTAGATTAGCCATTTGCTTACCCTCTTTTTAAAATTAAACTTCTTAATATTGAATCATTTAACTTATAGGCATCTCGAAGGGAATTTATAATATCTGATAAGGCATCAAAATTAACAAGATAATAAAGACCTTCTCTATACTTATTTATCTCATAGGCGAGGGGTCTCTTATATAAATCTTGAGTCCCTTTTAGCTGACCGTTCCGCTTAGTAATTTCTTCATGTATAGATTCAACAAGTTTATCTTGTTCTTCTTTTTCTAAATCAGCTTTAATTAAAAATAAAGCTTCATAATTATTCAAATGCAACCTCCTTTTAATGACTACTATGATATCACATTAGCCAATTTGCATCAAGCGATAAAATACTTAAGTTCCATTAGCCTTTATATTAAATTTATTCATACAGGCTGTAATATTTCCTTTTAGCCAAAGATAAGAAGTATCTTTTGCTTTCTCTAAAGCCTGATTTAAAATATCTTTATTTTTTTTACCTAATGGCTTCAATACATATGAAGTTAAATCTTCATTCTGTTGTCCTCGTTCTGTGCCAATACCTATTCTAAGTCGTGGAAAATCTTCAGTTTTTAGAGATTCTATTATTGATTTTAATCCTTTATGCCCTCCCGCTGAACCAGAAGGTCTTATTCTAATGATACCCTGAGGTAAATTCACATCGTCGCATATTACTAATAAATTATCTAAATTTACTTTTGTCTTTGATACTGCTGATTTTACTGCCTGACCACTTATGTTCATATATGTCTGGGGTTTAATAAGTAAGACCTTTTCTTGAAATAGCCTACTTTCACCTATTAAAGAACTGAATTTTTTTTTATTTACTGGGATATTTTTCTCTTTTGATATCTTATCTATTACTAAAAATCCTAAATTATGTCTTGAATTTCTATACTTTTTGCCTGGA
The DNA here is from genome assembly GCA_964554835.1 of uncultured Planctomycetia bacterium. GTDB lineage: Bacteria > Omnitrophota > Gorgyraeia > JAGLLT01 > CAZKQD01 > CAZKQD01. The sequence goes on along the minus strand of CAZKQD010000010.1, from coordinate 3,224 downwards.
TTACCCAGACCAACCAGAATCTTCATATGGAACATCCCACAGGCAAGCCTCCACCACAGGCGGATAAACGCGGTGCCTGTATTATCCGCTTTGGGCTTGTCCATTCAGTGACATCAACGCATTTTATTATTTTGCTTATTTTTCAGTTTTTTTCTGTTCCTGCTGTTGCTGTCCTTTTTGCTTTTTCTGCTCTTCTTCGGTTTTCTCTTTAGTTTTTTCCTGGCGCTCTTTTTCTCCGATAACTTCAGGTTCTTTTTCTTCCTCAACTACCTCTTCTTCTTCGGGTTTTTCCTCTTCTACTTTCCTGGGTGGCTCAACTACAACAACAGCATCTTCAGGATCATTCAAGATTTTTATACCTTCTTCTACCTCTAGGTTCTTAACGTGAACTATATCACCTATTTCTAAATCATCTACATGAACTTCGACTTTCTCAGGTATTTTAGTTGGAAGACATTCTATTTCAACCTCCCATAAGATGTGCTCTAATGTACCGTCATCTCTCTTTACGCCCACCGGTTCACCTTTTATATCAAGAGGTATCTTAACAGTAACATATTGAGTTAACGAAATTTGATCAAAATCAACATGAAGAACATTGTTCCTTATGGGATGGCATTGAATATCTTTTATAATAACAGTCTTCTTTTCATTCTTTTTGTCTTTTTTAATATTTAAACTAATAATAACGTTTTCACCTGCTGATGTATGAAGGGCGTGAATTAAATCCACACTAGATATAAATAGAGGAATAGACTTTTTGCCCTTATCGTAAACTACAACAGGCACTAATCCATCGTTTCTTAATCTCTTAGCAGCTTGTTTTCCCGTGCTTTCTCTAATGTTGGCATCTATCTGTATCTGTTCCATAGTTCAATCCTCTTAAGTAAATAATGCGCTAACTGATTCTTCTCTATGAATTCTCCTTATTGCCTCTGCTAAAAGTGAAGTAACAGAAAGAGTTTTTATTTTATCACATCTTTTTACTTTGTCAACCGCTATTGTATCAGTTACAACCAACTGTTTCAATCCTGAATTTTTTATCCTTTCAATTGCAGGTGGAGCAAGGACTGCATGAGTTATCGCAGCATATATGTCTTTGGCTCCTTTATCTTTTAAAGCGCCAACTGCCTCAACTAAAGTACCCGCCGTTGAGACTATATCGTCAACAATAATAATATTTTTATCTTTAACATCTCCAATAATATGCATTACCTCAGCTTTCTTATCATTAATTCTTCTTTTATCCACTATAGATAATTCGGCTTTTAGTCTTTTTGCATAAGCTCTGGCCATCTTTATTCCACCTACATCAGGGGAAATAACGCAACGATTTTCTATCTGTATATTTTTAAAATAATTTACAAATATATCTACTGCATATAAATTATCAACTGGGATATTAAAGAACCCTTGAATTTGTTCTGCATGTAAATCCATAGTAAGGAGTCTATTAGCACCTGCTGTGGTAATCAAATCAGCTACTAATTTTGCTGTAATGGGAACTCGGGGTTGGTCCTTTCTATCTTGTCGGGCATAACCATAATAAGGACAAACCGCTGTTATGCGTCTTGCTGAAGCCCTCTTGAGGGCATCTATTAATATCAATAAATCCATTAAATTATCATTGGTTGGAGGAGATGTTGGCTGAATCGCAAAGACATCTTTACCTCTTACATTCTCTTCAATTTTAACTCTTGTTTCTCCATCGCTAAACCGGGAAGTAGTGGATTTACCCACAGGTATTTTTAAATTATTACAGATATCCTCTGTTAATTTACGATTTGCATTACCAGTAAAAACTGCTAATTTATCCCTCATATCCCCACTCCTTATTTTATATCTCTTCTCTTTCTTAAAACTTTTGCTGGTACACCAACGACAACCCTGTTATCCTTAACTTCCCCTTTATTTACCACACAATTAGCTCCAGTTATAACATTCTTACCTATTTTAACAGGAGCAACTAAAATAGAGCCGCTTCCTATAAAAGCACCATCTTTAATTATAGTTTTATTTTTCTTCTTGCTATCATAATTTGCTGTAATAGTACCAGCTCCAATATTTACGTTTTTTCCTATTTCTGAATCCCCAATGTAGGTGTGATGATTTACTTTAGTTCCGGACTCAATTTTAGACCTGACTATCTCAACAAAATTACCTACTTTTACCTCGTCCTTTATTATTGTCCCTGGTCTAATTCGCGCAAAGGGACCAATATGACATTTTTTACCTATTTGAACGTTTCCTTCTATTCTAACAAAGGGCTCAATTATAGTATCCTTGCCAATTTCAACAACTTCATCAATATGTACAGTTTCAGGATCTATTATTGTTACTCCCTTTGAAATAATCTCTTTCTGTATTCTTCTTCTTAAAATCTTATGCGCTAACGATAAATCTTCTCTTGTGTTTATTCCCAGAATTTCTTCAGGATCCTCACTCTGCAATGATGAAACTTTTAGACCCCTCTTGATAAGAATTTGGATTACATCAGTTAAATAGAACTCTCTTTTTATGTTATTAGGCTTTATATCTTCCATGGATTGAAATAAGTCCTTATTCTTAAAACAATAAATACCGGTATTAATCTCTTCTATTACTTTTTCATATAATGAGGCATCCCTTTCTTCTATTATCTTAATAATATTATCATTATTATTTCTTATTATCCTGCCATATCCTGTGGGATTCTTTAATACAGCGGTCAATAAAGTACAACTTGAACCTGATTCAACATGATAATTAATAAGTTTCACTAAAGTCTTGGCTTTTATTAAAGGTGTATCACCATATAAAACTAAAACATTTCCTCCGGATGTAGTTAGTTTCTTCTTTGCTTGCTTTAAGGCATCTGCTGTTCCTAATAATTTCTTCTGTTTTATTGTTTGGCAATCTTTCTTTATATAATCTTGAACCTGCTTAGATTTATATCCAACTACAGTGATAATTCTTTTAATTTTTAATTCTTTTATTGCATCAAGAACGTAACTAATTAGTGGTTTTTTATAAATCCTATGAAGAACCTTCGGAATCTCTGAATTCATCCTAACACCTTCACCTGCAGCTAAGATACAACAGGTTAGGTTTTTAAGAATCACTTTGGAAAGTTTAGCGTTGGATTTCATAAAAAACCTTTTAGGTTCTCATTCTGCTTGAGTTTTGTTTTTGCACAGCACCACGTTGGATGCTGTGCACCGAACCGCAAGGGATTCTGTGCGTGC
>CAZKQD010000009.1:0-30070 GCA_964554835.1 uncultured Planctomycetia bacterium | reverse complement strand
GGGGGATTAATTCGCACAGATGATTTATATCCCCCACATGTTTTGCTCCGCAAAACAAATCAGGGGGATTAATTCGACCATACAATTTACATTCGTTATCACTCCGTAAATTGTGGTCTCATTAAGGAGGTATAGAAATGGCTGAAGAAAAAAAATCGAATGTTTTTAAAATGATTGTTAAGGTAATTGTTGGAATTATACTGATAGCCCTTGGAGTAATTTCCATATGTTATTGGTGGTCAGATCTATTAATACTCGTAAGAGGAGTAATTGGAATCATCCTGGTTTTAGTAGGATTGATTTTCTTTGCTATCACAAAAGATTAGAAGAATTAAATTTTTTATCGCTATCTTATGAGTAAGATAAGACCGAGGATCGCATTAGCGTTAGGAGGAGGTGGAGCTCGGGGCCTTTCACATATTGGGGTTTTGAAAGTTTTAGAGAAAAATAGTATCCCGATAGATATAATAACTGGTTCGAGCATGGGCGCCATAATAGGTGGAGCCTATGCCCTAAATCCTGATGCCAATGCATTGGAACAAAGAATACTTGCTCTTTTAAAAGATGAGAAAATAAGAAAACTTGAGCAGCTTATAACTAAGGATGAGGAAGAAGAAAGACTGGTTGTATTTAAAAGATTAGCAACTTTTATTAGCGAAGTGTATTTGTGGAATTTAAGCGCTATTAAAGGTTGCGTGATGGATGGCAGTGAAATTGATGATTTAATTAAGCAGCTGGTTAATGATAAAATGTTTGATGATACAAAGATAAAATTTGCCTGTGTTGCAACAGATATAAATACAGGCAAAGAGGAAATCCTTAGTAGGGGTAATCTTCGTAAGGCAATCTATGTTAGTTCTGCGATACCTGGTGTGTTTCCGCCTAAAAGAATAGAGGAAAAATTGTTAATAGATGGCGGTATTGTTACTTTATTGCCAGCGCAATGCGCTAAATCTTTAGGTGCAGACTTGGTCATAGGCATTAATGTGGATAAGGATATAATGCCAAAACATTTTAAACATGGTTATGATATTATATTTAGAGCCGATGATATAAGAAGGCATGAGTTAAATCTTCTTAAAATGAAAACTGCAGATATTATAATTGAACCCGAAGTAAAAACTTTAAGTTGGGCTCATTTTTCTAAAGGTCAAGCAATTATAAAAAAGGGTGAAGAGGCGGCTAAAAACCTGATGCCACAGATAAAGTTACAGATAAAAAAAATAGGTTTAAAATCATTAATTAAGAATATTTTACATTATAAACGTTAACGGGAAAATAAGTATGAACTTCACAAGGAATGTAAAAAATCACATCAAGGCATATTCAGGCAGGCAAATAATAAACTTAATGTCAAATGCCTCAAATAGAAACTTAATATTGATGGCTAAAATAGCCGAAACCTTAACTACCAACCAGGATATTAAAAAACAAATTCGTCAATTAAGAAGATATTTTGAAGAAGGTCATCCTTCTATCCAACTAGCAAAAAAACTACTCAAAGATTTAAATAAAAAATGCCGTGAAAAGCTAATCAATAACTTCTTCCTCAATGCAAGCATCTTTGGAAGAGAAAAACATGATGAATTTGCTAAAATAGAAGGTTTTGAACCACCCTGGTTCCTCTTAATTAGTCCAACTATGAGGTGTAATCTTAACTGTATTGCATGCTCAACGCGTGAATTTAATCAATCCACTGATTTGCCTCGTGAGACTATTGACTGCATACTGAATGAAGCGAAGAATAAAATGGGTATATATTTTATAACTACTTTAGGCGGTGAGATGTTTGTAAGAGAAGATATGTTTGATATATGGAAAGCTCATAATGATATGTATTTTCAAATTTACACTAACGGCACCCTAATTGATAAAAAGAACGCAAAAAGATTAGCTGATGTAGGCAATGTTCTATGCTGTTTCAGTGTAGAAGGGTTTAAGAAAGAAACTGATGCAAGACGTGGTGAAGGTGTCTGGGATAAAATTATGCAGGCGATGGATAATTTAAAAAAAGAACGAGTTCCTTTTGGCTTTTCTTGCACTATGACAAGACATAACGCTGATGTAATTACCAGCGATGAATTTATTGACTTTATGATAGATAAAGGTTGTAGTGTTGGGTGGTACTTTCAGTATATTCCCGTAGGCAAGAATCCTGACCTAGGCCTTATGCCGACACCAGAACAAAGGAATGATTTAAGAAAAATGGTCCGGCATGTACGAAGTACCAGACCACTATTCTTAGGTGATTTCTGGAATGACGGCCCATATGTTCAAGGGTGTATTGCAGGTGGCAGGCAATATCTTCATATAAATAACAAAGGTGAAGTTGAACCCTGCGGTTTTGTCCATTTTACGATAGATGGCCTTAATGTCCATGAGAAAAGCTTAACAGAAATTCTTAAGTCACCTTTTTACACTAAAATGAGAAGGAGGGTTCAATCGACTGCCTCAGAAGAAGCCTATTCGGATAATATGCTCACCCCATGCATGATTATAGACCAACCATGGGTTTTAAGAGAATTAGTATCTGAATTTGGAGCCCATGCAACTGATGGCGGTGGTGCACTGCTATCAGGTGAAACAGCAAAGGGATTAGATGAATATTCAAAAAAGATACATGCATTATATGATAAAATATGGCAAGAGGAATACCAGAAGTTTATTAAAAAAGATAGTAAAGAATTTCAAGAAAGTACCCAGAGAAATTGATTTTTAGAAAATTATACCGCCTGACGGCGCTTATTTTTCCTTTATTTTATTACATAAGCACAAAGCAGAAAACTACTGTACTCTTAGGCAGTGTTTTATGTATTTATGTATTCATTGAAATATTTCGCTTTATCTCACCTTCATTTAATCTATATCTATTTAAACACCTCAACAGAATTTTAAAAGAAAAAGAAAAAAGTAACATCAGCGCCTCAACTTATTTTTTAATATCCGCACTTTTAACTGTCCTTTTATTTGATAAAGCGATTGCTATCTTTTGCTTGGTATCTGCTATAATTGGCGACGCTTCAGCTAATATTATTGGCAAAAAGTATGGAAGGTTGAGAATAAAACAAAAAACCTTAGAGGGCTCTATTGCGTTTTTCTCAACCGCATTTTTAGCTGGCTGTCTATTAATCCTTACTTCCTTAGATATCACTTTAACCCTAGTTCTTATCGGCTCAGTTATAGCTACGCTTATTGAAGCTTTACCCATTAAACTTGATGATAATTTAACTGTACCTATTGGCACTGCTTTTTTCATGACGCTAATTAGCAAGCTATTTACCCCGTAAGACCCTCGGTCTCTAACGGGGTTTACTTTTACTTGACAAATCTAACGTATAAAACTATAATAGAGACAAAGTGTAAAAATGTTATAAAGAAGGGGTGAAATAGGATATGTCTCGAGTGGAAGTGCATCAAAATGAATCACTTGAAAGAGCGCTTAAACGTTTTAAGAGAAAACTTCAAAGAGAGGGCGTTTTAAGGGAATACAGAAACCGTAAATTCTACGAAAAACCCTCTGTGAAAAAGCGAAGGAAAATTAAAGAGGCGGCGAAAAAGACAGCCAGAAGTAGAAGATATATGAGATAGGGATATGACCTTATTTATTGTTGCTATACCACTAATTCTTTTGATATTGGTAGTTGAGATTGCAGCTATTGCATTAAATATGACAGGTCTGGATATGCGAAAAGCCAGGTTTCAAGCTTTGTCCGCCTTTACTGCTACCGGATTTACAACCGAGGAAGCCGAAGATGTTGTAAAAGACAGCAAAAGAAGAAGAATCATAATGGCTTTGATGATTATAGGGTTTGTAACATGGGCATCTTTTGTATCTTTAATTATTAATGCTTTTATAAAAGCGCACGCATTAGTTCCTAGCATAATACAGATTTCAGGGTTATTATTAGTCTTTTTGATAATTTTATTCCTCACCAGAAACCGTCTTTTTGTTAAAAAATTTAGAGGTGCGGTTGAAAAATATCTTGCCAGACGTACTACTTTAAAGGAAAAAACTATTGATGAAGTTCTCCGATTAGCTGAAGGCTATGGAGTAGCCGAGATTACTCTAACTAAAGACGCTACAAATATAGGATTACCTTTAAAGGATACCACCTTTAGAGAAAAAGACATATTAGTTTTAGCCATTGAAAGGGATAATCAAATCTTGCCAGCGCCAAAAGCAACCGATATATTAAAAGAAGGAGACACTTTAATCTGCTACGGAAAATTAAAGAATATGCAAGAGACAATATAGCATGTCTTGTAAATTATCCCATATAATTAAATCAGTTAAAATTCTACCAATCATATTTTTTTTATCTTTAATTCTTCTTTTATCCGGTTCTATTTTATCTAAAACTTCTATTAGCCAGCCCCGTGTAAATTATCAGGAAAATAAAATCTATACTTATGAACTTAATAATGGCCTGAACCTTATAATCAAGGAAGATCATAAAAGTCCCATAGTCACGATTTATACGTTAGTTAAAACAGGTTCTGCTGATGAGAATAGATTTTATGGTTGCGGAATCTCGCACTTTATAGAACATATGCTTTTTAAGGGAACTAAGAAATATAAAAATGGAGAAATTCATAAAACAATTAAATCCTTGGGAGGCAATACTAATGGTTTTACCTCGTTAGATTATACGGGTTACTATATCACTGTTCCAAAAGAAAATTTCAATAAAGCCCTAAATATAATATCTGATATCTTGCAAAATGCTGCATTTAGAGAAAACGACTTTAATAGAGAAAAAGAAGTAATTTTAAAAGAAATAAATATGACCGAGGATAATCCGCAAAATGCAGTTTTAAGAAATCTCTGGAGCAAAGCTTTTATTGTTCATCCATACCGCCATCCAGTTATTGGCTACAGGGCTCTCTTTCTACAACTTAAAAGAGATGACCTTATTCACTTCTACCATAAAAGATACAAACCTAATAACATTATATTATCTATAGGGGGCGATATAAGCCAAAAAGAAGTTTATTCTGAAGTGGATAAATTGTTTTCCAAATTCAAACCCAAGCCTTATTGTATAGAAGCTGGCCGAATATCTGAACCAGAGCAACAGACAAAGCGTATCTCAATAAAAAGAAAAGATGTTCAACTGGGTTATTTAGCCCTGGGTTTTAAAGGAATAAATGTTACTTCGGATGACCTGTATGCCCTGGATTTATTAGCTAATATTTTAGGTGAAGGAAGAAGTTCGCGATTTACAATGAGATTAAAGAATGAATTAAAAATAGTCTATTCCATTAACTGTTATAATTATACTCCGAGATATAAAGGTTTATTTATAGTAACTGCTACTTTAGATGAAAAGAATTTAGATAAAGCAATAGAAGGTATTTTAGAAGAAATTAACAATATAAAAGAAGATGGAATAACAAAAGAAGAATTAGAAAAAGCTAAAAATACAACCACGACTAACTATCTAAATCATTTACAGACTATAGAGTCTCAAACACAAGATATGGCTTCATCACTATATCTAACAGGTGATGCAAAATTTACTTACCAATATCTTAATAGGATTAATAAACAGGAAGAAGAAGATATAAGAAAAGTAGCTAGGACCTACTTATTAAGTGATAAATTAACCACATCTGTGATATTGCCAGAAGTCCCGCCTTCTAAGAAGAATCAGAAGATAGAAAAAAAGAAAATTGATAAATATCCAGTGAAAAAGATTGTTTTATCAAACGGAGTAACCCTTCTTTTAAAAGAAGACCACAGCTCACCCCTTGTAGACATTCAGGCTATTTTTAAAGGTGGATTAAGATACGAGAATGAAGATACTAACGGAATCTGTAATCTTATGACGCAGTTATTTCTTAAAGGTACAAAAAATTACACCAGAGAGCAGCTCAACAGCTTACTGGAAAGAAGAGGAATTAGAACAGAAATTTTTAGTCAAAATAATAGTTTTGGGATGTCTGTTAATTTATTAAGTAAAGATATAGATTTTGCCCTACAGCTTTTAAGTGGAATACTTATAAGTCCAACTTTTAAAGAGTCGCAAATTGTGCATGAAAAACAACTTATAAAGGCAGATATTCAAAGGCAAAGGGATGACCTTTTTCAATATGGTTTTTTAACCTTAAGAAAGAACTTTTTTAAAAATCATCCTTATAGATTAAATCCTTTAGGAAGCGCAAAATCCTTATCAAAGATAAATAGAGCAGATATTTTAACTTTTTATAAAAAAGTAGCCAGGCCGTCAAATTTAACTTTAGCAATTTTCGGTGACATACAGACAAAACAGATTATCAATCTGGTTGAGAAATATTTTTCTAACTTTGGGGAGGCTGAAAAAAGTCAGGCAAAGATTAATCTTCCTAAGGATAATTATAGACGCGGAAGAAATACAGTAAGTAAAATTATAGATAAAAATCAAGCTCTAATAATGATAGGTTTTAGTGCGCCATCGAATACAAACCATAAAAAATATGCCGTTGAAGTATTGGATTCTATGTTATCCGGCAGCGGCTCAAGGCTATTTTATAATTTGAGGGATAAAAAAGGATTAGCCTATCAGGTGGGTACATTTTCTATGATGGGATTTGAGCCGGGATGTTGGATATTTTACATAGCAACAACGAAAGACCTGATAGCAGAATCAGAAAAGGCTTTAATTGAACAAATAAAAAAGATAAAAAAATATGACTTTTCAAAAGATGAAATAAATGAAGCTAAAAGATCTCTTATGGGTAGACATTGCATTAAGTTACAGACTAATAAAGCGTTAAGTTTTAAATGCGCCCTTGATGAAATGTATAATTTGGGGTATGATAATCATAAGAACTATAGAAAGAATATTAGAGGGGTAACCGAGAAAGATATAAAGTCAGTGATTAATGAATTTTTAGATTTAAATAATTACACTATTGTTATTTTAGAACCAAAAGATACACTATAAAAATAGAAGTAACAAATCACAAATTCCAAATAGCAAATAAGCACCAATGACTAAAATCCAAATGACCTAAACAAATAATTATGTTTTGAATTTTGGTTATTGAAATTTTGAAATTGTTTGTTATTTGGTGCTTGTAATTTGGAATTTATTTGAAATAAGGGGTATAAAATGATTAGGGAACCGGCTTTTGCAGGTCAATTCTATCCAGGCAGCAAAGACGCCTTGATTAAACAATTTGAATCTTTCCTGAAAAATAGGAACTTTAAGAAAGAAAATAAGGCAAAAGGTTTAGTTTTACCGCATGCAGGATATATATATTCAGGCAAAGTAGCGATAGAGACGATTGCGAGCTTTGAACTCGGCGATACTATAATTATATTGGGTCCTAATCATAGCGGTCTGGGTAAGGATTTTAGTCTATCAGGGGCTGATGCCTGGGATACGCCTCTTGGACGAATAGATATAGATAAAAAAATTACATTAGAGATTCTAAAAAATTCAAAATATATCCAGAAGGATGATGATGCCCATAGATTAGAACATTCCATAGAAGTTCAACTTCCTTTACTCCAGTATGTAAAAAAGAATTTTAAAATAGTACCTATTATTGTATTGTCTTCTAATGTAAAGGCTTATGAAGATATCGGTTTAGAGCTTGCATCTATTATTAAGTCCTCATCTCGGGAAATAACAATTATTGCCTCTACAGATTTAACTCATTATGAACCTCAGGATATAGCTCAAAATAAAGATAAAATAACTATAGACGCCATATTAGAGTTAAATGTTAAAAAATTGATAGAAAATATAAAAAAGTTAAATATATCAATGTGTGGCTACGCGCCAACAAGCATCATGATAGAGACACTTAAAAATATAGATGCGTGTAAGGCTAAGTTGATAAAATACCAAACAAGTGGTGATACAACAGGAGATTATACAAGTGTTGTTGGCTATGCCGGAATTGGCCTTTATTAATTGCCGAAGTAATAGAGGTATCTTATGAAAACTGAGATGATCTTGATAATATTAGCAACTGTTATTGTGGTCTCAATAGTATTTATTACTATACTCATTAAAATTCTTCTATCTGCTAAGCATCGCGAGGAAGACCTTCCTTTGTCCTATAAAGAACTAGGTGCCTTTGGTGCAACACTGCAGAATGTGCAGCGAGCAGGACAAAACCTAAAACAAATTATCCAAAATATAGACAGCCGTCTCGAGGAAAGAAGAAGATATGATGAAATAAATCAAGAAATAATCAAACGTATTGATCATATTATCGCCGGCACAAAAACTAAAGGTATGGCCGGTGAAAATATAATATCTGAGACATTAAAGCAGTTTCCCTCAGATATGATAGTCAGAAACTATAAAATTAAAAACAAAGAAGTGGAATTTGGCCTGGTACTATCTGATGGAAAAATAGTGCCGCTTGATTCAAAATGGACTTCTTCCGATGTTCTTGAAGAGTTAGCTCAAGAAGAAGACTTTAGAAAACGCCAACAATTAATAAATGTAGTTCAAAAAACCATAAGGAATCGAATTCAGGAAGTCTCTTCATATATAGACCCTGAAGCCACGGCACCATTAGCTATCGCTGCTGTGCCAGACGCTGTCTATTCTGTAAGTCAAAATTTACATCCATTTGCTTATAAAAAAAATGTAGTTTTAGTTTCATTCAGTTTACTTTTGCCATATCTTTTAACTTTATACCACCTACATCTTCAGTATTCACGAGATTACGATATTGAGAACTTTCAACATTATTTATTAGACGTAAAGCATAGAGTTGATGAACTAGGTGATATTTTAGAGAATAAAGTCATAAAATCCTCTGTCATGCTTGCAAACGCAATAGACCAATATCGTCAAATAATAAACTCAATTAAAAATTCTCTTCTTAGAATTACCAACCAAAAGGGCTAACTTTTTAAAAATCAATCCTTCGACTACACTCAGGATTGATGGTGAGTACTTCGATGATTCTCAGTATAAACTCAGTCGAACCATCAAAATCCCATTTATCAGAAGTCAGAGGTCAGAAATCAACCAAGAAACCAGATACCAGTAACCAGATACCAGAAGACAATAAAAACTTTGGCTTCTGCCTGCCCCGTAGGAAGCCGAAGGCTTTCCTTCGGGGTTCTCTGTTTTCTGTTATTTAGTGGGGTTTACCCCGTTAGAAAGAATGGTTATAATAGTTAGTCTTACTTTATTAATGTAGATGTCCATTGCATTGGGTCTTTCTAACGGGGTTTACAATTATGAGACCCTATGGTATAGTTGAGGTTATGAAGAGAAAAATCTTATTATTTTCAAGAGTCGCGATCACCTTTATATTTATATTTATTATATGGTGGTCATTAAAGGATAAGGCCCATGAACTAATTTTAAATTTACAGCTATCCCGTAAAAATTGGTTATTCTTAGCATTCTTAATTTTAACGTTAAATATCTTCTTAATTGCAATAAGATTAAAAATGGTGTTCTCTATCCAGAAATTAGACTTAACCGTAAAAGAAGCTATACAGCTTAGTCTGATAGGATTTTTCTTCAATAGCTTTCTTCCGACGTCAATAGGAGGAGATATTGTAAAGGCATATTATGCCTCAGAGAAATTCAATCATAGAAAGGTTGAATCTTATGCAGCTGTACTTGCAGATAGAACAATTGGTTTGATATCTATTCTCATTATCGCTTTAGCGGCTTTATTAATTGCAGGTAAACAAGTTTTATCCTATAATATGAAACTTTCAATTTTTATTATTTTTGCCCTAGTAATATTTTTTATATATTTTTCATTAAATAAAGGATTTGCATCTAAGTTCAAGTTTATACTTGTTATTTTAAAAAAAATTAAGTTAGAAAATATAGCAAAAAGGACATATATAGTTTTTAATAATTTTAAAAACCATAAAAGAATAAGTCTGCTGGTGATTATTACTTCAATTGCGGCGCAGGTCGTATTTATATTAATTTACTTTATATTATCAAAAAGTTTGAGTTTAAAATTGCCCTTTTTAATATTTTTGTTATTTATACCAGTAGTTATGGCGGCTAGCTTAATACCGTCATTGGGTGGTACTGGACCAAGAGAAGGCTGTTTTATTGTGCTTTTTGCAGGGTTAGTGGGTGAAGTAAAAGCTATGGCCTTAGCGCTTATGTGGCTAGGGTGTTTTTTGAGTTTAGGCATAGTGGGAGGCATAGTTTATCTTTTAAGTGAATATCGGCATATACCTTTTAAAGAAATTAAAAAGGAGATGGATTATGATAAGTAAAGAATTACTTGATGTATTAGTTTGCCCAATTTGCAAAAAAGATGTAAAATTAGAAAATGACAGAATCGTGTGCACGCAGTGCGGTAGGCAATACCCTATTAAAGATGGCATTCCTGTTATGTTAGCTGATGAAGCTGAAAAAGAAGATGAATAATCCCTTGCTTAAACAAGCTAAAATTCGCACAAATGATTTACCCCGATAGTAAAACGCTTCGGAAATTTATTCTAAATTTTCTTGCAACTATCGGGATTAATTCGTCCGCCTGAGGCGGACTCATTTAGGAGGTTAATTATGGTCAAAATTCTCGTAGTTCACGGTCCGAATCTTAACCTTTTGGGAACAAGAGAACCTGATGTATATGGTAAAGTAACAATCGAGCAGATTAATCAAGCATTGAAAGAAAAGGCATCTAAAAAAAACGCACAATTAAATATAGTTCAATCTAATCACGAAGGAGAGATAGTAGATTTAATTGGCAAAGCTACAGATAACCACGACGGTATATTAATTAATCCTGCGGCCTATACACACACCAGTGTAGCTATAAGGGATGCACTTTCAGCTTCAAAAATACCTGCGGTTGAGGTACATCTATCAAACATATACGCAAGAGAGGAATTCAGGCATACCTCGGTTATTGCTCCTGTAGTTAAAGGACAGATATCCGGCTTCGGTCTTCAAAGTTATATATTAGGATTAGAAGCTTTAATAGAAACTTTAAAATCCAGACAATGAACCCCGCACCTTTAGATATTCAGAAAGAATAATAAAGATGAATTTGATAAAGGTGCGGGATAAAAAGAAAGGTGCGGGGTGAATATAAAATTCAACTTTGATAAAAGGCTCGAAGATTTAAGAAAAAGTTTCAAGAGAAACAAAATAGATTCATATCTCATAAACAGAAGAGAAAGAATATATTATTTAACCGGTTATCGGGGTGAGGATGCATATCTTCTGGTTACAAAGAATAAACTCTTTCTCTTTACAGATTCTCGATATCTTGAGGAAATAAAGGATACAAACTACAAATTTGAGTCAATTATATCAAAAGATAAAATAAAAAGAATCAAATTATTAATATCTAAGCTCAATCTTAGAATAGTTGGCTTTGAAGAAAATTATGTAAGTTATAAATTATTCGTTAACTTAAATAAGTCTCTTACAAGAACAAAATTTAAGCCCTCGCAGCAGATTTTAGATAAGTTAATGATAATAAAAGATGAAAAAGAAATTAAAGCGGTAAAAGAAGCTATAAGAATTACAAAGAAAGTTTTTAAATTTTTCAAAAGAATTAAAAAAATAGGCAAGACAGAAAAAGAAATAGCTCAAGCTTTAGAATATCACATTTTACAGTGCGGCGCAGAGAGAGGTGGTTTTGATACTATGGTTATCAGTGATGAGAGAACAGCGTCTGCGCATGCCCGTTCTTCTAATAAAAAAATAAAAAAGGATTCGAATTTGATAATTGATTTGGGTGCAAAGAGTTACGGTTATAATTCAGACTTGACAAGAGTATGTTCATTAAGTAGAATGAGTAAAAGATTTAAGCAGATTTTTGAAGTTGTAAAAGCAGCTCAAAGTGAAGCTATCAGGGCTATAAAGCCAAATATAAAAATATCAACAATTGATAAAATTATTCGGGATTTTTTTAAAAAACACAATTTAGAAAGTTATTTTATCCATGCAAGCGGTCATGGAATTGGTCTTTTAGTCCATGAAAAACCATTGATTGCTCAGGGCAATTTCAACCGGCTAAAAAAGGGTATGCTTTTTACAATCGAGCCAGGAATATACCTGCCAGGTGAATTTGGTATAAGATTAGAAGATATAATATTAGTAACAGAAGATAAATGTAAGGTTTTAAGCGATGATATCCCCAAGCCAATTTAAATCTGGCATAGTTATCAAGTTAGATGGTGAACTATATTCAATTATAAATTACCAGCATGTTAAGCCTGGTAAAGGACCTGCTTATTATCGGACTAAGCTAAAAAGTATCAAAAATGAGACTACAATAGAAAGAACATTCCGCTCAAACGATAAAATTAATGAGGTCTTCCTGGATGAAAAGAAACTCACTTATCTTTATAATAATCATGACATATATTACTTCATGGATCAGGATACATACGAACAGCTGCCTATAAATAAAAAGAAAATATCTAATATAGTAGATTATCTTGCAGAAAATACAGAAGTTATGGCTATATTGAGTGAGGGAGAAATAATAGAAATAAAATTGCCTACTTTTGTAGAATTGTCTATTAAGCATACAGAACCGGGCGCAAAAGGCGATACTGCAAAAAGTACTGCCACTAAATCTGCAACTCTTGAGACTGGCACAAGAATTCAAGTTCCGATATTTATCAATAAAGGAGCTAAGATTAAAATAGATACAAGATCAAAACAATACGTGGGCAAAGCAAAATGAGGTGCTTTTATGAATAAAAAAGAAATTGAAGAAATGATCAAGCTTATGAACGAAAATAAACTCACTGAGTTAGAGATTGAGAAAAATGGCCTAAAAATTAAACTTAAAAAAGAAGGATCTGGATTTAAGAAAGAAGGTAAAATAGAGACAATTGGCATTCAAGAAGAGAAAGAGCTTCAAAAGGCAAATGAAAAAATCGCTAAGAAACAAAATGTTATTGAGATAAAATCACCCATGGTTGGAACTTTCTACGGAGCGCCATCACCTGAAGAGCCATCTTTTACTGATGTAGGAAAAGAAGTAAAACCTGGTGATATAGTATGTATTATTGAAGCAATGAAATTAATGAATGAGATAAAATCAGAAGTGAAAGGCAAGATAGTTGAAGTAACTTGCGAAAATGGCGCACCTGTTGAGTATGGTCAAATTTTATTTAAGGTAGAGCTAGAAATTTAGGAAAAAAATGTTCTCAAAAATTTTAATTGCAAATAGAGGAGAGATAGCTTTAAGAATCATAAGGGCATGTAAAGACTTAGGCATAAGAACCGTTATAGTTTATTCTGAAGCAGATGCTGATTCTTTGCCGACAAATTTAGCAGATGAAGCCATCTGCATCGGGCCTAAAGAACCTCAGCATAGTTATCTAAATATACCAGCTATAATAAGTGCCGCTGAGATTGCAGACGTAGAAGCAATACATCCAGGCTATGGATTCCTGGCAGAAAATGCTCATTTTGCAGAGATATGTCAATCATGCCAAATAAGTTTTATTGGACCTAGCGCCTCATCTATTAAAAAAATGGGCGATAAACTAAAAGCAAAAAATATCATGCGCAAAGCCGGCATACCTGTATTACCCGGCAGTGCCTCTGTAGTAAAGGAAAAAGATGACGCTTTAAAGATTGCAAAGCAGATAAAATATCCGGTTATATTAAAAGCAGCGGCGGGCGGCGGCGGACGTGGCATGAGAATAGCGCATAATGATATAAGACTAATCAATGCTTTAATAACTGCTCAATCCGAGGCTGAGGTAAATTTTGGCAATTCCGATATATATATTGAAAAATATTTTCAACATCCAAGGCATATAGAATTTCAAATAGTAGCAGATAATTATAAAAATATAGTTCATTTAGGAGAAAGAGATTGCACTATTCAAAGACGGCATCAGAAGTTATTAGAAGAGACACCATCACCGGCTTTAAACAAAAAATTAAGAAGAAAAATGGCAGATGCAGCGCTTAAAGCTGCGAAAATCAGCGAGTATAATAATATCGGGACAGTTGAATTTTTGTTAGATGAAAAAGGTAAATTCTATTTTATGGAAATGAATACCAGGGTGCAAGTTGAACACCCAGTAACTGAGATGGTTACCGGAGTTGACATTATTAAAGAACAAATAAAGATTGCAGCGGGAGAACGTCTATCTTTACAGCAGGATGAAATTAAAACTAAAGGACACGCAATAGAATGCAGAATTAATGCTGAAGATCCTGAAAATGATTTTATGCCGTCACCTGGCAAAATAGATGTTTATCATGCGCCGTCGGGTACTGGTGTCCGCATTGATTCTGCTGCATATCAAGGCTATGAGATACCTCCATATTATGACTCATTAATTGCTAAATTAATAACATATGGAGACACAAGAGAAGAAGCTATTAACATTATGAGACGCGCTTTAGATGAATTCGTTATAGAGCCTATTGCCAATACAATAAAGATGCATAAAGAAATATTAAAGGTACCTGAGTTTTTACGCGGAGAGTATGATACTAATTTTATAGAAAAATACATAAAGCCTTCAATTTAATAGGGCTTTACACCTGCCTGCCGGCAGGCAGGAAAATCGTTTCGCCCTTGATTACAAAGATTAAAAACAGATTTCACAGATTAGAAACAGATAATGAATATTATACCAGGAGTAAAAAATGAAAAAAGATGAAATAAAAAAATCAGACTTAGGAGCAGTAAAAATTCACAATGAAGTAATTAGTGCTATTGCCTCTTTAGCCACTTTAGAAACAGAAGGAGTAGTGGGTATGAGTTCAACTTTAGCTAATGGATTAGCTCACATTTTGGGTAAAAAAGGTTATGAGAAGGGAATTAAGGCAGAGGTAAATGCGGATAAAACTAAAGTTAATGTTTCAGTTGTATTAAAATATGGCGTAAATATTCCTGAAGTGGTATCTAAAATACAGAAGAATATTAAGAAAAATGTCGAAGAAATGACTGGATTGGAATTAGAAGAAATCAATGTTAATGTTCAAGGTGTACATTTTAAGGAAAGAGAAACTAAAAAAAATGAAGAAAAACGCGGAGGAAAAAGAAAGTGAAAATATTTAATAGTATTGTATTAACTTTTTATACCCTGGTATTTTTGATCGTTGGGGGTCTATTGATAGCCTATTCACTTACCTTTATTAATCCGGAAGATATTAATGCTATCATTAAGTATTTGCCTACTGAGGCCAATTATCGTCTGATAATAGGACTTGTGGGCATTTCGATAATAGTGATTTCTTTATCTATCCTCCAAATAGCCTTAGGCAGTTTTCAACAAGAGAAAACTATTGCATATGAAAATCCAGATGGTCAAGTAACAGTTTCACTTACAGCGATAGAGGATTTAATTAAGAGAATGGCTAAAGACTTTGATGAGATAAAAGACTTAAGGCCCTATGTCAAAGCTAATAAAGAAGGAGTCCAAATATCATGTAAGGTTGTCCTTGCTCAAGATAGACCAATTCCTGATGTTACCCAAAAAATACAAAATACCATAAAGAATAAAATCCAGACAATATTAGGCATTGAAGAAAATTTAGTAGTTAAAATTCATGTTGTAAAGATTGCACCCAAAGAACGATCTAAAAAAGCAAAAGAAGAAGCACCGCAACCACCTTATCAGTATAAAAGTGAAGTTTAAGTTCTATGTTTGCCCCGCACCCAGATACTTCGTAGTAATTCTTCCTAGTAACTGGGTGCGGGATTAATTCGCACAAATAACTTATGAAAATCAAAAATTTTCGTAAATTATGTGCTCATTAAGGAGAGAGGTTATGGCAAAGCAAAAAATTGGTGTGCTTACCGGCGGTGGAGATTGCCCTGGTTTAAATCCCGTTATTAGGGCAGTGGTTAGAAAAGGAATAAATGAAAATTATAGCGTTATCGGTATAAAAAATGGCTGGGAAGGTTTAATAGATAACAATACAATAGAATTAGACCTCCGGTCAATCTCAGGAATTTTGCCTAAAGGTGGAACTATTTTAGGTACATCTCGCGTCAATCCATATAAAAACAAAGAACACATCAAAAAGACAAGAAGGAACATCAAGAAGCTTAAGTTAGATGCTTTAGTAGCTATAGGCGGCGATGATACCCTGAGTGTTGCCGCTAAATTATCAAAAGAAGGTTTTGGCGTTGTAGGAATACCTAAAACTATAGATAATGATGTTCCATATACAGATACTACTTTTGGTTTTGATAGCGCAATTAATATAGCTACTGAAGCCATTGATCGTCTCCATACAACCGCTGAATCCCACCATCGGGTAATGGTAGTTGAGGTAATGGGAAGAAACACTGGTTGGATTGCTCTTGAGTCTGGCATAGCAGGGGGCGCCGATTATATAATCATCCCCGAGGTTCCAATTAATATAGATGCATTAATTAAGGCAGTTAAAAATAGGAAAAAAAGAGGTAAATTCTTTAGCATTGTAGTAGTTGCAGAAGGAGCTATGTTGGAAAAAGATAAACTGATACTTAAAGATAAAGAAAAGGATGAATTTGGTCACGTTAGACTTGGAGGAATAGGTCAAAAATTAAGCGACAAAATCCGAGAAAAGACAGGAATTGAGACAAGGGTAACAGTGCTCGGACATTTATTAAGAGGCGGTACTCCTTCTGCATATGATAGAATTCTTGGGACTAGATTTGGGGTTAAGGCAATAGAATTAATTATGCAAAATAAATCCGGCTATATGGTTAGTTTACAAGGTAACAAAATAGGAACAGTAAAGATTGAAAAAATAGTTGGTAAAACCAGGTATGTAGATAAAGAATTAATCAAAATTGCAAAGGAATTTTTCGGTTAATATAATGAAAGAAAAAATAATTAACTCATTAAAAGAAAACATCAAAATCAAAAATGAATTAATACAAAATTATATAGATAACATTTTAGATATAAGCTATGAAATAATACAGGCCTTGAAAAAGGACAAAAAACTGCTTATTTTTGGCAATGGAGGTAGTGCCGCAGATAGTCAACATATGGCTGCTGAACTAATAGGTAGATTTAAAAAAGAAAGAAAAGCAATCCCTGCTATTGCCCTGAATACAAATACATCTACCATCTCATCTTTAGCAAATGATTATGATTATTCTGTTGTATTCTCTAAACAGATAGAAGCCTTGGGTAATGAAGGCGATATTGCCCTGGGAATAAGTACAAGTGGAAATTCAGCAAATATTATAGAAGCCATAAAACTATCCAAGGAAAAAGGTCTTATAACTATAGGTTTAACCGGCGAATCCGGTGGAAGATTAGCTAATCTATGTGATTTAGTTCTAAGAGTACCCTCCAATCAAACACCCAGAATCCAGGAAGCTCATATAACTTGTATACATATAATCTGCGATTTGATTGAAAGTGAATTATGTAAAGATTAAATGATTAAAGACAAAATTAAAACTATAAAGCAATTATCGCGAATCATAAACTCATTAAAAAAATCAGGTAAAAGAATAGGATTTACAAATGGTTGTTTTGATATATTGCATGTTGGTCACGTTAAATACTTAGAAAAAGCTAAAGCTATCTGCGATATTTTAGTTGTAGCAATAAACAGCAATGGTTCTGTTGAGAAAATAAAAGGGAAGGGACGGCCGATAATTGATGAAAAAGACCGGATAGCTATTATAGCAGCAGTAGATACGGTTGATTATGTTGTAAAATTTTCTCAGGAAACACCGCTTAAAATCATTAAAACTATTAAGCCTCATATTTTAATAAAAGGTGGAGATTGGAGAAAAGAAGATATAGTGGGTGCTGATTTTGTTCAATCTTATAAAGGTAAAGTAAAATCTTTACCTTATATAAAAGGGCATTCTACCACTTCTATTATTAAGTCCGCCTTAAAGAAAAAGATACATAAATGAATAAAACCATAAGAATAATTGATGCGAATTGTAACAGAGCAAAGGAAGGATTACGCGTATGTGAAGATATCATAAGATTTATCATGGGCGATGAAAAACTAACTATGCAGCTGAAAGATATAAGACATTGTATTACCTCGGTTTTAAAAAGTTTAGGTATAAAGGAGCAAGATCTAATCAACTCAAGATCAACAGGAGAAGATGCAGGTAAAAAAAGCAGCGTAGATGAAATTAATAAAAATGATATACGCCAGGTGTTATCTGCTAATTTGCAAAGAGTGAAAGAATCTATAAGAGTTTTAGAGGAAGTATCTAAAATTATAAATAAAGATAAATCTCAAGAATTTAAAAACCTGAGATATAAAGTATATGATATCGAGAAGGCAATATTTAAAAAAGTCTCAACTTTATCTAATAACGAATGAAAATATTGAAGCAGCAAAAAAGAGTCTTCAAGCTGGTTCAGATATTGTGCAGTTAAGAATAAAAGAAAAAGATGATCAATTTTTTTTAAGAAGAGCTTTACGTCTAAGGAAAATAACAAAAAGATTAAAAAAAATTTTAATTATTAATGACAGAATAGATATTGCTCTACTGGTTAATGCCGATGGAGTTCATTTAGGCCAGAAAGATATACCTGTAAAAGAAGCAAGGAAATTGTTAGGTCTAAAGAAAATAATAGGCAAATCAACTCATGGTGTAGAAGAAGCTAAGGACGCGGTCAATGAAGGAGCAGATTATATTGGTATAGGGCCTGCTTTTTCAACCAAAACTAAAATTCATTACAAACCTCTTAAGATAAATAGAATTAAAAAAATCATCGCACATATAAATATACCCTACTTTATTATTGGCGGAATAAACTTAAAAAATATCCAAAGCCTCTTGCAAGGCGACATAACTAAAGTAGCAATATTTTCATCTATAATTAAAAACGAAAATCCGCACCTTCAAACTAAAAAATTTTTGGAAAAATTAGCTAATGAAAATGACATTAATAGAAAAAACTAAGAATAAAATCACTACCCCCTTAATTAAAAAAATTGCTCGAGAAGAAGAGATTGATGTTGGCATTCTTTTGAATAGGATTGCTCAAGGTAAAATTGTTATATGCTCAAATCCAAATCACAATCCTTCCAGACCTGTTGCAATCGGTAAGGGTCTTAGCACCAAAGTAAATGTCAACCTAGGGACCTCACCTGATTTTCCCAGCATAAAGTCTGAACTCCAAAAGTTAAAAATTAGTCTAAAGTATAAAGCTGACGCTGTCATGGATTTAAGCACAGGTGGAAATTTAAAAAGAATAAGAAAGGCTATTATAGAAAATTCTCCTATATCGCTTGGCACGGTTCCAATCTATGAAACTGTGGTCAATTTTACAAACAAAAACAAAACAATTAAAGATATAACAATAGATGATCTTTTTAAAACTATTGAAGAGCAAGCAAAAGAGGGAGTTGATTTTATGACTCTTCATTGTGGCTTGACATCAGAGGGTCTTAATCGCTTAAAAAAGCAAGGACGCCTATTGAATATCGTAAGTCGCGGTGGTTCCTTTTTAGCCAGTTGGATGATGCATAATAAAAAAGAGAATCCACTTTATGAACATTATAATGAGCTATTAAAAATTCTGCATAAATATGATGTAACTATCTCTTTAGGTGATGCATTAAGACCAGGATGCATAGAAGATGCAACAGATAGAGCTCAAATTCAAGAACTAATACTACTTGGTGAATTAGCTAAAAGAGCTAATGATAAAGGAGTTCAAGCTATTATAGAGGGACCAGGGCATATCCCGATTAATGAAATAAAAACTAATGTAGATCTTCAGAAAAAAATTTGCAATGAAGCGCCATTCTATGTCTTAGGGCCTTTAGTAACAGATGCTGCTTTGGGTTATGACCATTTTGCCGCCTGTATCGGCTCGGCTATGGCTGCCAGCTATGGCGCTGATTTTATATGTTATTTAACACCCGCAGAACATTTAGGTCTTCCAACAAAAGAAGATGTTAAAATCGGTTTAATTTCTTCTAAGATTGCAGCTCATGCAGCTGATATCGCGAAAGGAATAAAGAAAGCCATCAAACTTGATAGAGATATATCTTTAGCCCGAAAGAAAAGAGATTTTAAAAAGCAAATAGAGTTGGCGCTGGAAAAAGAAAAACCCAAAAAGATGTATAAAGCTCTTAAATCCAAGAAGAAAGATGTTTGTTCAATGTGTTCTGAATATTGCGCTATTAAAATAATGGATGATATTTTAAAAAAATGAGTTTTCTTGTTGTAGGTTCTGTAGCTTATGATTCAGTCAAGACTCCCTTTGGCAGAAAAGATGAAGCTTTAGGCGGTTCCGCAACATATTGCGCTTTAGCAGCTAGTTTTTTTACACCGGTTAATCTCGTTGGCGTAGTAGGTAAAGATTTCAGTAAAAAAGACATTAATCTTTTTAAAAAAAGAAATATAGACACAAAAGGATTAAAGATAAAAAACGGAAAGACATTTAGATGGAAGGCAGAATATTCCTACAATTTAAACAATCGTAAAACCTTATCTACTGATTTGAATGTTTTAAAGAATTTCAACCCAGAACTGCCTCCTGCATATAAAAACAGCGAATATGTCTTTTTGGCAAATCTTGATCCTGATGTGCAGCTTAAAGTCCTAAATCAGCTAAATAATACAAAGTTAATAGCCTCTGATACAATGAATTTGTGGATTAAAAAGAAAAGGAAGAGTTTGCTAAAACTTTTGAATTATGTTGAAATTTTTATAATTAATGACTCTGAGGCCAGAGACTTAACTCAAGAATCTAACCTTATTAAAGCAGGCAGAATAATCTCTACTATGGGACCTAAAATGGTAATTTTAAAAAAAGGCGAACATGGAGCTTTATTCCTTGGTAAAGATTTTAGATTTTGCTCTGCTGCTTATCCCTTAGAATCGATTTATGATCCAACTGGTTCGGGTGATGTTTTTGCTGGCGGATTTATGGGATATTTAGCCAAGAAAAACAAATTAACTGTCCCTAACTTTAAAAAAGCTGTAATTTATGGTAGTATTTTAGCGTCATTTAATGTAGAATCATTCTCTGTTGAGCGCATAAAGAGTTTAAGCTTGAAGGACATCAACAAAAGATATAAAGAATTAAAAAAGCTAACGCATTTTTAAAAAATAAATGGTTAGTTGCGGACGTAATTTAATGGTATCCCGCACCTTTTTAAAATTCTATGCGAGTGTAGTTTAATGGTAGAACACCAGCTTCCCAAGTTGGATACGGGAGTTCAATTCTCCTCACTCGCTCTAAATGAGTTCATAATTTATGGAGTGTGAAGCACGAGATAAATTATATGAGCGAATTTGACACTGAATGCTACAGGTTTTTTAGTAGCATGAAGTGCCTTAGGAGATGTTGATAAAGATATGAAGAAAATAATTTATCTATTGATTGCATTAATATTAGTTGTAAGTTTCACGGGTTGTGCAGCAAAAGGATATCGTCGGCCTTCACTTGCAAATATCCCATCTACTCCAGGCGTGTATCATAAGGTAAAAAAAGGAGAAACCTTATGGAAAATATCCAAAGAATACAATGTAAACTTAGAAGATATTGTAAGAGCTAATAAGATTCCAGACGCCTCTAAGGTAAATGCAGGGCAGTCTGTATTTATACCTTATGCTGGAAAACCTGTGCATAATACAAAGTCTGCAGTAGAAAGCTCGGGCTTTATTTGGCCTGTTAAAGGTAAAGTAATTGTTCACTTTGGCATGAAATATAGCGGTGTAAAAAGTAAAGGCATTTTGATAAAAGCAAAGGAAGGAGATAAAATTGTAGCAGCTCGGGGTGGAAAGGTATCTTTTTGTAATGATAAACTAAAAGGTAAAGGTAAAACTATTATCATAAATCATGAGGATGGATTTGTAACAGTTTATGCCCATAATTCAGAAAATTTAGTCTCTTTAGGAGAAAGAGTTAAGCAAGGAAAAGTAATTGCAAAAGTAGGTACAACAGGCCGAGCTAAAATACCAGAATTATATTTTGAGATTAGAAAAGGCCATATACCTAAAAATCCATTTTATTATCTGCCTTAAATCATGTTCAATTTTTTTAAAAATTTTATAAAATTATTTAAATCAGAAGAAAGATCTAAATTTCTTACCTTTCGGATAGAATGTGATAAGTGTAAAGAAATAGTCAAAGTAGTAGTTAATTTAGAAACTGATCTTATGAATCAATATAAAGAAAAGGACGAGAAAGAGCCTGCTTATAAATTAAAAAAAGAGGTTTTGGGTAGCGACTGTCCAAATTTAATGGAGCTTAATGTCGAATTTGATAAAAATTATAACATTTTATTAACTGAAGTGAAGTTCGGAAAATTAATTAAGTATAATGTTGGTAAATTTTAAATGATCAAGCTAGGCATAATTGCTGATACACACATTCCAATTAAAAGCAAAACATTACCTGATGAAATTTTTACTCTTTTTGAAGGAAGTAATTTAATTTTACATGCAGGTGATCTTGTCGATCTATCTGTAATAGATGAGTTAAAAAAAATAGCTCCTGTCAAAGCCGTATATGGAAATATGGATAAAGAAGACGTTAAAAAAAAATTCCCAAGAAAACAAATTATTAAAATTGGTAAATTTAAAATAGGACTAATTCACACCTTAGGTAGAATCTCAGATAGAATTCAAAGAGTAAAAGAAGAATTTCCCAAATCTAAAATTAATGTAATAGTTTTTGGACATTCACATGTGCCGGTAAATGAGAAAAAGAATGGTATTTTATTCTTTAATCCCGGATGTCCAGTAGATGATATTTTTTGCCCCTATAGATCAATAGGAATGCTAACTATCTCAGATAAAATTGAAGGCAAAATTATAAAACTTAAAAATATATAACATTAAAGTGTTATGGTGAAAATCTATTCAGAATTTATACTATTTACCGCATTAATTATTTACTTTGGTTTTAAGCTTTCACAGTATGGTCAAATTATCTCAAAGAAAAGATTTATATCAGAAGCCCTGTTTGGGGTAATATTTTTAGCCATCATTACGTCCTTACCTGAAGTTATTACCAGTATCGGCTCCGTAACTATAGTTGATGCGCCTAACATGGCTGTCTCAGATGCAATTGGCTCTATACTTTTTAATCTTATGATACTTGCCTTGCTTGATCTTATTCAAGGCAAAGGAAGTATATTATCAGAATCCAATAGGTCTCATGTATTAACTGCATCTTTAACTATTATGATGTTGGGCTTGATTGGTCTGTCGTTAATCCAGAGGACAATTATTAATATTGGGTGGGGATTTATGCATGTAGGATACGAGAGCTTTCTTCTTATATTAATATATGTCTTATCTACTCGAGCATTGTATAAACACTCTTTAGAACCTGGCAATCCAAAGGATAAAAAATTAGAAAAAGTTTACCATCTCTGGATTAAATTTATAATTTCGGCAATAATAGTTATTATATCTGGATTTTCACTGGCAAAGTTAGGCAAACATATCGCCTTAACGACAGGTATGAGTGATACTTTCGTTGGATTAGTTTTCTTGGCAGTTGTTACCTCACTGCCTGAATTAATTGTCTCTATTTCTGCTCTTAGGCTTGGTTCAGTTGATATGGCTGTGGGTAATATTCTGGGTAGTAATTTCTTTGATACAATAATAGTTCCTATTACTGATATATTTTATGTAAAGGCGCAGCTGTTATCTACAATATCCTTTTCTCATATATTTACTCTGACTTTATGCATGGTCTTTTCTGCTATAGTTATAAGTGCTTTAATTTACCGTAGTAAAAAATCATTCTTGAGATTGGGTTGGGATATTATTGCTATAATTACGATTTTCGCTCTGTCTATCTTTTTCTTCTATCATATTAAATAAGGGGTAAAACTATGGATAGGTTGTGGGCTCCCTGGCGCAGTGAGTATATTAAATCTAAGAAAAATAAGGGTTGTATATTCTGCCTGAAGTCAAAATTAAAAATTGATAAAAAGAATTATATCATATCAAGAGGTAAGTATGTCTTTTCCATGTTGAATATTTTCCCTTATAATAATGGACACATAATGGTAGCTCCTTATCGACATATTAAGGACCTAGATAAACTAAATGATAATGAATTAATCGAGTTAATGAAGCATACTAATAAAGTAATGAAATTGCTAAAGAAAGTACTAAATCCTTGTGCCTTTAATGTTGGTATGAATATAGGTAAAGCTGCCGGGGCTGGTTATGCAGGTCATCTTCATATTCATATAGTGCCGCGATGGCAAGGAGATACAAACTTTATGCCGATAATTAGCAAGACCAAAATAATACCTCAAGCATTAGATGAGTTATATAAACGGCTGATACTAAAATGAAACATTCAGATTTCGTGCATTTACACATACATACCCAATACAGTCTTCTTGACGGTGGCTGCCGTTTAACAGATTTAATGGAAACTGCCCATAAGTACAAGATGCCCGCTGTAGCAATAACCGACCATGGCAATATGTTTGGCGCTATTGAATTTTATAGCAAGGCCATAGATTATGGCCTAAAACCTATAATAGGCGCTGAGGTATATGTAGCGCCTAAATCGAGGTTGGAAAAAAAATTCAACAAATTAAAAAAAACTGCCCACCATCTAACACTTCTTGCAAAAAACGAAACCGGCTATAAAAACTTAATGAAATTAATTTCTACTGGATATCTTGAAGGTTTTTACTACAAGCCAAGGATAGATAAAGAGGTTTTATCTGAATATAAAAAAGGATTAATATGCCTAAGTGGTTGTCTAAAAGGAGAAATTCCTAACCTTATTATGTCAGAAAAATTAAACAAAGCTAAAGATGTAGCCGGTTATTTTAAAGATATTTTCAAAGACAACTTTTATTTTGAACTTCAGGATAATGGCATAGATGAACAAAAGAAAGTCAATAATTATTTAATAAAACTGGCGAAAGAATTATCAATTCCTTTAGTTGCAACAAATGACGTTCATTATATTAGAAAAGAAGATTCAAAAGCTCATGAAGTTCTACTTTGCTTGCAGACACAAACCACCTTAGATGATCCGAATAGGATGAAACTGCAAACTGATGAATTCTATTTTAAAAGTCCTGAAGAGATGAAAAATCTCTTCAAAGATATACCAGAAGCTATTAAAAATACAATTGAGATTGCAGAAAAGTGTAATTTAGAGCTATCTTTTAATGAAACTCATTTGTTTCAATATAGACCGCCGGAGAATATAAGTAGCGATGAATACTTAAGAGAATTATGCCTTGAGGGAGCTAAAAGAAAATACAATAAACTGACAGATGAGATAAAAAACAGACTCAATAAAGAACTATCCGTTATAAAAAATTCAGGGTATGCAAGCTGCTTTTTAATGGTTTGGGATTTTGTTAAATTTGCAAAAAGTAAGGATATTCCAGTTGGTCCGGGCAGGGGCTCAGCAGCTGGTAGTTTAGTAGCTTATACATTAGATATTACAAGTATTGATCCCCTAAAACATGGGTTAATATTTGAGAGATTTTTAAATCCAGAACGTATAAGTTTACCTGATATAGATGTTGATTTTTGTTATGAAAGAAGGCAAGAGGTAATAGATTATGTAGCTAGAAAATACGGAGAAAGAAATGTTGCCCAAATTATAACTTTTGGCACTATGGCTGCGCGGGCTGTCGTAAGAGACGTAGGCAGGGTTATGGCTTTTTCCTACAGTGAAATTGACAAAATTGCTAAATTGATCCCTTCGGATCCAAAGATGAGTTTAAAGAAAGCCTTAAATATAGAGCCTGAATTTCGAAATTTATACGAGAATGATGAAAGAATAAGGCATTTGATTAACACTTCAGAGATATTAGAAGGTTTATCAAGACATGCCTCCGTCCATGCAGCTGGAGTGGTTATCTCTGAAGATGAATTGACAAACCATACGCCCTTATTTAAGACAAGCGATGGTCAAATAACAACTGGATATGCAATGGATTCGCTGAAAAAAATAGGTCTTTTAAAGATGGACTTCTTAGGCCTCAGGACCTTAACTGTAATGGATAAAACTACAAAGATTATAAAAAGGGTAGAAGATAAAGATGTAAACATAAACAATATTAATCTTAATGATAAAAAGACATATAAACTTTTAAGTGACGCTAAATCTTTAGGAGTCTTCCAGTTAGAAAGCGCAGGCATGAGAGATTTATTGAAAAAATTAAAGCCGGAATTTTTCGATGATATAGTTGCTTTATTAGCCCTATATCGTCCTGGTCCGCTTGGAAGTGGATTAGTTGACGAATTTATAAAAAGAAAACGCGGCAAAACGCCAGTTAAGTATCTGCATTCAAAATTAGTTCCTATACTTAAAGATACCTATGGCATACTCTTACACCAAGATCAAATTATGATTATAGGTCTAGAGCTTGCCGGATTCTCTCTAGCTCAAGCTGATATACTCATGCGGGCAATAAGCAAAAAGAGACCCGAGCAAATGGAGCAACTACACATAGATTTTATTGAAGGGGCTATAAAGCGCGGAATTGATAGAAATTCAGCAGAACAAATCTTTGCCTTAATGTCTCATTTTACAGGCTATGGTTTCAATAAGGCCCATACAACTTGTTATGCAATGATTGCTTACCAGACCGCTTACCTTAAAGCTAATTATCCAATAGAGTTCCTGACTGCGTTATTGACAAGTGAAAAGAATAATAGCGATAAAGTTGCCCTTTATATTGATGATGCAAAAAGGTTTAACATTGAAATTCTACCACCTGATATAAATGAAAGTTACTCAGAATTCACTGTTGTTAAAGAGAAAAATGCTATACGTTTTGGTTTATCAGCTGTTAAAAATGTTGGCGAGGGAGCTGTTGAATCCATTATAAAAAGTCGCATAGAGAAAGGTAAATTTAAATCTTTGTATGATTTTTGTAGTCGCGTTGATACAAGATTAGTTAATAGGCGCGTTATTGAAAGCCTGATTAAATGTGGTGCTTTTGATGGTTCTGGTTTACACCGCTCTCAAATGATAGCTATGTTAAGTAAAATCTTAGAGGCTACAAGCGGCCTGCAAAAAGACAGAAACAATGGACAGTTATCCTTCCTGGATACACTCTCAGAAGAAAATTACTTTGGTAAAACTTTTCAAAAAGCGCCTGATATTCAAGAGTGGCCTGAAAATCAGCTTTTATCTTATGAAAAGGAAATGCTTGGATTTTATGTAACAGGTCATCCTTTAATAAGACATGAAAAGCTTATAAAATTCTTCTCTAAAACCACCATCTCAGACTTACCTAATCAAGCCGATGGTAAATCAATAACTATAATGGGTGTCCTGACAAAAGTAAAACATACACTTACAAAGAAAGGCAGAAAGAAAGGCGAAAAAATGGCTATAGTGGAGCTTGAAGATTTAACTGGGCAGGTAGATGTACTTGTCTTTCCAAGAACGTATAGTAAATACTCTAATTATATAAAAACAGATGCCACAGTTCTCCTAAAGGGGAAATTGAGCTTAAAGGAAGAAAATCCTAAGATAATTGCCGATGAGCTCTTATCTATAAAAGAAGCCAGGAAGAGATATACCTCAAGTATTGATATTAAGCTTAATACAGCAGGATTAGAACAAAGCACGCTAAAAAAATTAAAAAATATGCTATCAAGCTATCCGGGAATCACTCCAGTCTATCTACATTTTATAAATCCTGATGGGACCAAACAAAAGATGTTACTTAATTCTAATATAAAAGTTGAGGTTGGCAAATCTTTATTGGAAAAAGTAGGAAATTTAGTTGGTCAAGATGCAGTTGAAATTAAAGTTTCTGCTTGACATATTGGCTTATTATATGCTATATTACTCATAGATATATAAGAAGTTAGAGAAATCTAAAGGAGGTAGATGATGACCAAAAAAGATATAGTTTTAAAAATTGCTACCCAGGCTAATATTAAACAGATAGATGTCAAAAAGGTTGTCCAAAAAACTCTTAATTGCATCATTGATAGTTTGAGTGAAGGAAAGAAGGTAGAATTGAGAAATTTTGGGGTCTTTAAAGTAAAACAGAGAAAGGGAAGAACAGGGAGAAATCCGCGAACGGGCGAAGTAGTGCCAGTCCCGCCCAAAAAAGTAGTTGTCTTTAAACCTGGATTAATAATGAAAGATAGAGTAAAGTAACATATTTTTATAGTTCTCTATAAAACTAACTATTAATTTTAAACTTTTTTTAAAACTTATTTTTTCAATTGTATACACAGGAAATATTTATTAGAAGCCCCAATTACATATAACTAATTGGGGCTATTTGTTTACCCCATTTAATTAGTCTAAGCCTATAAAGGAAAAAATGTTATGGAAATGCGATCAATTAAAGGAACAAACGATATAATGGAACCTGAGATTAATAAATGGCACTATATAGAAAAACTAGCCAGACATTTATTTGAATCTTATGGATATCAAGAAATACGCACACCCATTATAGAATATACCAATCTTTTCAAAAAAAGTATAGGTCAGGCAACTGACATTGTAAAAAAAGAAATGTTCACATTTAAAGATAGAGGCTCAAGGAGCATTACGTTGCGCCCGGAAGAAACCGCCTCTGTAGTAAGGACTTACTTAGAACATAAGCTTTACAAGAAATCCAAATCGGTTAAATTGTATTATATTGGACCTATGTTTAGGAGTGAGAATCCTCAAGCAGGACGAATGAGACAGTTTCATCAAATGGGAGTTGAAGTAATCGGCTCCTATGATCCCTATCTAGATGCTGAAATAATTGCTTTAATGTATAATATAACAACTGAAATTGGCCTGCGAAACTTTAATATATTACTTAATAGTCTTGGTTGTCTTAAAGATAGAGAACGTTATAGAAATATTTTAAAACAGGAGCTTAAAGAAAAACTTAAGAATTTATGTCAGGACTGCAAGCAGAGATACAACACTAACCCTTTAAGAATCTTAGACTGTAAAAATCCTCATTGCAAAAAGATAATCAAAAAATTACCTTCTCCTATTGAATATATATGCGACGTCTGCAGGCAACATTTTGAGAAAGTAAAAGAATCCCTAAAGGCAATTGGCGTGCCTTATATAGTTAATTCTCGCCTGGTAAGAGGTCTTGATTACTACACGAGAACTATCTTTGAATTAACTCATTCTAAATTAGGCGCTAAAAATGCCATCTGTGCTGGCGGCAGATATGATAATCTTGTATCAAGTTTCGGTGGACCTAAAGTAGGAGCATGCGGTTTTGCTTTTGGAATAGAAAGACTCATTATGGCAACAGAAGCTGAAAAAATAGAACTTAAAGGCAAAGAAAGAGACTCTATATATGTGGCGGTAGTTAACGAGGAAGTTAAAAATGAAGCTTATAAGATAATAAATGAAATACGCAATCAGCGGATTAAAGCATATATCGATTATCAGGATAGATCCTTAAAAGCTCAAATGAGACAGGCAAATAAATTGCAAAGTAAATTCGTTATCGTTATTGGAGAAGATGAATTAAAAAAAGGAAAAGTCGTCCTCAAAGATATGGAGGCTCATACACAATCTGAAATAAGCAAAAAAGATTTAGTGCCTATATTGAAAGAGAAATTATCTTAAATACTTAAAATGCTTAAAAGAAAACTGATTGAAAAACAAGAAAAAGAAACTTTAGCCCCTTATGCTATAAAAAGCTCGCAAAGCCGAGGAAGAGTCTATAAAGAAAAGGAACACCCTTATAGAACTGCTTTCCAGCGAGATAAAGATAGAATTACTTATTCAAGTGCTTTTAGAAGACTACAATATAAAACTCAGGTTTTTGTCAACTACGAAGGGGACCACTACAGAACGCGCCTTACTCATACCCTGGAGGTTCTACAGATATCACGTACTATAGCTAGAGCTCTTAATCTAAATGAAGATTTAGTAGAAGCTATAGCCTTAGCTCATGACATAGGACATACACCTTTTGGTCATTCAGGAGAAGAAACACTACATAAATTGATGCAAGGACATGGTGGCTTTGAACATAATAGTCAGGCGCTTAGAATAGTTGATTACCTGGAAGAGAGATATCCAAAATTTAAGGGATTAAATCTTTCTTGGGAGGTTAGAGAAGGAATTATTAGACATATAACCACCTATGATGCGCCGCAAATAGAATCATTTGATACCAATAAACATCCCTCTCTAGAAACTCAAGTTGTAAATGCCTCTGATGAAATAGCTTACAATAATCATGATCTGGATGATGGAATAACTTCTGGC